>JAPDIW010000025.1 GCA_029259415.1 Archaeoglobi archaeon
CAGAGAAATCTCCGCTTAATACGGAAGAGCTGGAGGAAGCGATTGCTAAAGCCTTCAAAAAACTGGCAGAATCAATATCTTTTGCAAAAAGGTGGATTGAGAAGTTTCTGGGTGATAAGTTTAAGATGTTATGCACTTAACCATAAAGTCAAATTTTTTGGGACTATACACTTTTGACTATCTAATAAAAAATTAAAAAACCTAACCTCCCGAAATTACTCTTACAACCTTTATCTCCCCTCCCTCTGCTTTCTCATCCACCGGAACTGGAAGATTATCTTTCACCACCACAACCGTTTCGGGATTGATGCCGAGCGATTCAAGTATCTCTGAGTAGCTTTGCCCGTTCACATCAACCTCAGTCTCTTTATTTTCAAAACCGACAAACTTTATTTTCAGCTTCATTCTTCAGGCAGGACTTCCTTGGAAATTTCCTTTATGCTTTCTCCACTCTTCACAGTCTTTATCTCACTGACATTGCTCTCAAGAAGCTTTTCGTCCTTGCTAAAAAGCTTTCTCATGCCCTTTCTCCTAAACTTGCGCCAGTTGAATCGCCTCATCCGATCACCAATCATATATAGTGTAAAAGGAGGTAGAAATAGTTTTTGTTTCAGTTATGAGAGTCATGTGTAGTTGGGGCTCAACTGCTCTTCAGCAATGTCCCCAAAAATAGGCAGCTTAAACGCCTCTCCACGACTTGCCTTGACAGTACAGAATGCCCAGAGGATGATACTGAAGGCCATCACGATTCTTGATAGTATAACTCCACCGGGAATCACGGGAAGGAGGATAATAAGAGCTGCTATCGTTGAGAAAGTTAGAGTTGACTGGATAGCATGAAATCTAACGAACGGACTCCTGTCAAATAAAAACAGAACTCCAGTTATGAAGCCGAGAGTATAGCACATTGCTGCTCTTACATTCTCACTTATCAGTTCCATAGTTTTAATTTTCCCTCTCGGTTAAAGACCTTACCCCTTCAACTGTTCCCCGATTATTCTGTTGAGAATCTTCAGAAATTCATCTTCCTTCCCTTCTGGAATTGTAGCACCTGCCGCAATACTGTGTCCTCCTCCAACCCCACCAACAGACTCGGCAGCCTTCTTAAGAGCCTTTGCCAGATGCACTCCCTTCTCGACAAGTCTGTAGGTCGCCCTTGCAGACACCTTCACGCCCTTATCGCTTTCCGCAAATGCTACTATCGGCTTCTCCTTGTTTCCCTTGTAAAAGCACATCCCCGCAACGATTCCGACTATTGTGTCTGGTATGTTGTCTCTTGCATGGAAGTACTGGATGTTCTCAAGCTCCTCAATTCCTTCTCTGTCAACGAACTTTATTCCATCCGAAAGGTTCCTTCTGTGGTTCTGAAGAAGTGTTCTCGCCTTTCTATAGGCTTTCTCATCACCGAGGCAAACGCCCATCCCCACCTCCGCTTCATTGTATCTGGCCGTTGCGTTTAGCAGTGTGGAGAACTCCATTGCGTCTCTCTTCTCCGTCCCCTCCTCCTCGTTAATGAGGATGTAACACTCTCCGACCATCCTCAGAATGCTCGTGTATGGGATTCCGAAATCCATTGCCAAGCCCACTAAAGCGGAAACGACCTTTCTCTTCTCGTCAATCTCAAGGTCTATCCACCTTACCCACGGATCCACGCCAAGACTGTCTAGAAGATTCAATACCCCTGCCTCATTGCCAGTAATTCCCGGAATAAACGGATCGGAGTTGTACTCAAGCATCTTCGCAACTGGTCTCGTCTGCTTACCGAAAAATCTCAGGTCGCGTGTTACAGCTATCTGCGCTTTCTTCACACCCTCCATTACTATTTTCCGATTAAGGCCTTTCAGCATTCCCCACCTTGAGTCCTGCAAATCACCAACAGCTCCAACGATTGAGATTGGTAGAAGATCGGAGTTATCAATTTCGTAATCAAACAGAGTAGTTCCGTTTCGAAGGTACTTGGACACAAGGTATGTCGTTGTGGCACCGCTTAACTCAAAAGTCCCATCGTAGCCAAAATCGTGTGGATTGAGCTGCATTGGATGAGGGCGTTGCGGAACGTGGTGGTCGGTTATGGCAAACTCAACACCTTCCAGCAGGTCGATAACACCGCTACCAATGTCCGTGAACCAGACAAAAGTGTTCTCGTCTTTTATCATCTCAATTTCAGCATCATCGAGCTGCTTTACAAATCTAATTCTGCTCTCAACACCTGCTCTGAGCAGAGAGGTGTGGGCGATCGTTCCGGCTGTTATGCCGTCCGCATCGATGTGAGTTACGACTAAAACCTCTTCGTGCTTCAAAATTTGTCCTGCTATCTCTGCTGCCTTTCTCAAAAGCTCATTCACACAAAGAAGTTCTTGAGAAAAGAACTTAAACTTTTTTGCTCCTTTTCCTCTGTGGGAAGTGCATTCGTCTTTCTTGAGGCATCGCTCGAACTCGTTCCGGAAGAAATACGCAACCACCCAGCGGTGAGGGCTGATGCAAGGAGGAGAGGTAAGAGCCCAGCCAGGATTCTTTTGGACGACTCAAAACACCACTCGGCAATGAAATCGCTGAAATTCCGGGAAAAGAGGGGGAGACCGGACATAATCCACCAGTGCCTCCTTCTCCTTCTCGACTCCCCGATGAAGGATTTTGAGGTTTACGTGCACACAATCAACGGTGAGCTTATATGGATAAACCGCAAAACTCGACTTCCGAGGAACTACAACCGCTTTGTTGGGCTGATGGAGAAGCTTTTCGTTGAGAGGAAGATAGTTGTAGAAACGACGTTGATGGAGTTCGTTGATGCGAATCTGAGAGATATTGTCAAAAATAAAGAGGTTTTGCTCTTCAGAGAAAAAGGAGAGACTATCGATTTTGGAGAGATGATTGAAAACGATGTGGCAATCTGCATCGGTGCATTTCCTCACGGTGATTTCTGTGGAGAAACCCTCAGCGAGCTTGGAAATTTCAAAGAAATCAGTCTTGGTACAGAGAGTTACACAAGCCTTTATGTTACGAGTCGCGTTTTATGTGAGTATGAAAGAGTTCGATCTCATAAAGATCGTTGAGCGCTTATTTGGAAATGAAGATGTTATCACTCCAGCAGGAAAGCACGATGCTGCCTACGTCAAGATTGGAAACAGGTTGGTAGTGCTGACCTGCGACACTGTTAACGAGATAAGCGACTTTCCCCCCTACATGCTTCCTGAAGAGAAGGGCTGGATGGCAATTGCCGTTACCCTCTCAGATGTTGCCGCCTGTGGAGCCAAACCCCTCTACTTCCTCAGCTCAATTTCCCTCAAATCCACCGAACATTTTGAGGAGATACTCAAGGGAATGAAGAAGGTCGCTGACAGGTATGGTGTGAAGATTGTTGGTGGAGATATAGATTTTGGTGAAATTACAACAATAGCTGGCTTTGCTGTTGGTGAAGCAAGGAGACACATAACTAGGAGGGGGGCGAGAGAGGGAGAAAATGTTTACATAACGGACCTTCCCGGAAAAGCCCAGCTGTGCCTTGAAATGCTTGAAAACGGTGCAAAAAGGGAAGAACTACCCTATGCGGAGAGACTCTACACTCCGGTTCCCAGAATTGAGGAGGGGATGAAAATTGCAGGCTATGCTTCAGCAATGACGGACGTCAGCGATAGCCTTGCTGTCAGCCTGCATCAAATCAGCCAGAGCAGCAACGTTAAAATTGTGATAGACAGCATTGACCTCTCCCACCTGAGCGGTGCAAGAAACCCGCTTGAGCTGTTTCTTTACGGTGGTGGTGACTTCGAACTTGTTTACACGGCGAAAAACAGTGAGGACGGTATTAGAATAGGCAGGGTTGAGAAAGGTAGAGGTGTCTTTGCCGAGTTTGAGGGTAAAACATTCGAGGTGGAGTTCAGAGGTTACTCTCACTTTTAGCAAACTTTTACACTCAAATGGTAGTATTTTTCGCTCTCATAAACCCCTCCAAACTCTACTACAACCCTCTCTTGGAAAATTGGCCCGTCAACCACAATCGTGTGAAATTCCCCGTTCTCCCCGCAGGGGTCAACTCCATTTTCCAACGCAAAATCGATTAGCTGTTCATCAAACCTTCTGCCAAGAATCTCCTTCAAATCCTTCCTCACTGCGATAACGTAAGCCTCAAATCCCACATCAACGAACTCTCTTGCCAGCTTTTCCGTGTTTTCTCCCCAGAGGGGAAAAACGGGTCCAACCCTCACCTCACCGCAAACCCTCTCTATCCAGTCCCTGTGTTCCTGCAGGTAAATGTCCCCGAAAATCGCCTTTTTAACGCCAAATTTTCTGAAGACTCTCTTCAGTCTCTCTTCATAGGTTTCCCAGGTCGTCTCTTCGGTGAGTATTTCTCTGCCCATCGCCCTCTCCTGAGCTTTGATGATTTCGACATCAATGCCATGGGCCCTCGCCTTTCCCTCATGAACCATGCAGAGCAATCTGTCAACGTTCATTTTATTAAGTGCTCTCCACAATGCGAGGCTGCTGTCCTTCCCCCCGCTCCACATTGCGATGGTTACCATCCTTATCCCTCATCTTCACTCTCTCCCGATTCTGTAAACCGAGTTGAGTATCGCGTACGTCACAAAGTAGTCCTCACCAATCGGCTCGCAGATTACGACCTTCTTCCCCTCAAACTCACCCTCCTTTATCCCTCTCCCTCTCGGAAATCCTAGTAGATCTGGCAAATCTTCCGTGACGTGCAGTCCATAGGAGATGAAAAGCGGCACTACATAAATGATGTCGCAGTTCATCTCTCTTATGGCTTCGTCGGGCATTGGTCTCCTCTTCCTCGCGGCAAAGGCTATCCTGACTTCATCAAAAGCACCGCTATCCTCAATCCTCTTCCTGTGCAGCTCCATAACTTTTCTGTAATGGTCTAGCTGACTCCCGTGCCCAACAATCAACAAACCCTTCCTCATTCTACCACCTCCTTATCCCTTTCAACAAAAACTATCGCATAATCCGATTTAATTTCAACCGAGTCTGCAAAACCCTCTCTAACCGTTTCACCCTCCATACAGAGGTTTTCGAGAACTACGACTCTCCTATCTCCAAGCTTTGTGAGGTCAAATCTCCTGTCAGCCAAAATGAGCAAATGGCGATATTTAAAGAAATCAAGTGTCGATGAATCAAAATCCCTTGCGTGGCAGTCAACGACCACAACTTCTGTAAGGTCTACCTTAAGCTTGGCAAGAGCAAGCTGAACGCTCGAAATCCCCGGCTCTATTCTCACCTCTACTCCCATTTTCCCGAATTTCCTTCCCAGCCCAGCCACCATCGGGTCTCCGGTGGAGAGCACGACCACTTCCTTCTCTCTTCCCTCACTTGCAATCTCCTCAAAAACGGAGTTGTCAAACCTGCCGAGAATTCTTTTCTCCTTTAACTCAAAATCGATGAGTTCAAAAGCTCTCCTGCTTCCGTAAACTATATCCGCTTTTCTCAGCATTTCTTTACCTCTCTCAGTTATTTGTCCCCTGCATATCCCCGCTCCAACGACCCATATCATGCTCGATTACCTCCACTCTTGCCCCAGCCTTTTCAGCCTTCTCCTGAATCTTATCCCTTCCACCAGCCCAGATTGAAAGCAAACCGGGGAAGCCGACAATGATCTTATCGCCCGGATGCTTCAACGCTTCATCTATGTGAACTCCAAAGACGAAAGGCTGGTAGTCTGGATATTTTTTCAAGGCATAAAACCACGCTCTCCTGCCGGTTGTGATTGCTATCTTTCTGTATTGCATCGCAATTTTCAGCTTGGTTTCCACGAGCTTTCTGCACCAAGGCTCCACAAATCCCGTGGTTCCGAGAATTGATATTCCATTCTTCACCCCCACCCTCCTGTTTCCGGTCTTCTTGGCCACCTTTCTCCCATCTGGAACTTCAATGACAACTCCTCCTCTGTATCCGAACTTTCTGCTATAGAATTCGAAGTTTTTCATAATCTGCTTCATCGCAAACTTGCTGACAGCCTTTCTCCCCTTTTTCTCACCCACCCCCTCACCGAACTTTATCCCGGCATCGATTAAACGAGCCTCGAGAGCTAGGTTGTTAGTCACATCAAACTCGTGGTCTCCGGAAAATTTCCTGACTCTCGCAAAGCCGCTTTCAGCCTCCTCCACCCTCACTTTGACTTTAATTCCCACTGGTGTGAGAACCTCAACCTCCTCAACCTCACCGAACTTAGAGTATATTGCCGCTGCAAGTGCTGCCGAAGCTGTAGTACCGGTTGTTATACCTCTTCTCAGAAAACCATCCTCTGTGAGAATATAAAGGCCTGATTTGACCTTCTCAACCACCTCGGCATCCCCTCTGTGCCAGTCTGAAGGGTATTCGTAGAGTTCAATCGGGTCTCTCAGCATGCTCAATCAGGCAGTTAACAATCGCAGCACAGATTCCGCTCCCTCCTCTCGGCCCTTCAGTTGTTACCGACGGAATTTCGAGGCTCCTTATGGCTTCCTTGGACTCTGCCGCGTTCACAAAACCAACGGGTGTGGCCACAATGAATCTCGGTGGATGGCTTTGGGCAATCTCATACAAGGCCAGGGCGGCTGAGGGTGAGTTGCCTATTGCCACAATGCTCCCTTCAACCAGATCTTCAAGATTTCTCAACCCCGAGGCAGTCTTTGTGTCCTCACCATCACCAAAATCAACTGCAGCTATTGAATCCCTCCTCAAACCTGCCTTTACCATGCGAACGTCAACAATTATCCTGCAACTATCCCTCAAAGCTCTCACACCCTCGTAAACGTCTCCCTTAAACCTCAAAACATCCCTGATGGACACATCCCCAGTGGTTGCGATGCACCTCCTCACTATATCTCCTTTCAACCCCTCCTCAGGGTGCAGGGCTTTAAGAATTTCCTCGCTCTTCCTCGCAATCTCCACTGCCTCTCTTGTTTCCGCACCCATCTTGGCTACCCTTTTACGTTCTGGCGAAATGCTGTACTTTCTCGAATAGCCCCTTGGAGTGTACATAACCCCCCTCGCTGCAACGCTCTCAGAGTTACCCACAATCAGAATCGTGTTCATGTCCGCCTCATCCTCTTCAAGCTCCGAAACCCTTTTTACTGCAACTCTCTCGCCATCCCTGAAAGCGTTCCTTACAACCCCTACCCACACATTTCCCCTGAACTTCCTTATAAGCTTCAAGGCTTTCCTCAGATTTTCTCTCCTTCTCCTGCTAGAAGGGTTGTAAATCGCGATGACAAAGTCTCCCTTAAGTGCGTAAATCAACCTCTTTTCTATCTGACTCCAAGGCACGATAAGGTCGCTGAGACTCACGACTGCATGGTCACCGCTTATTGGAGATCCGAGAAGTGCCGATGCGGCATTTGCTGCTGTAACACCCGGAACAACCTCAATTGCCACATCCAGGTTGTTCTCAACAGCATACTTAACAACGAGTGGCAGTATACCATAGACTGATGGGTCGCCACCGCTTATAAGGGAGACGACATGCTCCCTCGCAAGATTCAGGGCAATCTCGACCCTCTCAACCTCTTTTCTCATCGGTGTGGTTATAGCCTTTTTACCCTCAAGCAAATCGGAGATTCTTTCAACATAAGTTTTGTATCCCACAACATATTCAGACTCATCTATGGCTTTTCTTGCCTTTAAAGTCATAAGCTCAACATTTCCGGGCCCTATGCCAACGACGTAAAGTTTACCTTGCGATTGCAACAGTTACACCTCCGTAAACTCTTTTCGGAAGCAAAAGCTCGCCGGTATTTGATGCGTAAATCGCGCAGCCTTCGGCAACATTCTTCACTCCAATTTTCACCGCCTTGGTTTCATTCAAGTCCATGGAATTGATCTCTTCAGCTTTAACGAAGAGAAGGGGCTTCTTCAACCTGTCTGCAACCTCCACAATCGCACTTTCTCTTTTTGCATCGAGAGTCGCAATAACTCTGACATCCTCTATTTCTGCACCAATCTCTGAGAGAGCTTTGTTTATGGCGTCAATAATCGCCTCAGCCCTAACGCTTTTTCTGAAGCCCACTCCTAAGCTGAGGCCGTTGCTGTATTCCATGGCTGTGGTTATCACCGCCTTCAACCCCAAACTTTCAAGAAGCTTTGCAATATCATTTCCTCCGTGATGCCCTCCAAGCAGCACAACAGCATATTTCAAGGGCTTGTCGAGCACGATTACTGCAGGGTCAGACCACTTGCTTCTCAATTTCCCACAAATTTCCCTGACAACTATGCCAGCAGCAAGGTATGCGACGATGCAGTCGTAAGACATCAGTTTGCCCCAAACATCCCTTGAATACGGCACAAATTCGACTTCAGCATGGCCTTTCAGCAAATCGTGAATTTCCTCAAGCCTCTCCATATCTTTTTCAAAGCACAGAAGAGCTATTTTACCCGTAGAGGTGTGACCTTTCATCATAACCCTCAACCACCTTACCCAGGATTATAGTTGCAGTCCTTCTTATTTCTCTCTTCCTTACCTCTTCAGCTATCTTTCCAAGTGTCGAGACTATCTTGACCTCATCCTCTCTGGAAGCATGAAATACCACAGCGCATGGTTCCTCTTCCCCCCTTACCTTCGAAATCTTCTCCGCCACGTACTCTATTCTGTCCGTACCAAGAAGAATGACGAGCGTCAAAGGCAGCCTTGCCAGTTCTTCCAAGTAATCCTCCTTAAGTGTCTTCCCTGCCGGCCTCACAATTGCCACTCCGGGTGTGGATGGTGATGTGAGCTCTATGCTGAGCGAGGTTGCAGAAGCAAAGACGCTGCTGATTCCGGGAACAACCTCACATTCAATTCCCCTCTTCCTTAACTCCCTTATCTGCTCCCAGATTGCTCCAAAAATAGACGGATCGCCACTCTGCACCCTCACAACTTTCTTCCCCTCTCTCACCGCCCTTTCAATGGTCTCGACAATCTCCTCAAGCTTCATTCCGTGACTGTTGATTTTTTGCCCTTCAAACTCACTCAGAAACTTCTCTTCTATAATTGATCCGGGATATATGATCAGATCGGCTTCCTTCAAAAGCCTGTACGCCTTGAGTGTGAGAAGCTCGACATCTCCCGGCCCGAAACCGACAAAATAGACTTTCATACTATCTCCTCGCCACAAGAACGCTGAAGTAGCTCGATTTTTCGGGCATCTTGTCGTAAAAGGCCTCACCGTCCATGAACATCCTTTCAAGAAGGAAGAACTCCCTGAACCCCATGTCTCTGAGTTTTCTCTCAGCCTCCCTTGGATTTTTGACCTTCAGAATTACAGCAACCTCCGCCTCATCAAAGTTCGGAGTGGAGATCATGGCTGAATTGCTGATGAAAGTCTCTGTGAGGGCCAAGGCTGCTGATATGCTGCTTATTCCGGGGATAATTCGGATTTCGGCATTAGGTTTAATTTTTTTCAACTCCTCAACGAGATGGTGAAATGTGGAGTAAAATACCGGGTCACCGATGCAGCAAAAAGCTATCTCCTCGTTCGCCCTGCTGGCAATCTCTTTAGCAAGATTCTTCACTATCTCTTCACTTCCACCCATCGGAAATTCCACGACTCTCGGTTCTCTGATATCTTTAACAATATCATAGGCCATTTTTCCCGGAACTATCACCTCATCGACCTTCTCTATTACTCTGGTTGCCTCAAGAGTCAGATGTTCTCTTGTAAGCCCGATTCCCACACCGTAGAGCAATGAGATCACCTCAGCGTTAGGGTTATGTATCAACCACTACCAAGTTAATTAAACTTTACTCAAAATCCAAAAAATTTAAATAAAGTTTTCTTGATTCGAAGTCAAAGGAGGTGATCTGATGCACATAATGGAGGGTTTTCTTCCCGCTGAGTGGAGTGCTTTGTGGTACGCTTTTACCATGCCAATCGTAATTTATGGAGCATGGAAGACGAAGAAGCTAATAGACAGAGAACCGGCTATGAAGTCTCTTGTGGCGGTTGCTGCGGGATTCATCTTCGTGCTCTCGGCTTTGAAGCTTCCTTCCGTCACCGGAAGCTGCTCTCATCCCACAGGCACTGGAATTGCTGTGGTTCTTTTCGGGCCATCTGTAACGGCTTTCCTCTCGATTGTCGTTCTCCTGTATCAGGCACTGCTTTTGGCTCACGGCGGTATCACGACTCTCGGGGCTAACACTGCATCAATGGGTATAATTGGCCCGTTTGTCGGCTGGTTGGCATACAGAGCTTTGAAGGATTATAATCTTAAAGCTGCCGTCTTCGTCGCGGCTATGCTGGCTGACCTTGTCACCTACGTTGTGACATCACTGCAGCTTGCCCTGGCCTTTCCCGCATCTGAGGGAGTTTCGGGGATTTTGAGTTCAGCGGCAACATTCATGAGCGTATTCGCAGTAACACAGGTGCCCCTGTCAATTGTAGAGGGAGTCGTGGCAGTGATGCTGTTCTCGTACCTCATTGAGGTAAGGAGTGACGTTCTGGAGGTGATAAAAGCATGATCAGGAAGGTAGCTGTCTTTTTCATCATTCTCCTCACCCTTTTAGTCACAGCTCAAGCAGAGGAATGGGCCGGGACAGACGATCAGGCGGAGGAGATAATATCAAAAATAAATCCAGATTATGAACCCTGGTTCTCTCCAATCTGGGAGCCGCCGAGTGGTGAAATTGAAAGCCTGCTGTTCAGTCTTCAGGCGGCAATCGGTGCATCCCTCATTGGTTACTTCCTCGGATACTACAGAGGACAGAAATATGCACGAAACGCTTGAAGCCGTTCAGATGTCGTCAAGAAAGGTTGTGGATGGAGATTTAAAGGTTTACCTTGCCTTATCATCTCTTTTTCTTGTAATGGTTCTTGGAAAGTTCTCCCAAATCTTTGCAGTGGTGATTTTCTCGGTGCTTTGCGTTTACGCTGACCGGAAAGCGTACATCAGAATAATCCGGGTTCCAGCGTTCTTTCTTCTGGGAGCGTTGGTTGTAATTCTTCTCACAATTGATGGAAAGGCTCTGGTAGGCTTCTGGATTTTTCGGATTACTGAGGAAAGCATTGAAACGGCTATCTCTGTTCTGCTGCGATCGACTGCATCCCTGTCAGTTCTTTCCTTCCTAATAATGACTACATCTATTCCTGAGTTCATCACTGCACTCTCGAAGCTGAGAATCCCGAAGTTTATTGTCGAGATGCTTATGCTCATCTATAGAACAATTCAGATTCTTTTTGAGGAGATATCAAAGCTCGACACCGCGGCATCATCGCGTCTTGGCTACCACGGATTCAGAAACATGGTAAGAACTGCATCCCTGCTTGCATTCTCAGCGTTTATGAAGTCTCTGAAGAGATCTGAGATAATGGAGGAGGCTTTGGAGTCGAGGTGTTACAGTGGTTGCTATCCTCTACTGCAATCCAGAAGCAGAGGTGCTGGCATCTCAGCTTCGATAATTACAGCAATAGTTCTCGCCGGGTGGTGGTTGGGTTGATTGTCACGGAGAACCTACGGTTCAGGTATGGTGAGAAGGACATTCTGAAAGGTGTGGATTTTACGGCTGAGAAGGGAGAGGTTACTGTTCTGATGGGAAAGAATGGTGCCGGAAAGACGACCCTGCTGAAGCACTTCAACGGTCTGCTCAGACCCTATGAAGGATACGTCTCTGTCGATGGTGAGAGGCTGAGATACGACAGAAAGAGTCTCCTCAAGGTGAGGAGGAAGGTATTTTACGTTTTTCAGAATCCGGACGACCAGATTCTCTCTCCGACCGTCTGGCAGGAGGTCGCTTTCGGTCCGAAGAATCTCGGTATTGACGGTGAGGAGCTTGGAAAGGTTGTGAGGGAAGCTCTTGAGGCTGTTGGTCTGAATGGATACGAGCGGAGGCTCTGCAGCACTTTGAGCGGTGGGGAAAAGAGGAGGTTGACCATAGCCTCCGCCTTGACCATGAGTCCTGAATACGTAATCATGGACGAGCCTTCAGCCAACGTGGATGGTTACGGCCTTGAAATGATTGTCAGACTTGTAAGAATGCTCAAAAAAGAGGGTAAGGGGGTCGTCATTTCCACACACGACCTTGATCTTGCCAGAGCCGTTGGAGACAAGTTTTATTTTATGGAGTCCGGAAGAATTGTCTGGGAGGGGGAAAGGCTGAGCTGGAACATGGCAAGGAAGCTCGGAATCAGAACATTCTCTTCTGGAAGGATTGTCTTGTCTTCCTTTCCAGAGGAGGGATTTGACTTCGTTGGTGTTGTGGGTGATGGTGAGAAGGGAAAAGATGTCGTTGAAAAGGCGATTTTAAAGGCAATTGAAGGAAACGAAGTTCTGCTGATTTGCGATGGGTGCATGCAGGAAGTGGCTGAAGTGGTTATGAGATACCCAGTTGAGGTTGAAGTGAGAGGGGAAGGAGATGGGGAAGTATACAAAAACTGAGGTCATTGGAGTAGTATTTTCAAAGTTAAAGCCAGACAAAACTAAAGTTTTTGCAGACATTGGTTGTGGGAGCGGTGCTGTTACAGAGTTCTTTGCTCCATACGTCAAAAAAGCTTATGCTGTGGATTCAAGCGTTGAAGCAGTAAAGCAGGCTCAGGAGAGGCTGAGAAAGTTCGAGAATGTTGAGGTGGTTTGCTCCGACGGAAAAGAGTTTCTTGAGAAACATGACGTTGATATTGCGTTTTTTGGAGGGACTAAAGGGATTGAGAGCATGCTTGAGGTTTGCACCGCTGAGAGAGTAGTTGTCAACGCCGCAAGAATCGATGTTGCCGTAAAAGTTGCGGAGAAGATGAGGGAAATTGGGATTTTTGAGGAAATCGTGCTGGTAAATGTGGCAAAAAGCTATGAGCTGGCCGGGGGTTTAGCCTTCAAACCTTTAAACCCTGTTTTCGTCGTTTGTGGTGAGTTGTGAGTGTGGTAAGGTTTGCTCGATTTAGCTAGCATTTAGCTCCAAAAGCACAATGCAAAATTTTTATACTTTGCTGAGCTAATAAAACCGTGGAGTACCTTATCTTTAGCGGAGATGAGCTCGAAGACGTTCTGTCGGGGATAAAAGATGCTAAACCAGCCTTTAAGAGGTATAAATACGTGGAAATCCTCGCACAGTTTGACGGCGGTGTTGTGGGTAAATACGGCGACATCGTTTTTATGTTTTCAGAACGTGAGCCTCCAATTGAAGAAGAGCCTTTAGAAAGGTTTGTCGTGGAAATATCGGAAGACGATGGCTCCTACAAGCCCTTCAGATTTGGAAAGTACAGATATGAAGGGAAGCTTTTGATAGATGTCGAATTCAGTGAAGACCTCTTCTACGACTACCTTCCAGCTCTTCTCTCAGAGATGGCCAGAGCTAAAACCCTGATAAATGAATGTAACATAAGAGCCGGCCATCTCGCGGATAGAGAGACTAAAATCGTCCGAGAGGTGATAAAGCTTTCAGAGGAAGCGAAAACGCTTGATGCCAAGAGGCTTGAAGAGCTGTCATTTGAATTATCGTCAATGAGAGCTGAGTTCTTTTCGGGCTACATGAACTTCAAGGATATTTTGGAGGGAATATTCTCGGCAATATTAAGAGCGGAGAGAATTTCGAGCTTTCTTGGGGATATGCTGGAAGAAGAACTGAAGGAAATGAAAACGGAGCTGGAAAGGATGAAACATTATGAGTCCAGCTTCGAAGAGACCTTGACGGGGGTCAGAGATGCTCTTAACGTCGTACACCTCCGCCTCGAAATGCTGAGGGGGAAGGAGAACCTTGAGCTACAAAAGAGGACATCTGCTCTGCAGGCTGCGGCGGCAATCATAGAATTTGTAGCTGTTTATTACTACACAATGAAAATATGGGAGAACTTCTTGCCGGTGGAGAAGACGCCATCAGCAGTTTCCTTCTCACTGCTCTTTGCCTTCACAACAATTGTCGTCATTCTGACCGAGGCGATAGGCGAGTATATAAAGGACAAGAAAGTCACAACAAGACTTGCACTGCTGTCAATTCTGCTTCTGATTACCCTAGCGCTTATGATTTACCTGCCTATTCTCTTTTCAAAAGCCTGACGGCCTTGAGCCTGTCGTTGAGCAGCTTGATGTGCTCTCTTTCCTGTGCTATCAGAAAGTCGAGCAGTTCTGCGGTCTCCGTATCGGCATCTTTCTTGAATTTGGTGTATTCCTCTATTGCCTCCTTTTCCATCTCGATAGCTCTTTTCAGGATTTCCTCAGGAGTCATGGAAAAAGTTGGTTGGTGAGAGATAAAGTTAACTCCTTAGCCTAAGTCATAGTGTTCGGGAATTGAAGTTCTGGCAACAGTTTGTAGTAACACTATGAGCAAAGCGGTCAACATTGAAACCTTTATATAGTCCTACTTTTCCACCAATTTTGGTGGTGGCTATGGCGGGCGAGATTAGGGAGATCGCTCAAACTTTTGAGAGGATAAGCGCTCACTCACACATTCGCGGTCTGGGGTTGGATGAGAACTTAAAGGCTAAGGACGTTGCTGACGGTCTTGTTGGGCAGAAAAAGGCGAGAGAGGCTGCAGGAGTCGTAGTAAGGCTGATCAAATCGGGAAAGATGGCCGGTAGGGGAATTCTGATCGCCGGCCCTCCAGGGACGGGAAAAACCGCCATAGCCGTGGCGATAAGCAAGGAGCTTGGAAAAGACATTCCATTTGTGCATGTGTCAGCGAGTGAGTTCTACAGTGCGGAGATAAAGAAAACTGAAGCACTCATTCAGGCAATGAGGAAGGCGATTGGTGTCAGAATCAGGGAAACTAGAACGGTTCTTGAGGGTGAGGTGGCGGGTCTCGACTACAACATGGTTCCCAACCCCTACAACCCGACGCAGAAAATTCCTGAATCCGCTACGCTAACCCTTGCGACAAAGGATGAGAAAAGGACCTTCAGCGTTGGAGGAAGATTAGCTATGCAGTTCCTAGCTCAGGGAATAGAGGTTGGGGATGTTATAGTGATCGACAAGGAGACGGGAAGGATTAGCAAGCTTGGAA
The DNA here is from genome assembly GCA_029259415.1 of Archaeoglobi archaeon. Lineage (GTDB taxonomy): Archaea > Halobacteriota > Archaeoglobi > Archaeoglobales > Archaeoglobaceae > Archaeoglobus. The sequence goes on from JAPDIW010000025.1 coordinate 14,888, forward strand.
GGAGTGAGAAAGCCAAGAAGAAATACGATTTGGGTGATGATGAAGTCGTGCCAGTTCCTTCAGGAAAGGTGGAGAAAGAAAAGGAATTCACGTACGTTGTAACTCTCCACGACCTCGATGAGGCTAATGCAAGAAGGACTAGCATATTCAGCCTATTCTCCCCGCCAAGCAGAGAGGTGGACAACGAGGTGAGAGAGGCAGTGGACGAGCAGGTAAAGAAGCTCGTTGAGGAAGGAAGAGCGGAGCTTGTGCCAGGAGTTCTGTTTATCGATGAGACGCACCTCATGGACATTGAGCTATTTGCATTCATGAACAGAGCTATGGAGTCGGAGATGGCGCCTATCATAATACTCGCATCAAACAGAGGATTTTCGAAGATTAGAGGCACTGACATCACCGCCCCACACGGCATTCCACTCGACCTGCTCGACAGGCTGCTGATTATCACAACCGAACCTTACAGCAGGGATGAGATTAAGACAATCATCGAGATAAGGGCTGCTGAATCAGGAATGATGCTTAGCGATGATGCCATGGAGAAGCTCACCGATATTGGAGAGAAGACTAGTTTAAGGTATGCGGTGCAGCTCCTCGCCCCCGCATACGAGTTTGCCAAGATGAGGGACTCAGGGAAGGTGGAACTTGAGGATGTGGAGAGGGCTGCGAGCATTTTTGCTGATGTGAGTCAGAGCTCGGCCTACCTAAAGAAGTGGGAGGAGAAGATGCTTGGGATGTAATTCTGCTTAGTTTAAAATTTTTTGACGTCGAGAGATAAGGAGATGAGTTAAAGTTTAATATACTACCGCTTAAAATCAGTGCATGCTCAGAGAAAGCAGGATGAAGAAGGGCATGGATCCAAAAGCCCTCAGGCTAACTTCCGCCATCGAGCATGACAGGAACATTTTCAACTACGATATTCTCGTTGATATTGCTCACGTTCTAACTCTGAGGAAGAGCGGTTATCTCACTGATGAAGAAGCTAGGGAAATAATCTCTGCTCTTAAAAAAGTAAAAGATTCGGGATTTAAGGATGACTGGCCTTATGAAGATGTCCATGAAGCCATTGAGGCTGAAGTGACAAAAATAACGCCTCTCGGTGCAAAAATGCATACTGGACGGAGCAGAAACGATGAAGTTGCCACCTGCTTGAGGATGTTTGCGAGAGACCATCTGCTGAATCTTGCAGATTCTATTCTGAGCGCCCTGGAAATTTTGATTAAAAAGGCTGAAAAGTCCCATTTCCTGATGCCCGGTTTCACACACCTCCAGTATGCCCAGCCAACAAGGCTGTCGCACCATCTTCTAGCTTATCACAACATGCTTTCCAGAGACTTTGAAAGGGTTGTTGAAGCTTTCAGAAGGGTGAACAAGTCCCCCCTCGGTTCAGCAGCCTTTGCCTCCACTGGCTACAATCTCGACAGGGTTTATGCGGCGAGGTTGCTTGGCTTTGACGGACTCGTTGAGAACAGCGAGGATGCTGTCTCGTCGAGGGACTTCATAATCGAATCCATTTTCGTCTCCACATCAACGATGCTTTCCATCAGCAGGATGGCTGAGGAAATCGTCCTTTTCTCCTCAGAATTCGGTTTCATCATACTACCTGATGAATACTCCTCGACATCCTCCATCATGCCCCAAAAAAAGAATCCAGACGTTGCAGAACTTCTGAGGGCGAATGCGGGGAAAATCGCAGGCAATCTGACATCTGCCATGATGATTTACAAGGCAATGCCCTTCAGCTACAACAGGGACTTCCAGGAGATGAATCCTCTGCTTTATGAGTCGCTTAAAAGGACGAGTCTTGCCGTCGAGGTATTTGCCTCGATGATGGACAAAATAAAGTTTAATGAAGAAGTAATGAAGGTGAAAGCGGCGAAAGGATTTGCAACAGCAACCGAGCTTGCAGATATGCTCGTGATAAAGTACGGCGTCCCCTTCAGAACGGCACATCGTATTGTAGGGAGAATCGCTGCAAAAGGAATTGAGAGACCAAGCGTAGAGGACGTAAACGCTGCAGCAGGAGAGCTTGGAGTCAAGGTAAAGGTAAAAGAAGAAGATCTTCTAGAAGCTTTAAATGCGGAAAAGGTTGTGGAGAACAGAAAGAACATCGGTGGGACGAGCAAGGCTGAGGTAGAAAGGATGATTAAAAGCAGAAAAGATGAACTTAGAAGTAAAAAGACACTCCTCAGAAAGCTGAGGGGCGAGGTTGGGATGGGGCTAAAAATGCTTTACGAGGAGGCTAAAAAGCTGGGGGTGGAAATCAATGCATGAAAAGCTCGAAGGCAAGAGAGTAAGGATTAAGGCGAAGGGCAAAATCTTTGAGGGTATAGTGATGCCCTCATTCACCGGAAACTTCGTTCTCAAGCTCGACAATGGTTATAACGTCGGATTTAAGGAGTACGAGGTTGTTGAAGTGCTTGAGGTCGAATCGTTCAAACCGCAACTCCCCGAATTGGTTAAGAAAGAGGGACTTCCGGATGTAAAGATCATCTCAACAGGAGGGACGATAGCAAGCAAGGTGGATTACAGGACAGGGGCAGTAACAAGCCAGTTCACTGCGGAGGAGATAGCTTCAGAGGTTCCAGAGCTGACTGAGGTCTGCAATGTTGATGCTGAACTGCTCTACAACATCCTCAGCGAGAACATGAAGCCGGACAACTGGATCGAGCTTGCCAGACACGTTTACAAGGCTTTAAAGGATCATGAAGGGGTAATCATCACTCACGGAACAGACACCATGCACTTCTCCGCTGCTGCACTTTCCTTCATGCTCTCAACGCCAAAACCAGTTGTTTTTGTTGGTGCCCAGAGAAGTTCCGACAGACCGAGCAGCGATGCAGCGATGAACTTGCTTTGTGCAGCTAAGGCAGCAACGGAGGACGTTGGAGAGGTTGTGGTCTGCATGCACGGCTCGACAAGCGACGATTTCTGCTATGTCCACAGAGGTGTGAAAGTGAGGAAGAACCACACATCCAGAAGGGACGCATTCCAGTCGGTAAATGCAAAACCAATTGCAAAGATCGACTACCCCTCACTCAATGTTGAATGGCTCTCCTGGCGTTACCACAGGGGGGAGAGAGATTTAAAGCTTATTGATAGGCTTGAGAGGAAAGTCGTGCTCATAAAGTTCTTCCCAGGCTTGAGCAGTGATATCCTTGACTACTACCACTCCAAAGGCTACAGGGGTTTCGTGATAGAGGGGACAGGGTTGGGGCATGTCTCGACGGACTGGATAGATATGCTCAGAAGAGTATGTGAGGACTCGGTTGTTGTGATGACCTCCCAGTGCCTTTGGGGAAGGGTTTGCGACAGAGTTTACGATACAGGGAGAGACATTTTGAGGGCTGGAGTGATAGAGGGGGAGGACATGCTGCCAGAAGTGGCGTTGATAAAGCTCATGTGGTTGCTCGGAAACTACAGCGTAGAAGAGGCAAAAGAAATTGTGAAGAGAAATCTTGTCGGCGAGATCGAGCCGACAACGCAGTATTAGCAGTATAGTTCCAACACCTTCTCTCTGGCTATCACCCCCGGTTGAATTTTACACTATAATCTAACCAAAAAATCATTAATAAATTTTTTGCTCAGAATTGCAATTACTCTGTAGCTAAACTACTGCTAGAATAATTTCCAAGACAAAAAATAAAAATAGAAATCTACTCTATTTTCTCAAACTGGTCTTTGGTTGCACCGCAAACAGGACAGACCCAGTCTTCGGGCAAATCTTCCCATTTTGTACCGGTAGGAACGTCACTTTCAGGATCTCCCTCATCCTCATCGTAAACGTATCCGCAAACCGTGCACTGATACTTTGCCATACTTATTCATGTGCCACCTCAGTTATAATCCTTTCGTTTAAATATCGTTGCAATCTACAATTGAGTAATGGAAAAGGTTGCAGTGGTTCACTATGGCGAAATCGGGACTAAGGGAAAAAACAGGGAGTTCTTTGAAAGGAAGTTGATCGAAGCCATAAGGAGAAAGACCGCAGCGAAGGTTAGAAGAAAGTTCGGAAGAATTGAGGTGGAATACAAAGAAGGTTTGGAGAAAAAACTATCGAAAATTCCAGGAATAAGATACTCTGGCGTGGGATTTAAAACCAATCTCAATATTGAAGATATTAAAAAAGCGGCTTTGATGACATTGCCAGAAAACTTCGAAACGTTCAAGGTTGACACCTCAAGGAGTAATAAAAACTTCCCTCTGAACTCTATTGAAGTCAACAGGGAAGTCGGAGCGTTTATTGTTGAAAAAACGGGGAAAAAAGTGGATTTAACGAATCCCGACGTTACCGTGTGGATAGAAATCTGCGAAAAAGAGGCTTACGTGTACTCGAAAAGGTATGAGGGTGTGGGTGGCCTTCCAGTTGGTGTTGCTGGTGGAGTTGTAGCGCTCATTTCAGGCGGGATAGATAGTCCTGTAGCGGCCTTCATGGTGATGAAGAGGGGCTGTGAGGTTGTTGCGGTGCATTTTTTCAATCAGACGATGCACTCCCCTAAGGTAAGGGAGAAAATAATACGACTTGCCGAGAAGCTTGCTGAGTATCAGGGAAAAATTAAGCTATATATGGTGCCGTTCAGGGACGTGCAGTTCGAGATAATCAACGCAGTCCCACCTAAGCTGAGGATGGTTGTTTACAGGAGAAGCATGATGAGAATGGCCAACCTTATTGCGGAGAGGGAGGGATGTAAAGCTGTGATCACGGGCGACAGCCTCTCTCAGGTAGCGAGCCAGACGCTCGACAACATCAATGTCGTGTACTCCGCTTCAAGGCTTGCCGTTCTGCCTCCGCTGATAGGAATGGACAAGGAGGAGATAGTAGCGTATGCCAAAAAAATTGGTACCTACGAAATATCCATTCTGCCTTACGAGGACTGCTGCAGCTTTATGGTTGCTCAGCATCCGGAAACGAGAGCGAAGATCGAAGATGTTGTTAAATACGAGAGCTTTGAGGAGATCGAAAGAAAGGCGGTTGAGGAGAGCGAGATACTGGAGGTGGAAGGCTGAACCTCGATGAGTGGATGAGACTGTACGAGGAGATTCTGCAGGACTTCGGTTTCAGCAGAGAAGATGACGAGAGGGCGGCGAAAATTATGAAAGATCTGGCTGGAGAAAAGCTTCTCGACTGCTCAGTTCTCGAATTCGTAAAGGGAAAGAGCGTCGCTGTTATTGGCGGTGCCTACAGCGGGGAGAGTGTTGATGAAGAGATAGTCATAACAGCAGGAAAAGCCGTTAACAAAGTTGAGTTTACTCCTCACGTACACGTTACGGACATGGAGGAAGACGAGGAGCTTCTGGCTGAGTTGGAGGAAAAAGGATGCGTTCTGGTGCTTCACGCACATGGAGACAACATAGACAGGATAAGAAGTGTTGTTCCCAAGGTTAGGAGATTTGTTGGAACAACCCAGAGCATTCCGTTTGACAGAATTTACAACTTCGGCGGGTTTACCGATGGAGACAGGGCCGCACTGATAGCGAAAAGGTTCGGGGCGAGGAGCATAAAGCTTTACGGATTCGATTTTGAATCTGCAGATAATCCGATTAAGCTGAAAAAGCTTAAATGGGCAAAAATCATCCTCAAAAATGGGGGGATAATTTAAGGGCCCGTGGGGTAGTGGATATCCTGGGGGTCTCCGGAACCTCCGACCCGGGTTCAATTCCCGGCGGGCCCGCTCTGTTTTTTGTTATATGGTTGAAATATGTTCCTTTGAAGAGCAAGATATTGTTTTTGAGATTTGATGACAAAAGGAATAGCAAAGATCACACAGGTATCACACAGAGTACTTCTTTATAACTTTAGCATAACTTCCAAAAGTCAAACAATCTCGGCAGAATAAAATTTCCATAAAAACCTCTCCAAAAGTCTTAAACAAATATCATCCATTCTGATCGCTTTCCTGAACGGAAATTCCTTTTAGTTAGTAGAAATTAAGCAGTCTATTATTTTATTTTAACCGTTCTACGCCTTATCAAATTCCTCAATCAGATAATAGGCCTCTATTCCGTATTTCTTGGCGTTATTTACATTATCTTGTCGTTTGTTATTAGAATTGAGTTAGTAAGCTTTACAGTCGCTATGAAGTAAGCGTCAGCTGCTCTTGAACTTGTTTTTATTGCTACTTCAAACGCCAGAGCGTCTGGATTTGGTATCAGTCTCACATCCTCTAAAATGTCTTTAACTATCAACTCTACTCGATTCCCTGACAACTTCCTCGAAAGAGCACCAACTACTTTAAACTGACGGTGTGAACGAAAAGCATTTATTATATAATCATACCAAAACATGCTTATGAACTGCAAATTAGAATTGGATGAACGTCAGATACCTGTACTTGGTTTACTACACAACCTTATGACAGAAT
>JAPDIW010000034.1 GCA_029259415.1 Archaeoglobi archaeon
TTAATTCTGAAGGTCTTCCCCCTCCGTAGTTCGGTTTTAAGCCTTCCAAACCTTGTTTATTCCACCTTTCAAGCCATACGTAGCCTATAACTTTACTTACTCCAACTTCTTTCGCTGCTTGAGGAACAGTTGCCCCCTTGTATAGCTCTTTGATAAAGAAAAGTTTTCTGAGGATTTCTGAGCAGATTTTTCTCCTGCGAATTTCTTCGTTTAACTCTTCCAGGGTTAGCCACCTAACTACCTCTTTTTCGGGTTTTCGTCCCATGTAAGTAGTTTAGTTCATTGGTTAAAAATATTTTGTCTAATACTCTAGTTCCGAATTTCAATTTTATTTAATATTTTTAACTAAAATTTTTATTTTGGATTTTAATTTTTCAAGCTTATACCGATCAGACACATCCAAATTATGTCTAATCAAATAATAACGAGTTAAATCTCACATGAGATGATATAACAACAGCAATGAGGTGGCTAGAGAGGCTTTGGCGGGATTCAATCAGGTTTCAGAGCAAAAAAGCTGTTCTTATGCAGTTTCAGCAGTTAAACTTGTGCCGAGAAAGGTGTTCTTCACAACTGGTGTTGAAAAACACAGCGATGCGCTCGTCAGCTTTGAACTTGCCTTGAGAGATGCAGGAATCGAGAAATTCAACCTCGTTCCGGTGAGCAGCATATTTCCACCGAGATGTGAGATCGTAAGCGTCGAAGATGGGCTTAAAGAGCTTTTTTCCAGACAGATAGTTTTCTGCGTTATGGCAAGAATGACGAGCAACGAGGAAGGAAAAAGAATTTTCGCTAGTGTTGGTGCTGCAATCACACCAACTCCAGAACTGAATGGATATCTGACGGAGTACCACGGATACAGCAACGAAAATGAAGGAAAGCATGCGGAGGAGAACGCTGCATACATGCTGAGAACCGCTTTCGGAATTGAGCCTGCAAGAACTTTCAACGCTACAGTATCAGCTGAGGTGGAGGAATACACAACAGTTGTGGCCGCTGCTGTTTTCGTGATCTGAACGGAGCCGACGCAGCCTATCGAGGTTTCCGAAAAGAGCATTTCAGAGCCCCTTTTACTTTTACTGGTAATCACCCCTATCCCCCATTCACTTTTCCGAGATCTTGGCTTTCTGGCTTTCTCTTGTTACTCGCTCTATGTACTACAGGAACATAGTGGAACATACTCTGAATCAACCTTAAGAGAACGCCAAACGCCAAAAAACGCCAGAGAAGGGTTGATTTGCATATCAGAATTTCAAGAGGGAACTATATATTTCTCAGAGAAAACTTCAGAAATCGATTTTCGGAAACAATAAACAAGCTTCTGGACTCCCTAAGGACTGAAGAACCCTTTGAGATAATAGTTTTCGGAAAGAAATGGGCTCGGCCGGATTCGAACCGGCGATCTCCGCCTTGTAAGGGCGACGATTTTGGAGGAAGGAGAACAGTCCATTAAGGATATAACAGAATTACAACAAATATCTAATAATAGTATAGTAAAATTACAACAAAAACAGTCTTCGCCCTCAAACAGTCTCATGGATCTTGAACTTGATTACACAAAAGAGGAGCTTGAAGCCTATACAAAGCAGAGATTAAAGGGAGTGGCAAAGAAAACTCAGGATTGGATCAAAAGGGCAAGTCGAACCCTGTGGGAGCAAACTGAGGGAGTTATCAGCTATGAAACAATGAGCAATCTGAGAGAATATACTTTAAACAAGTGGAAATCTGAGAATTCATGGGGGAAAGTTCTGAACTTTGCAAAGAGCTTCCTTGAGCATCTTGCAAAGCTGAGATTAGATAGCCGATACCTCAACTTTAGTATATTCCTCGATAAGCCTAAAGCCCGCAAAAAAGAAAAGATGGTTACTAATAGAGTTATCACGGAGAAGGATGTTCAAAATGTCGTTAAATTCTTCGTTAAGAAGTGGAAAACAGGAAAGATGGATAGAGAAACAGCTCTTGCCAATGTTGTAATGGTGATTTTTGGAGCATATTCAGGGCAAAGACCATATACCCTTAAAAGGCTGAGAACTGAGCAATTTGAGAAGGCTTTAAGCTCCAAACCTCCTGTTCTAATTGTTGAAGCATCTCAGGATAAGATCAGAATGAAGCATTACGTTCCCTTACATCCTGATGTCGTTCCATTCCTCAAAGAACTATTGAAGATCAGGAAAAAACAAAGTAAGGAAAGGATGTTTGAATACGGCAGTATGGAAAATCAGCTCAAGAGAACAAAGATTGAACTTGAACATTCTGCTCTAATTGATAATCCAAAAGAGCGACATTTCGTGATTGGAGATCTCAGGAAGTTCGCAGAGCAGATGGCTGATAAGATCAAATGGGATGTGAGCAACAAAAATTACATTCTAACCCATGGAGTTGCAAGTGTTGACTGGAGCAGATATAAGCATCCCCTCCCAGAGTTTGTTTACAAGATTTACATGGAGAGCTGGAAGGATGTTCATTTAGTTCCGAAGGAGGCTTATGAGCTTCTGAGGACTAAATAGAACAAGAGAATTCTTAATTTTTAATAAGAAGCTATTTTATTACATTTTATTCTTTCACTGAAGGTGCATCTTATCTAACTACTCTCCTCAAAATCACCCAATTTAAGAGTATCGTAAGCACTCTCCATGTATTTTTCATGTTCTGGCATAGACTGTAACTCCCTCTCTCAAAACATTTTTTACAAAATTCGTTCCTTCAGCCTTCAGCATCTCGAAGTAATCCTTGCTCATAACTCGGCGAGATGTATATTCCATGTTTAAGTGAGAGGAAATAGGAAACATCGATAACCTCATCAAGTTTGACATCACCAATTACCAATACGTCCAGATCACTCTCTTCCCCAAACTCCTCTCTCGCATACGAGCCGAAGGATAACCCGCTCCACCCGATCTCCAAATTTTTCTCTGAGTTTTTGTGCGAGTTCTTCGACTATTTTACCAATGCAGACAGTTAAATTTGTGAAGGAGATAACGATCAAAGTTCCTGAGTGGATGAATGAAGATGAAGTAAAAAAATAGTAGAGGAATACGTGACCAAGAAAAAGATTGTGGAAAAATATTATTCTCTGATTGAAGGAGTAGATTTCAATAAGATTGAGGGAGAAAGCAGAGAGTTTAGAAAATCCTTTAAACTCAGGAATGCTCGTTGATACTTCAATTTTAGTAGAATATTCGAAGCTGAATTCGGATTACGTTCATATTTTACCAGCCTCCGCCTTTATTCTGCTAACAAAACCGGAGCATTTCTCAAGCAGGTTCACCATTTCGAGCAGCTCACTCTCAGATATTCTGTAGTACTCATGAGCTATAAGGTTTCGGAGAAATATCAGGCGTTTGAAGGTTTTGAGTTCATCTTCACTTATGTATCCCTCACTTTCAAGGACCTCAAAAAGCTCCTGTAGGTTGAGGGAAATCCCAGTTTCTTCTTCGCAACTATGTACTGGGCTAAATCTATGAGGGTATTGGCAGCCTGAAAGCACTCCATTGCCAGAGTGTTGTAAATGAAGTAATCCCTTATGTCTTTGGATTTGAGGTTTACCGCACCTTTTAGATGCCTCTCGAAACGCAGTATGTACTCTGCAAGCCTCATCCAAGCACCTCTGAGGAGATTTGCCTGTACATTCGATGTGTATCGAGGTACTCTCTCATGACTTCAAGTTTGATCTCCAGTAGCTTTTCCTCATCCCTGACGAAGATTTCCCTGCCGTACTTGAAGACCTCATGTTTTATGTGCAACGGTAAGCGGTGAAAAAGGACTACATCGATTTGTGATGATGCCAAGCTCCCGATTTCTGCCTCACTTTCGGGAGTGGGATTTTCCATTATAGCCGCAATGTCAATATCTGATAGAGGAGTTGCCTCTCCTTTGGCGTGAGAACCAAAGAGGTAGATTGCAATAACACTTGGGTGGGCTTTGATGGTTTCGATGATTTTCGAGAGTTTGTGGTTTAATTCCATAGCGTTTTTATTGCGGTGAAAGTTAATATCTTTTTGCTTATGAATTACTTTCGAATATTCACAGCCTTTTTAATCGCAGTTTTTATGTTAAAATCTTGGTAATGTTAGTATTTCTTCTATCGATCGAAATTTTGACAACTATCCTGTTAATTTCCTTTCTTTTGCTCGACAATCAGGGCTAAGTCTAGTATCCAATCCTATTTATCATCACTTACCTACAATCAACCTGTAATCCTCCTCGGGTATTTCCCTCATCGCCTTGCCCATCAGATGTCCTGACCACTTCCGTTTGTTTGTGATGAACTTCAGCTTAGGAATGAGTGGTTTGAACTCTACGGGTTTTTCAAAAACCTTAACTGGTTTCAGTTTTATTCTCAGTGGGAAAGTTTCATTGCTCATTCCCTTTGGCATTTTGAATATTCTGGAGGAATCCTTGAACACTTCCGATGCTGCCTCGTAAACAGCCATTATCCTTGAAGGTTTAATTTCATCCCCCACCTTCTCCTGTTTAACGTAAATCAGGAGCTTGTCTCCCGGCTTTACCTTTGCTATGGCGTTTTTATGTCTCTCAGGAACTCCCCACACGTTCTTCTCTTTTATCACTTTCCAGTTATCCTCGGTTGTAATGCAGAGCCAGTAAGCCATAAAATCACCACTAAATAATCAATTTGAATAGATTTAAGGATTTTCATTCAGCAAAGAAAACTATAAAAGAGATCAGATATGACTACAGATGTGAGGGCTCACACAGTTGACGAGAGTGAGAGAGAAAAAATCGTAAAAAAGTTAACTGAAGTTCTGAGAGGGAAAGAAGAAGTTATTTTCGCTTATCTTCACGGATCGTTTTTAACGGGTAATTTCAGGGACGTTGATGTGGCAGTATACCTTACAGAAAGTAAGGACGTCTCCTATGAGCTTAATCTTGAAGTTGAACTGAAAGAAATCCTCAAACTACCTGTGGATGTCAGAATCCTGAACTCTGCCCCACTTTCATTCAGATTCAATGTTATAAAGAATGGTTTAATCCTTTTCAGCAGAGATGAGCGAGCAAGATCGGAATTTGAGAGCAGAACGATTTCCGAATACCACGACTTTGCTTACTTCAGAAAGAGATACAGGAGGGAAGCTCTTGGAATATGATGAGGAAAAGATAACAAAGCTTTCATCAGAACTGTTCAATGCTCTAAGAATGCTCAGGGAGCTGTCAGAGCTACCGAAAGATGAGTTTCTCTCTAATCCACATTACGTGGCGAGTGCGAAGTACTTCCTCATCGTGGCCATTGAGGCTGCTACAGATATCTGCAACCACATCATTTCAAGGAACAAGCTGAGAGTTCCAGAAGACTATGCAGATACTTTCAGAGTAATGAAAGAAGCAGGATTTTTTGATGATGAATTCGCTGAAAGATTGATGAGAATGGCGAGGTTTAGGAACAGACTTGTACACATTTACTGGAATGTTGATGATGAACTGATTTACGAGATACTGCAAGGAGATATTGAGGATCTGGAAGAGTTCATTGATAGGTTGATGGGAAATTTGAGAAAACTGTAAAATAGAGCTTACCTGTTTTAAAACCACCAACAAGTCTTTACCGCTTTTTCCGGCTTAATGGCTCCCAGCATCGAAAACAACTCTCGATGTTAGTACTAAACCTCTTCCTAAACTTGCAAGTTCTTCAAAATTCAGGAAGTTCGATAAACCAACCTGTCACCCCCAATTAACTCCTAACTTTCCTTAACCTTTTCCAGACTTCATTCCTCTCAACGAAAATCCAGTATCTCTTGAGTTCTTCTTCAGCCTCCTCGTACTCGGGATAGTAGAATCCCACAGTCTCCCAGAAGGCTTTTGTGTGGTTCGGTTCCACCAGATGCGTAAGCTCGTGTATCACAATGTACTCCCTCAGTTTTTGCGGCAATGCAAGTGAAGCGAGATTGAAGCTCAAATTCGCTTTGGAGGAACAGCTCGCCCACTTGGTTTTCTGCATTTTGATGAAAATCTTGCCGTATTTCACACCGAGAAGTCTTGAGTAGAAGGATACGTTGCTCTTAAGCTCTCGCCTTAGCATCTCCACAAGCTTCCTTTTCAAGCTCCTGAGGCTGGGGTATCTCACAACTCTGTGGAATTTTTTCTGACAGACCTTTCCATTAATTTTCTCAAAAATTGAACTTTATTCAGGTAATTGTATAATCACCATAAAGTTTATAAATTCTCACCTCTACATTTTTGAGGTGGTGTTATGAACATGTAGAGGTGAGATTAGTGGAGCTACCGTATATAAGAATCAGAAAAATTAATGAACTAATAAAGGAAATACCAATTGATTTTATAAAACCAGAAAATGAATTTAGAGTTAAAGAACTCTCAACGTTATTACAGATTAGTAAGAGTTCCGCAAGTAATTTCATTGTATCACTGAAGGCTCTAGGGTTTATTGAAGGCAAGAAGAAGTTTAGGTTTACGAAACTTGGAGAAAAATACGCCAAACTAATAATAAGGGGACAGGAGAGTGAAGCTAGAGAAATTCTTAGAGAGCACATAAAGAATTTTGGGTATTTTCAAATTGTGCTACAAAAGCTGAAAGTTAGGGGTAAGTTAACAATCGAAGAAATAGGGAATATACTTGCACTACACTATGATAAAGCTTGGAAAGACGTCGCAACAGTTAAAAACTACGGCGCATCTGTTGCGAGCGTTCTTGATTTTATAGGTTTTGGTATTTATAGAGACGGGGCATTGCTCGCAGTAAATGAAAAAGTTAAAGAAGAAACCGAGTTTGTTGCACCAGATGTTAATGTCAAAAAGATTTTCTCAATACTAAAAGCACTTTATCCGTCTGGAAGTGATATACATACACTCTCTCAGAGATTAGAAACTAAAGAGGGGAGGTTGTCAGTAGAATTGGGTTGTTGTATACTCTTAGGACTGGTAAAAAGATCGGCCAAAGGATATTACGAAGTAACAGAATACGGTAAAGAGCTAATTGATCCTTTAGTTGTAGAGAACGAGAAAAAAAGAAAATTTAGACTTGCCATCCTCAAGTCACCATATAGAATAATCTTAGTTAGACTTTTAGAAAAAAATAAAACTGTAGGCTTAACAGTCAAAGAAATTGGTGAATTACTGGAATACGAATTTCGGAAGAAATGGAATGAAAAAACAAAACAAAGTTATGCTAAGAAATTTATCGATTGGTTAAAATTTTCTGAAATTTTATCACGGGAAAAAGGTGGATACCAGCTTAAAGTCGATTTACTCAAAGAAGAGTTATCTAAAACATTGAACACGGAAGCAACGGAAGAAAGCTTAAGTAAGAGTGTGTCTAAAAGTGACTTGATTAAATATTACCTGCTGGGAAAAAGCATCGGACAAATAATTGGTAAAACTCAAGAGATTGACATTGACGAGATTGTTGGAAATATTCTAATGTTCTGTAGAGAAGAAGAATTCGAAGATCTAGCGGAGGATTGGAAGTCTGATTATCAACTTTTCAAAGAAATAGGAGATTGCCGGATTTTCTTAAGGGATATTAGAATGTTAGAAAAAGTTTTGGGGGTGATGAGTAAATGAATAATACAGAACCCACAAAAAGGAAACGAACCGTAACAAAAACAAAATATCCGTTACCAGACTCTCGTTCCAAATTTGAGCAACATTTACAGATCATCCAAGCATACGCATCTATAAGCAATGATGGTAAGAAAGCTGTACATTGGAAAGATTTTGAAAACATAGTAGATTTTAACCCTCAATATGTCAGTGGAAATAACAATTTCATGATGTCACTCGGACTATTAGAAAAAGCAAAAGAAAAAGGAAAACATGGATACTATATCCCAACAAAAGTATGTCTAGATCTATCTAACGCAATAAAATGGAACGAAGAAGATGAAGCAAAAAGCATTTTAAGAGATATCTTAATAGACTCGTGGTTCTACAATTCTGTTAAAAAAGTTCTTGAAGTCCAAAAATTAGCCGATGAAGAAACACTCACAAAAAGAATTGGAAAAGATGCTCATGCTGATCCAGAAAAACATTATAACTCGCTTAAAATTCTAATCGAGTATCTCAAATTTGCCGAACTGATTAAAGAAGAAAACGGCAAGTATTTCTTAGCAGAAACCAAGGATGTAATAGAAAAATCATCAGAAGAAAATCTTGAACGAGAAACAGCCGTTCAACCAGATCAAGTAAATATTCCAGATATAATACCAAAAGTAACGCCAAATTGGGTATTATAATTACACCAGGAATCAATGAAGAAAATCTTAGGAAAACTGTCAGAATCGTTCTAGATGAAATTAAAAGATGGAGTGAGAAGAATGAAGAGAAAAGATACTGAGAAAATTTCGATACCTAATGCAACAATTGACCAAATGTTTGAAGTTATCAGAGCGTTAATTGTGAGTTCAAAAACATCAGAGATGTTAGAAAATTTTTGAAAGGTAAAGATCCAAGACATACTATTCGAGCATTATTGGAGTTGGGGTTAATAGTAAAAGAGCAAGGAAAATATGTGTTAAAAGATTCATACATTGGCGTTCTCAGATTAGGCAAAGAAGACGAAAGACTGAAAAGGTTGTTTGAAGAAAAATTGCTTGGATACACGCCTTTTAAAAAACTTGTAAAAATTCTCGAAGCTTCTGGAGGTCAACTCAGGAAGGACGAAATTGGTGATTATATCCAAGCAGAGTTCAATGCTGACTGGAAACAATCTACAAAGAGTCAGTACGTGAAGGTCTTATTGAATTGGGGCAGTTATGCCGATATTCTTCTTTTAAAAGGAGACAAGGTCTTTTTAAATCCTAAGTACGCAAATGCGCCAATCAAGAGTGTTGGAGTCGAAAACTATTCAGAATCATTGGAAAAATACCTATACGATTACTTTTGCGAAAAAGATCCCGCAGAACTAATTCGAGAAATTGAAGAATTGGAAAAAGTGCTAGATGAAAGTAAAAAGTCAGGAGACAAATTTGAAGAAATCCTTGTTAAACTGTTTCGAATGCTGGGATTTTCGGTAAGAAAACATACAGGAATAAAAGAAAGAAGTGTTGGTTTGAGTTACGATTCAAAAGAAGGTGGTGGTGATTTAGGGTTATTTGTTCACCTACCCGTGAAACTTGGAACGGAAATTTATGAAGGGATTACAATTGCTGTGGAATCTAAAGCGACTCAACAAGGAGCGCCAAAGAAAGCTATTGACCAAGTAAGAACTTTATCTAAGCAGATCAAAAAACTATATCCTAACTATTATATCCTAAAAGTTGTAGTCTCAAGATCCATAGGTTTTGAACCCTACCATGCAAGAGACAAAGCATACCCAGAAGTCATCCATTTACCCTATGACGTCATAAAATATTTCGTAAAACTCCAAACTGAGAGATTCAAACAAAATAAGACACTAATAACACCTTTTGAAATAATTGAAATCATGAGAAAAGCGATAAAGGAAGGAAGATTGGAGTTAACGCAAAGGTATGTAGAGGAGATTCTATCGAAAGATTAGGCAAGTAAATCTGATTACAACTCACCCCTAAACGCCTTACTCAATATCGCCTGTTTCATCACTTCCAACTCTTTTTCTGTTTGCTCGTATAACTCTAAAAATCTTCTAAACTATTCTCTTGCATCACCATCTGAGACCCAGGCTGAGCCGTAACCCCTCCCTGAAATCCTCTCTGAAATGCGCCATTTGTAAACCTGCCAAAATTAGACCATCTCAACTGGGACTGCATGTATGGCAAGTGCATGTGCGTTATGAGAGAGTAAACATCCCTGACAACTGCATGCCTGATTTCGTTCTTAACCACTTCCTCGCTCAAAGCGTTATCCTCACTGAAAAGCCTGAGTATTTTCGCCGCTAAAACCGATAAAACTGAAGAAATTAAAAAGAGAAAGTCGTAGGATTCCAAGTGAACAGTTGGGATCTCCAAAAAGCCGAAAGTAGATTCGATGTCTATTTTTACCGCAAAATTCGTTGAGAGGAAGAAAGAAGCGATTAAACCTCCGCTTATTGAGCCCGTTGCTGCGAAAATCGATGCTACTACGTTGTTTACGGCATAATATGGTGCTGAAGAGCCTTTGGGTGTCATCTTTGCAATCATATTCATAAACGCTATTGGTGGAACGGATGAGTAGAATCCGTCAAGGATGTATATTGAAATCAGCAATAGCGGAGTTAGCGGATGATTTTGAGGCATCGTTGTAAATGTGAAGAGTATAGCTGCCAATGAGAATGAAACAAAAGACAAAGCGGCCACAGGCTTATTTCCGAACCTGTCCATTATACTCCCCGAAATTCTGAGGAAGTAAATTGAGCTGAACTGACTTAAAGATGCAAGGGCGATTGCAACCCATACAGGATATTTCAGAACCGTGATGATGTAAACTGAAAAGAATGGTAGAGCCATCTCTGACGCGAATTTCCAGAGAGACAGGGCTGAGGTCAGCTTTAAGAAGTTTGAATTCTTAAGCGGTTCTGCTAAGCTCCTCTTTCCCCTATGCTCAACCTCCACATCGTCGATTCCTTTTATGAAGTACACGCTTGTCATTCCGGCAGCGAATGCCGTTAGAAAGAGAATGGGAAATGTTGTATTTCCGGCTACGTTGAAGAGGGCGGTAAACAGTAAAACAACGAAAAGCGCCGCGAGCTTGCCGTAGGCAATCCTTTTCGAGTAGTATTCTCCCCTTATATGGGCGGGGATTAAATCACGCATCCACGAACTCCAAGGAACTGTAGAAACTTCTTTGAGAACGTTGTACATTACAAAAAACACTACGAACAGCATAACGTCGGATTGCAGATTGATGAGCAGCGTAATTCCAATCGCAAGCAGTGAAATTCTCGAGAGCAGGTTTGCAAACAATGAAATTCTTTTTCTGCTGAATCTTTCGGCAAAGAAGGCTGAGGGTATCTGCACTAGCTGAGAAATGTAAGGTATGGCTGCCACAAGCCCTATTAAGAAGGGTGGTGCGTTAATCGATGCCAGATAGGAACTGATTATCGAAACCGTCAGCAGAGAAAACATTATTTGTGAGGCTACTCCGTCCATCAAGAGGTTTCTGAGGCTCTTGTCCAGGTTTACTCTGCCCTCCTCCATGTTCGTTCTCTTCCGATGTGCAGTGCACATTCAGTATTTAAATCTGGCGCTTGGTGTTTTACCTCTCACCACATTGAAATAAAACAAACATTCTGCAGAGATTAGCAACGAGGATGGAACAAACAGAATAGTGGAAGCTAAACGCAACGTAATTTATCTTTAGTCAGAGTTATATTTCACCTCAATACTCATAAAGTCTTTTGCTACTATCGTATTCCTGAAAACTTCCTTCGCCTCTTCAAGCAAAGGTGTTGCATCTTTTGAATACCGGGTGCTTATGTGTGTTAGGACGAGCTTTTTAACGTTCGCAGCTTTTGCAACTTCTGCCGCCTCCCTCGCTGTTGAATGTCCACTCTCTATTGCCCACTCCCTCAAATCCTCCTTAAAGGAAGCATCATGAATAAGCAGGTCTGCATTCCTTGCAATTTCAACTGTTCTTTCAGTTGGCCTCGTGTCACCGGTGTAAACAACCTTCCTCCCTTTCCTCGTTTCTCCCAGCACCATGTCCGGTGTTATCACCTTCCCTTTCCAGACTATAGTCTCCCCTCTTGCAAGCTTTGCATAAAGCGGTCCTGGGGGGATTCCAAGCTCTTTCTCCGCTTTTTCTCTGTTGAACTTGCCCCTCCTGTCGTTCTCTATGATTGCATATCCAACGCTCTTGACTATGTGCTCCGTTTTGAATGCAACAACTTTGAAGTCATCGAACTTTACCTCATCCCCGTCTTTCAGCTCTTTCACCTTCACATCGTAGTTGAGCTGGTCGTATCCGAAAGCCTCGAAAAGCGCTTTCAGCACGTCAGCCCTTGGAGAGTAAACGTTGAGGTCTTTGGTTCTCTCATTCAAAGACATCGTCTCAATCAGCCCAAAAATGCCGATGAAGTGGTCGGTATGAAGGTGAGTTATGAAAATGTTGTCGAGGTTACGAAAGCCAGTTTTGGCTATCATCATCTGTCTCTGCGTCCCTTCGCCACAATCAAAAAGCATTCTCTGTCCGCCAAATTGGACAAAAATAGCGGGGGAATTTCTCTCCACACTTGGAATGGTGCCGGAAGTTCCAAGAAAAGTGATTTTAAATAACATCAGGATTCGAGGACGATTTCAATGTTCACGTCTCTCGGAACCTGAATCCTCATTATCTGCCTCAACGCTCTTTCGTCTGCTGAAATGTCTATGAGCCTCTTGTGAACTCTCATTTCCCAATGGTCCCAAGTTTCACTGCCCTCCCCATCCGGAGCCTTCCTCACTGGAACGACCATTCTCCTCGTTGGCAGAGGCACTGGCCCGCTCAGCTCAACGCCAGTCTTGTTTGCAATCTCCTTGATCTGGCTGCAGATTCTATCCAACTCCCTTGGATTCAGGCCAGAGAGCTTGATTCTTGCCTTTGGACCTTTTATCGGCATTAGACCACCAAAAAAATAAGGTTATTTTCTTGGAGTAAGATCGAGAACCATTCCGGCTCCAATGGTCATGCCCATGTCTCTGATAGCGAACCTGCCCATCGGCGGAATGTTCTTGACTTTCTCGATGACCATCGGCCTTGTTGGCTCAAGCTTCACGATTGCAGCATCTCCGGTCTTAAGGAACTGCGGGTTCTCTTCCTTAACCTGTCCAGTCCTCGGGTCGATCTTCTTCTGGAGCTCAACGAACCTGCAGGCGATCTGTGCTGTGTGCGCATGCACGACTGGGGTGTAACCTACTGTAATGGCAGTTGGGTGCTGCAGAACGACGAGCTGGGCTGTGAAGTCCTTAACCACGGTTGGCGGGTTGTCCGGATGTCCTGCGACATCTCCTCTTCTGATGTCCTTCTTGCTCACACCTCTAACGTTGAAACCGATGTTGTCTCCCGGATATGCTTCCTGGATTGGCTCGTGGTGCATTTCGATGCTCTTGACTTCACCGCTCACACCAGCGGGCTCAAACACGACCTTGTCTCCCACCTTAAGGACACCGCTCTCAACTCTCCCTACAGGCACTGTACCGACACCGCTGATCGAGTAGACATCCTGGATGGGGATTCTGAGCGGCTTGTCCACGAGCTTCTCTGGCGGCTTGAGAAGGTCGAACGCCTCCATCAGAGTCGGTCCGTTGTACCACGGAGTCTTGTCGCTCTTCTTGGCGACATTGTCTCCGTAGTATGCTGAGACTGGAATGAACGGAATCTCATCGACCTTGTAGCCAACCATCTTGAGCAGCTTGCTTACCGCCTCCTTAGCTGCCTCGTACTCCTTCTGGTCGTAGTTAACTCTGTCCATCTTGTTAATGGCCACGATGAGTTGATTTATACCGAGAGTTCTTGCAAGGAATATGTGCTCCCTGGTCTGTGGCTGGACTTTTTCAACGACATCCATGACGAGAACCGCTGCATCAGCCTGTGAAGCTCCAGTAATCATGTTCTTGATGAAGTCCCTGTGTCCTGGACAGTCAACAATGGTGATGTAGTACTTCTCAGTCTCGAACTTTCTGTGGGCTACATCGATGGTAACTCCTCTCTCCCTCTCCTCCTTCAGTCTGTCCATGACCCATGCGAACTCGAATGTAGCTTTGCCCTTCTCCTGAGCTTCTTTCCTCATTTTCTCAATTATGTGCTCCGGAATCTCACCAGTTTCATAAAGCAGCCTTCCAATCAGAGTGCTCTTTCCGTGGTCCACATGCCCTATGAAGGCAACATTAATGTGCTCCTTTTCCTTAGCCATACCCATCTCCTCCTTTCTGGTTTTTTCGTTAAATCCATTAGGAGGATATATAAACCTTTCACCAGCTTAAAATGGTGGAGATTAGAAGATACAGTAAATCTCCGAAAATAAATGCAACGACATATCCTGCTGTGATGAACATTAAAAACGGTAATGCGGGAGTGACCCAAACCTTCTCAACACCACTATTTCTTAGCCTCTCAATCACTTCCTCATCTGGCTCAACAGCCCTCCTGACACGCCTGAACTCTCCATTCTCGTCTACGAATTCGAGCAGGTTGTGGAACTTCGGCAGGTTTTTTACCTCTGCTTTATATCCTGTGAAGTAGTAGAGAGCATTTCCTCTTAACTCTCTCAAGCCCTCTCTCATCAGGTTGCGGACAAACATGAAAAGCAGTAGGAGTGGGGCAGCTATCACTGAGTTGGCGAGCGTTGAGAAGGCGAAAGAAAATCCCTTGTTGAGTAGAGGAAAACCGTTGAAGGTTGGATAGAACGGGAAGATTACGGCGAGACACATTATCGCTTTTGCATCAGCCCCTCCGTAGGCTCCGATAAGATAGAGAGCGTAGGAAAGAGCAATAACTATCAAAACAAAAAATCCGGCTACTAAGTATTGTATTGTTAAATAGTTACCCGTAGCAATCTGATAGACTGTTATGGGGAGTGAAGCGAGCATCATGTACTTCCACACTCGATTTGGGACTATCCTGCTCTCCAAATCGAGCTTGCAGGCATATAACAAAAATCCAAGGACTATTAAAAATTTAAGGAGATCCAGCATAAATCTCGTAAAAGTCTGACAGCATGGCTGATGCCGTCTCTTCCTTTCCCGCTCCTCTGCCAGCGACGAAGATGTTTCCTGCAGTGTCCGTTTTGAACATGGCTGCATTCATTGTCCCCCTGATTGAGAGAGGGTGATGGAGAGGGACAAGCCGTGGGGAGACTTTCAACTTCTCCCTGCTAACCTCTGCGATGAGCCTTATGGTGTAGCCTTTCTCAGCGGCAACCTGAAAAGCTTCAGGGGTTATCTGCGTTATTCCTGTAACCTCAACATCCTCATACCTTGCTCTCACACCAATTGTGTTTGCAATTATTACCAGCTTAAGTGCGGCATCTATCCCCTCAACGTCGTATGTTGGGTCAGCCTCAGCGTACCCAAGCTCCTGTGCCTCTTTGAGAATCTGCTCGTAAGGAAGCTTTTCCTCCTCCATTCTTGACAGTATGTAATTGCATGTACCGTTGAATATTCCCTTCACGCTCTCAATTTCGCAGAGTGCGAGGTACTTCTTTGCCAGTTTTATTACCGGCATCGCCCCTCCAACGGTGGCTTCATACATGAGCTTCACACCGTTCTTCTCTGCAAGCTTCATTAAACCATCAAAGTCGGCAACAATCGGCCCCTTGTTTGACGTAATTACATGCTTTCCTCTCTTTAGTGCTTCCCTGATGTACTCAACTGCATCTCCACCACCAATTTTTGTTACGCTTGCCTCAACCAAGACATCGTATTCGGCATTTCTCACAATTTCCATAGCACTAACATCGTCTCTGAGTCTTCCGGTCTCCCTTTTCATTTTAAGAGCATCAGAAAGGCTGAATTCACCGCTTATCGAGCTTTTGGAGTCTGCAATTGCGGTAACCTTGAATTCCCCAATGGCTTTCTCGATCTCGTCCCTTTTCCTGACCAAAAGTTCAGCAAATCCCTGTCCAACTGTTCCGAACCCGATGATGGCGATTTTAATCATATTAGCTCCTCGTTAACCGGCTCGATTATCGTTATTTCCTTTCTTCTGCAAACTTCCCGCAGCTTTTCTAAAGCCTCTTTGAGCTTCTCCTTCCCTGAAGCTGAGATGGTTATTATTGCAGTCGAAGGACCGGAAATCTCTGGCATGCTGACATGCATCTCCACACACTCCGCTTCGCCATCGGTGTCAATGCTGCTTATTGTGTCACTGATGTCCGTGTGGATGAGATGACCTATAAGCAGGACTGATGTGGTTGCAGTAAGCTTCACCTCATTGAAGCTCCTTATAATTATTCCAAGCGATTTCAGCTCTTCTATAAGATTTTCCACCTTGCTGCTATCTATTTTAAACGAAATTTCGACTGGCAGTCTGTTCAGAGGTGTCTTTTTCCCTCTCTGGTGGATAATTCCAACAATGTTTCCTCCAAGTGCCGAAATTGGCTGCAGAACTTTTAGCAACTGACCCGGCCTGTCCTCAAGCTCTACGATTAGTGTAATCAGAACTTCACTCATAGATTGGGGTGCCCTCGTTTTCAGTGAGTTTACTGAACTCTTCCATAAGCTTTCTCGTTATCTCTCCCGGCTTACCATCACCGATTTTTCTGCCATCAATAACTACAATTGGTGCGATTTCAGCAGCAGTGCCGGTGACAAAAACCTCGTCTGCCGTGTAGAGGTCGTAGAGACCGATGTTTGTCTCCCTGAACGGGATTCCGAGTTTGTTTATTATTTCTATCACAGCCTCTCTTGTAATTCCCCTGAGGTTGTTTATTGTTGGCGGTGTGGTAATTGCTCCATTTTTAACCACGAAAATGTTATCTCCGCTCCCCTCTGAAATGTAACCATTTCTGTCAAGGAATATTGCCTCATCTCCTCCTTTTGCATTCGCCTCTATCTTCGCCAGAATGTTGTTGAGATAGTTGAGGGATTTTATGTTTGGTGGAAGAGCATCGAAGGAGTTCCTTCTCACTCCAACGGTGACAGCTGTCAAGCCCTTCTCGTAGAGGTCTCCGTAGAGCCTACCCCATGGCTTCGTTATTACGATTATCGAAGGCTTCTGACATTTTCTCGGATCGAGGCCGAGGTCACCAACCCCTCTTGTTACAATCGGCCTGATGTATGCATCTCTGAGGTTGTTTTTTCTCAGCGTTTCAAGAATTATCTCCATGAACTCCTCTTTGGTGACAGGTATCTCAAGATCGATGGCTTTGGCGGAGTCGTAAAGGCGGTCTATATGCTCTTTTAGCCGAAAAACTCTTCCGTTGTAAGCCCTTATCCCCTCAAAAACTCCATCTCCGTAAAGAAAGCCGTGGTCGAAGATGCTTATCTTCGCTTCATTTTCCGGTACAAACTCACCGTCAATATAAACCAGCAACATCAACCTGAAATGAAGGGTGAAATTAAAAATAGTTTCGTTTGTCTAACAGAATTGCGGCAACTCTTGCAGCCCTCTCTACTGAGTCGAATATCAGACTGTCAGAGTCCTTTAGTGCTTCCTTGATTTCTGCGTAGTTCTCTGGAGTCGATGAATAGACGAGAATGGACGGTTTTGTCATTCTGCCCATTATCTGCGAGATTACCTCAGCCGGTAAAACCCAGCTTGGTGGTGCGACAGCGTAAAGGAACATGACTATTCCGGTATCTTCATCCTGGCAGACCGTATCTATTACCTCAGCAAACACATGAAGGTCGAGACCGCTGAACGACATATCCACGGGGTTCTCTCTGAGAGTTATTGGAGGTAGCAGGCTTTTCAGCTTCCTCACAGTCTCCTCTTCAAATTTTGCCAGCCTCCCGCCAGAGGTTTCGATGATGTCGGCAGCAACGATTCCAAGTCCTGCCTGTATTGTCAGCACCGCAACCCCACCTTTTACCTCCTCAAATTTTGCCATTGCCATAGCAGAGTCCATCAGCTCCGTTGGAGTTTCCACAACAACTGCCCCAGCCTGCTTCATGGCTGAAGCAAAGACTCTGTAATCTCCTGCCATGCTTCCTGTGTGGCTCACTGATGCCTTATCAGCAACACTACTCCTTCCAGACTTCATGACCACAACTTTTTTCCTTTTGCAGAGCTCTTTCAGCTCTTCAAAGATTCCTCTTCCGTTTTCAGTGCCTTCGATGTAGAGTGCGACGACATCAGTGTTCTCGTCCTTAGCCAAAAACCTCAGCACGTCTGGAAAATCGACATCGCACCTGTTTCCAAGATGCAGGATATGGCTGAACCCTAAATCCCTGAATTGATGAACAATATAGTGACATATCCCACCGCTCTGCGAAACAAGTGCTATTCTGCCCCTCTTCACATCGCTGAACATCGGTGTAAAGCTGGCATTTAAGCCATTGATCACACTGACTATGCCGAAGGTGTTTGGCCCTATTATCCTTATCCCATATTTCTTGACGATTTTCCTCAGCTCTTCTTCCCTGAGCTTTCCTTCCTCAACTTCAGCCTCCTTAAATCCGGACGAGATTATCACAACTCCCTCCACTCCAATCTCAGCAGCCTCTCTGACAGCATCAACAACGTAATCGGCAGGAACAGTTATAATCGCAATATTCGGGACTTCAGGAAGGGATTTTATGGATGGATAAGCTTTCAGCCCAAGAATCTCATCCGCTTTCGGATTTATTGGGTAAATCCTTAGATTTCTGTTTGACATCAGGCTTCTCAGGACAGAGTTTCCAACCTTAATTGGGTTTGTCGAAGCACCAACAACTGCAACACTCTCTGCATTGAAGAAGAAACTTATGTCACCAACTTCCATATCGAACCTCTTCCTCTCATCAACAACAATTCTCGCATCGGCAACAACCAATCCTTTCTCATAGACAAAAACTGGATTCAAGTCCATCTCCACTATATTCTCTTTCTCAACTATTTCATTCAGCTTTAAAAGTAAATCAACAACAGCTTCAACATCACCCTTCATTCCTCTGTAACCTTCTAGCAGCTTGTACCCCTTAACCTCTCTCACCATTTCTTCAGCATCTTCTCTCGTTAAAGGCAACAATCTAAAGCTGACATCCTTTAAAACTTCAACAAAAACACCGCCTAAACCAAACATGACAACGCTTCCGAACTGCTCGTTTTCAGCAACACCAACTATGACTTCAATTCCCTTCTCGACCTGAGGCTGTACATTGACTCCTTCAGCCTTTGGTATGGACATCAAAGACTGGAAAGCCTTTTTTACTTCTTCCTCAGAGTTGATGTTGAGTATAACTCCCCCAACATCGCTCTTGTGGACTATCTCTCTTCCGGCAACCTTCATAACAACCGGGAAGCCGATTTGCTTAGCTGCTCTAATGGCTTGTTCTTCCGTTTCGCAGAAGGTGCAGGTAGCGGTTTTTATGCCGTATTTTTCGAGTAAGGTTTTGGATTCGTGTTCGAGGAGTAGCATGAAGGTTGAGTGGGAAGGGGATTTAAAATGGTTTTTTATTCTGATATACCCATGATAAATTTTTCAAGGAATGCGAGCCCACAGTAAGACTTCTTTCCTTCACAAAAATCTTTTTTATAGATTCTTCAAATTTAAAAAGGAGGAAATACTTTTTTATAATTTTTTGAAAGAAGTTATGCATGGAAGAGGGAATAACAAGAATCGGTGTAAGTCTGCCGAAAAACCTCCTCGACGAGTTCGACAGAATAATCTCCACCAGAGGCTACTCCTCAAGGAGTGAAGCTATCAGAGATGCGATTCGTACTTACATAACCGAGTACAGGTGGCTTGAAAGTGAGAAAGGAGAGGTTGTAGGAGTTCTGGTTGTGCTTTATGACCACCACGTAAAGGGTGTCAGTGACCTTCTTATCGACCTGCAGCACGACTTTCACGAAATCATCACCTCAAGCACGCACATACACCTCAATGAAGATCAGTGCCTTGAGATGATACTAGTCAAGGGAAAAATGGAGAGAATAAAACTTCTTGTCGATAAAATCTCGGCTGCAAGAGGTGTTATGAACGTCAAGTTAATTTCAGCGGTCAAAAAGGTCTAAGACTCATAGCTCGCAAGCCCCCTGCATATCAAAAACACCGCAGCGTACTCGGGTAGCT
>JAPDIW010000065.1 GCA_029259415.1 Archaeoglobi archaeon
CCTCAATAGCCAAGCTTACGACTGCAAATCCAAAAAAGATTTTGGCTTTGGCAGCAGTTTTAATCATTCTCGGTGCATACGCAACCACGCAGGTACAGCTTGAGACGAACAGAAGGAAATACGCCCCTCCAGATTTGCCCGCACTGGTTAAGTTCGAGGAGCTTGAAAGGTCTGTTTCCCCTCAGTACGTTTATGCAGTTGTCCTCTCTGTTGATAGAATTGACGCAGATACCATCATAAAAGCCGAGGAGCTTGCAAACTACATCTCCCAGAGGGAAAAGGAAGTTTACAGCTACGAAACTCTGGGAAAAGCTATCGAAGATTTTTACGGCAGTATTCCGGTTACCGAAGGGGAACTTTCATCAGCTCTCTCGAAAATTCCAAAAAGTGTTTATGAGAGGTTCGTCTCCGGACACCACCTGGTCATTCTGCTCTACACCAACACACAGACTGTAGAAGAGGTCAACCATGCAATGAGGAATTTCGAGAGCGATGTGCGATTTTTCGGGTGGGACGGGGAGTACTACATAACCGGTTTTCCGGTAATTCTCGCTCACCTCAGCGAGGTTCTGTTTAACAGCCTTAATTTGATGACAGCTGTCGCATACGTCCTCATCGTCGTCTTTCTCCTTCTCACCTACCGCTCCTTTGTCAAGGCGGTGATACCTCTTATCAGCATCTCTGTTGCAGTGGCGGCGATTAACATCTGCATGGTTGTGATGGGCATTAAGCAGACGACGATTTCTGTAGCCCTCAACTCGATAGTCCTCGGTATGGGAATAGACTACTCAATCCACATCACAGAGAGATACTTCGAGGAAAGGGAAAAATTCGGCGTCATAGAGTCTGTCAGGAAAACAATCGAAAAAACCGGAAAGGCTGTTCTGACCTCCGCATTAACAACTGCAGGGGGTTTTGGGGCTCTTTACTTCTCTTCGTTTCCGGTTCTCAGCAATTTCGGAATTCTCGCGTTCATTGCAGTCATTTTTAGTCTTTTGGCAGCAGTTTCAGTTGTTCCAGCGTTTTTAATTCTCTACGAGACTACTTCAGTGCAACCCGGAAGATTATCTGACTTGCAGTCCTGAGCTTCCTTCTTATTTCGGGCAGTTCGTACATGTAAAGCGTGAGAATGCCGTTGAGGATTCTGTCAAATCCAAAAGCTTTTTTTATAAATTCGGCATGAAGCTTATCTCGGACTAAAATGACCCTTTCACCGCCAATGTCGTTCATTTCGAGGATTACAGGGATGCGGAACCTAGGCCAGTCGAGTTCGTCAACATGTTCGGCTATGAACTCCAGTTCCCTTTTCTCTATGTAGTACTCGTTTCCATCCTTCGCCTTAATTGTTGGGTCTTTCTCTTTCAGCATCTCGGCCAAGGTTCTCGTCTTTTGAGGCATGTGCCTGTTCACAGCCTCAATCATCCTTGCAAGTGTTTTCTCATCCATTTACAAAACCTCCAATTCTATCCATCCTCCCCCTCTCTTAATTCCGAGCATTTCAGCAGCACTGCCTTCTCTCACACTAAGCTCAAGGGTTCCGAAACTCCCTATCAAGGAGAGGGGTTCACCTTTGTCCACGTCCGAGTAAGTCTTCACCAGAGGAAACTCAATGCCATTGAAGTAAAACCCTTTCCCTCTTTCTTCCCTCAGGTTGGTCACGATGTTTCCAAATCTGTCAACGTAAACAATCCTGCACCTTACCTTGTCATCGCTAACCGAGTAATCAAAGAGTTCGAGTTTTTTCAGCTCTCCGTCTTCAAATTCCTCAAGGTAGCTGTAGTCTCCATTTGCAACCATTGCTGCTGCAGGAGCAAAAATATCCCTCCCGTGGAAGGTCGTGGAAAGCTCCCCAACCTGCTCAGATATCTCTTCCTTGATTGAGTAAACTGCTTTGATTCTGTCCTCAATCGCCGAGGGGTAGAGGATGCCGTTGTCGGGGCCAACGAAAAAGTAGTTTTTGCTCTCTACCACAACAGCTTTCCTTTCCGTCCCTACTCCCGGATCAACAACCGCCACGTGCACAGCATTCCTGAAGTACTTATAAGAGTGGTAGAGGAGGAAAGCGCCCTGAAAGACGTTCTGTGGCTCAATGCTGTGGGTTATGTCGACAATCCTCGCTTCCGGAGACAGAGTGAGAATAACTCCCTTCATCACTCCTGGATAGTAATCCCCGAAGTCCGTGAGCAGCGTTATTACCTTCATGTCCCGAACATCATCCTTATTCCATCCCTCAATCCCGGAGCCAGACCAAGGACAACCAGAACGAACTTTATGTAGTTTTTGAGGTTTTTATCTTCTTCGGAGGTATCCAGAAGGTAGATTATGGCGTAGAACACAAGAAACTTTACCATTGGCAACGACGGAGGGCCAAACTTTTCAATAAGGTATCTGGGGAGGACATGAAGCTCCCAGTATCCCAAATATGAGATGCCAAAAAACGTCTCGAATCCGTCAAGCATGTGGGAAAATATCACCAACATGCTGAGGTTATTCTTCATCGGTTTGAGTGAGACTGTATAGAAGAGTGCAGTGGAAACTGCTGAAAAGCCAACACCGGCTGGAATGACCCACGCGCTAACTACTGGAAGATTCGCGAAAAGGAGGACAAGAACTCCTGCAGCAAGAATGATTCCAAAAGCTGAGTAGGGCTTGTAATATTTTTCCCCATAAATTTTAAGAGATAGCAGAAGCGTTGGGAATGCAATCAGGAAAATAAGGACGTATATGAAAGGCGTCATGAAGATGTAGGAGACGGGCGGGCTGAGAAATCCCGCATCTTCTACCACCCTTACAGATGAGCCGAGAAGAACGTAAGGAACGTTCGCATAAACGAACTTTTCGTCAAACTCAAGCCTTTTACCAAGAAACTTGTAAAGGGCGTAAACGGCAACAATCAGAATCGCGGCCCACGTGAGCGTGTTCACGACATTGTAACCCTCTTTGTAAACAATCGAATCAATATAGTACTCCTTTATAAATTCCCAGATGTCCATGGGGCTAATTGGCTACCAGTTAAATAACCTTACCATACGAACTTATACGTATTCATATATCACGATACTGTAAGAGTTAAACCGACCAAAATGCTTATAAAACCATTTCCGGCTGAGGCGAAAAAGGAGGTGATAGCATCATAGAGGTCGCAAGAGACGAGGAGAGGGGAAATTACCTTTACTTCAGCACTGATAAGTGCGTCGGATGCGGAATGTGCGAGTCGGTCTGCCCTAAGTCAGCGATTAGCGTAATAAGGAACGGTAAGAGATTCGAAGTGGAGATAAACGAGAACTGTGCCGTATGCGGAACTTGTAGCGATTTCTGCCAGTTTGGGGCTCTGAAGTTTTATAGGAACGGTAAAGAAGGTGGGATCTATACCGAAATTTTGAAAGAAGAGTTGGGGTTTAAAAAAGTAGATGTAAATCCTCAGGACTGCATTTTATGCTCACTCTGTATGAAAACGTGTCCGAGAGATGCGATTAAGGTTGTGAGAACCGTCGATCTTAAGAAGTTGAGGAGAGGAGACATAAGCATAGGTGAAGGATGTATTGAATGCAGGCTCTGTGTTGAGAACTGCCCGACTAAAGCAGTTAAGATTTACCACGGAAAGCCTGTCATCGACGAGAGCAAGTGTATTTACTGTGAAATCTGCTCGAAGATCTGCCCGATGGATGTCATTACAGTTCGCTGCGACTCGTGCAGGATATTCGAACAGGCAAAAGATGCGGTCATTGGAACGGTTATAGTTGATGAAGGCTCCTGCTCAACTTGCGGAATGTGCAGCGAAGTCTGTCCGACCGGAGCAATAAAGGTTGAGAAGATATTTGATGGAGAGCAGGAGTGGAACAAGGAGAGGTGCGTTGAGAACTGCACAGTCTGCAGAGACATCTGTCCAAACAGCGCCATTTCCTATGTCTACGATCCCGAAAAGAAGGTTGTTTTCAGCGACAGATGTAACTTCTGTGGCACATGTGAAAGATACTGTCCCGGAGAGGCGATAAAGATAAACAGAAGGCTGAAAGAAGAAATAGAGGTCGAGTTCAGGAAGGTTGAGAGGAGCAAAAAGAAGGAAATCAGAGTCGGAGAGGTTTGCATAGGCTGCGGAATTTGCGAGTCAGTCTGCCCTGTGAGTTATAGCGGCAACACGATAGAAATCGTCAACGGAAAGGCTGTTGGAAGGGTGAGCGAAGCCTGCACCGCCTGCGGTCTTTGTGTGGTGAACTGCCCAGTTGATGCCATTGAGGTAAAGGAGCTTAAGGAAAAGGCATAACGAAAAGCAAATATATTTGCATTTTTTCTTTCTTCCATGGCTAGAAAGGCTATCGTTGACAGAAAGAAATGCGCTTACTGTGGAGCGTGTGTGGCTGTCTGCCCCGCAGATGCCAATGAACTCGTCGAAACTTTTCTCGAAATTTACGATGACAGGTGTACTGGCTGTGGTATCTGCGTAAAAATGTGTCCAATGGGAGCGCTGGCAATAGTGGAGGTGGAGTGATGTACGACGTCGTTGTTGTTGGAGCAGGGCCAGCGGGAAGCATGGCAGCGAAGACTGCTGCAGAGCAGGGATTGAACGTTCTTCTGGTCGAAAAGAGGCAGGAAATCGGCACACCTGTAAGATGCGCTGAGGGGATAAGCAGGGAGAGCATTGAGAAGTTCTTCGAAGTGGATAAGAAGTGGATAGCCGCTGAGGTGACAGGAGCGAAAATCTACGCTCCCGATAAAACGGAAATCGTGATGTCGGAAGAGATGGCCGGAAATGAGGTTGGATACGTCCTTGAGAGGAAAATCTTTGACCGCCATGTTGCGAGACTTGCAGCTAAGGCTGGAGCGGAGGTTTACGTTAAAACTGCGATGGTTGACTTCGAGAGAAAAGACGGGAAAGTAAAGTTGAAGTTGAGAAGGCTTGGAGAGGAGTGGGAGGTTGAGACGAAGATTCTAATCGGTGCTGATGGTGTTGAGAGCAAGATTGGGAGGAAAGCCGGAATTATAAAAACACTCAAGCTGAATGAGGTCGAAAGCTGCGCTCAATACCTGATGGCTGGGTTAGATATTGACGAGAACTACACGTACTTCTACCTCGGAAGAGAGATTGCTCCGGGAGGTTATGCATGGATATTTCCGAAAGGGAATGGCTCTGCTAACGTTGGAATTGGCGTTTTGCCGAAGATGGCTGAAAAAACAGCCAAGGAATATCTTGATGCCTTCATCGAGAAAGAGGGGATTGAAGGTAAAATCGTCGAGTTTGTTGCGGGGGCTGTGCCGGTTTACGGGGAAATTGAAACAGCAGTTACGGACAACATAATGCTTGCAGGTGATGCTGCCTACCACGCAGACCCGATAACCGGAGGTGGGATTGCGAACGCACTGTCTGCTGGTTACTATGCAGGAAAGGTTGCTGCCGAGGCTGTGCAGAAGAATGATTTCTCAGCGAGCTTCCTTAGAAGGTACGACGAGCTGTGGAAGAATGACTTCGGAAAGAAGCTCAAACGGAACAAAAAGCTTCAGTTAAAGTTCATCGACATGGATGATGCTCTCCTCAACAAGCTTGCCGGAGCGATTGCGGGCAAAAATTTGAGGGAAATGAGCGTTGCTGCCATAGTCAAAGAGCTTTTGAAGGCACATCCAAAGCTTCTCTGGGATCTCAAGGATCTGTTTTAACTTAAGCTTTTTTCAGCGCAACCCTCTTCACTCCTTTTCTTGCCACAACGACACCGGATGAATATCTGCCCTGCACTGGTATGGTTGAAGAGTCGATCCTTATGCAGTATCCGTCCTCACTTATGATGAATACCTCTTCTCCATTGCATGCTGCTATAAAGGCAAGTTTGCCAGTCTTTTCGGAAATTCTGTAGCCTATCATACCCATTGATCCCCTTCCAATGAACCTGAACTCATCGGTTCTGCATCTTTTTCCGTAGCCTTTTTCTGTCAGCATAAGCAAATGCTCTCCTTCAGAAGCGCTCATCCAGGCTATCCTGTCGCCCTCTCTGAGTTTAATCGCTATAACACCCTTCGCATTTCTGCCGTACTCAGGCACATCCGACTCCCTCAGCCTCACAACGTTTCCGTTAGCTGTTGCAATGAATATACTGTCCCCCTCAAGAACTTCAACCTGCTGAATCTCTCCCGCAGATGCTCTAATTCCCGCCCTCTTCGCATTCTCGAATTCAATCAGCGGCACTTTCTTTATGTAGCCATCCGGGGAGAGAATGACCACCGTCTTTTCGTTGAAATCCCTGACACCCAGAGCAGAGACAACCTTCTCACCGTTTTCGAGCCTTATCAGCCTTTTTATGGTTGTCCCCCTTGCCGTTCTGTCCATTTTCGGAATCTCGTATGCGTTAATCCAGAATGCTCTTCCGGTGTTCGTGAAGATCAGCAACTTGTCTGTGGAGTTGCATACTCTGAAAACCGCTATTTCGTCACCCTCTGGAACGCTCGCTCCAATAACACCTACTCCTCCTCTCGACTGCACTCTGAACTCATCCAGAGACATGCGCTTCGCATACCCTTCGGCAGTGATCAGAATTGCATTCTCTTCTTCCTCTATGAGGTCGGATGTTGATATCTCCTCCGCAACACCAGTTATCTCTGTTCTCCTTTCGTCGCCGTACTTTTCCTTTATCTCCCTTATTTCCTCTACAATTATGGCATCTATCTTCTCAGGACTTGCAAGAATGGACTCATATTCCGCTATTTTCTCTTTGAGTTCTTCATATTCTTTGAGAAGTGCGTCAATCTCCATTGCAGTCAACTTCTGAAGGCGCATCTGCAGTACCGCATCAGCCTGTTTTGTGGAAAGGGAGTAAGTTTCAATTAGCCTCTCCCTCGCCTCCGAAGGAGACGAGGAGGACTTTATAATGCTGATGGCGTTGTCAATATCTTCAACAACCACCTTCAAACCCTCTACGATGTGCAGTCTCTCCTTAGCTTTTTCAAGCTCGTATTTTGTCCTCCTCCTTACAATTTCCCTTCTGTGATCTACAAAGAGGGCAATGAGCTCTTTAAGGTTGAGAATCCTCGGTTCATTGTCAACGAGGGCGAGGTTTATTATTCCGAAGGTCGTCTGGAGGTTGGAGTAAGCGTAGAGCTTCTTAATAACCGTCTCGGGATTAGATCCTGATTTAAGCTCTATGACGACTCTGATCCCCTCTCTGTCCGATTCGTCCCTTATCGTTCTTATTTCATCTATCTTGTCCTTAGCAAGCTCTGCAATGCTCTCGACAAGCCTTGCCTTGTTCACCATGTAGGGTACTTCTCTGATTATGATGGCATTTTTCTCAAGCTCAACCCTTCCCCTGACTATAACCTTACCCTTTCCGGTGAGGTAGGCCTCTCTGATTCCGTCAGTTCCAACTATAACGCCGCCAGTTGGAAAGTCCGGGCCTTTGATGTACTTCATGAGTCCTTCAACGGAGATGTCGGGGTTCTGGATGTAGGCGATGATACCATCGCAAACTTCAGTGAGGTTGTGAGGTGGCATGTTAGTCGCCATTCCAACAGCTATTCCACTTGAACCGTTGATCAGGAGGTTCGGTATCTTTGATGGCAGAACAACAGGCTCCTTGAGGGTTGCGTCAAAGTTGGGCATGAAGTCAACGGTGTCCTTGTCTATGTCGGCAAGCATCTCCTCTGCAATCTTCGTAAGCCTCGCTTCAGTGTACCTCATCGCCGCCGGAGAGTCGCCGTCAATGCTTCCGAAGTTCCCTTGACCGTCAATGAGGGGGTAGCGCATTGCAAAGTCCTGCGCCATTCTTACCAAGGCATCATAAACTGCCGAATCGCCGTGTGGATGATACTTACCGAGAACCTCTCCGACTATTCTTGCAGATTTCCTGTATGGACGGTTGCTGAACAGTCCCATCTCATACATCGCATAGAGAATTCTTCTCTGAACGGGCTTGAGGCCATCCCTCACATCTGGAAGGGCTCTGCCAACAATAACGCTCATTGCGTAGTCGATGTAAGAACTCTTTAACTCCTCGCTGATATCCCTGAGTAGTTCCATTGTGAAAAATCAACGGGAGTGTTTAAAACTTTGAGCGAAAGAGTTTTAATTCAAGTTGGTTAAAAAGGAGTGAGCCGAGGTAGCCTAGCTGGCGGGGCGCCTGACTCATAATCAGGAGGTCGGGGGTTCGAATCCCCCCCTCGGCATCCTTTCTTCTGGTTCAGTTCCTTGACTATCGGACTAGCGTCTGTGGTTTTATTCTACAGCGGAGGTCGATTTTCATGGTAGACTTCCACTCAAACCAGAAACTGTCGAGGGCACTCGAAAGGTTCAAGAGAGACCACCCGAAAGATTACGAAACTGTCGAGGCTTTTGCGATGGATCTGCTGGCCCAAGGAATCTCCGAGCTGCGAGTTCGGAGCTACGTGATTTACCTCTCGAAGATCCTCGACCTGGTTGGGAAGAGGTTCGAGGAGTTCACTAGGGATGACATCAGGAGGATTCTCGCACACTACCAGGTACTCGTAAACAAAGGAGAGCGTAGCGAGAGCTCGATTTTTGAAGCAAAGAAGACGCTTAAAAAGTTCTTCAAGTGGCTGGGGAGGGAGGAGCTCGTAAACTGGTTCAGCGTCGGTAATGTCAGATCAAACATCTCTCCGCACGACCTGATAACGCAGGAGGAATTCGAGGCGATGATGAACACCTGCCTCAACTCACGTGACAGGGCATTTCTATCACTCATTTACGAGACTGGGGCTAGAATAGGCGAGATCGGCGCGATGAGGATTAAGGATGTCGTATTCGACGATTACGGTGCGGTTGTTTGGTTGCCGAGGTCGAAAACACAAAGGAGAAAGCTCAGGGTTGTGTACTCAGCTCGCTATTTAGCGGAATGGTTGTCGGATCATCCATTGAAGGACGATCCAGAAGCCCCTCTGTGGGTTAAGCTGAGCGGGAGGAACTACCTGCAGCCGATGGTGTACAAGGACTTCCAGTGGCAGCTGAAAAAGATAGCGAAGAGGGCTGGAATAAAGAAGAGGATATATCCGCACCTCTTCAGGCATACGAGAGCTACTAAGCTCCTGCAGCAGGTTTCCGAAGTTGTGGGGGCGAAGTACATGGGCTGGGTTCCAAGCACCAAAATGGTGGGGGTCTACATCCACCTCGCAGACCAAGACGTTGAGAGGGCGATTCTGGAGATGCACGGAATAAAGCCAGCTGACGAGAACGATGACATCAAGGTGCTGCAGTGCCCCCGCTGCTCCTTTGTGAATCCCGGCAATGCGAAGTTCTGCTCACGCTGCGGGCTGCCACTAACTCCAGAAGCTGTGAGGGAAGTCGAAGAGTGGGAGAAGGAGAAGGCTAGGCTGCTCGAAGCAATGACCAAGCCGGAGATCTTAAGCCTCATAATGAGCTTGCGGGATGAGATAGAGAGGCTTAAGAGGCTGGTCGAGGAGAGGAGGGGCGATGGAGATCCTCTGGGGCGATGAGACTCTCTTTAGAAACGAGGAGGTCTTCGACCCCGAGTTCCTGCCGCCGGAGGTCCTGCACAGAGACATGCAGATTGCAGATCTCGCAGCCTGCCTGAGGCCGGCGCTGAGGGGCGTCGCTCCTGGACACGTGCTGTGCGTCGGTCCGCCGTCGACCGGTAAGACGACGGTCGTGAGGTACGTGCTCTCGAAGCTTGAGGAGCACGACGTTGCCACCGCTTACCTGCGCTGCCCTGTGCTCAGAACCACGTACAATGTCTTCGCCAGGATCTACGAGGTCGTGTGCAGGAAGATTCCACCGCAGAAGGGAGTACCACTTTTCAGGCTGCTTGAGGAGATAGGCCAGAGCTGCGATGTCCCAGTCGTCGCCCTCGACGACATAAACTTCCTCGCCGACAATGTCTTGAACGAGGTCCTGCTTACGCTCGTGAAAAACGTCGAGTTCAAGGTCGGCGTGGTGGCGATTGCGATGAGCAAGGACTTTGTCGCCAGGCTTGAGCCGTACTTGGGCTCCATCTTCCACTTCCACGAGATCATGTTTCCGCTTTATTCGAAGGAGGAGATAAGGAGCATACTCCGATGGCGCGTGGAGCACGGCTTCTATCCCGATGTCATGACGGAGGAGGCTTTCGAAAGAGTTGTGGAGCTGGTGGCGAGGAACGGGGACCTCCGCTACGGGCTGTACCTGCTCAGGAAGGCTGGGGTTATGGCGGAGAGGAGAGCGAGCAGGAGGATAGAGGTCGAGGACGTGGAGAGAGCGAGGGAGGGAGAGGAGGTCGTCGCTCTGGCGAAGAGCATCTCCGCCCTGAACAGCGACGAGAGGGAAGTGCTCAAAATCATCTACGCGCTTGACGAAGAGAACGTAACGACCGGCGATGTCTACGCGATATTGAAGGCTGAAGTCGGTATGTCCTACTCAAGATTTTACGAGATCATGGACACGTCTTTCGCGTAGTCTTGGCGGAGATACCAGTCGGATCCAAGTCGGACTTCTCCGCCCAGCGCTTGAGGTTCTTGTTCCACGCCTGAATGCTCGGCAGCCTTTCCTTCAGGCTCAGGAAGTACTGAACGGCGTACATGCCGACATTCGAGAGGTAGACATAGCGGTCCTTGAACTTGCGTTCTTTCTTTAGCTGAGCCTCGGGCGGCAAGTAAATTGCCCGCCTGTCCTTCTGGAACCACTCTGGATGCTCCTGAAACCTCTGGAGCTCAACATACCTCATACCGGTGTAGAGAGCTGCGTCGAGCATTATCTGGTGGTAGTGCCTCTTTGCCGCATCTCTGATGGCGTCGTACTCCTGAGGTGTCAGGATCCTCACACCCTCCTTCAGTATCATGTAGGGTTGAAGAATTTCCTAAAACTTAAACCTTGAATTAGAAGGGGGCGTGAATTAAGGACGCTGAGGGCTTCTCCGGCACGCAGTCCTACGGAAAAGGTTTCAGTTTTGGCGCAAAAGTTAAACTCTTTGTTTCTTTTTTTTACAGACCTCTCTTTTTACGATCTAAAGGTAGTACCCGTTTGCCAGCCATAATAGCGTCAAAATGAAAAATTCCTTATAAATTTCCCTTTAATATAATATTCAGCTAAATAATCACCCAGCACATCCGACATTATCTTTATTTGCGCCCTAGCCTGCCCTCTGACATTCTCTCCACTTACTTTGATGTCAAAGATTAATTCACCGCCCAATTTTAATCCAATTGGCAATTTTAGACAGATTCTCGGATACTGCTCGGTACCGTATTCGCTATGGACTTTTAGCAAATAGAACTCCTCCCCAGCTTTGGTTGCCTTATAAAGATCAAATAGTACAAGTCTGGCAAAACCTCGAACGGGAATGTTAGTGAGATGTTTGTATTCAAGACCATCCAGACCCTCGCCTGCTGGTATCGGGACAGTCCATGGCAGTAGTTCACTCAAAACTTTGGCTTTAGGATACGGGGCAAGATAAGGCTTTGAGCCGAGATTAATGTCGCCTGTTTTGTAGGCGCAAAGTTTACACTCCCTTATTGAGCAATGGGAAGAATCTACTTTCTCTATAATCAGATCTTCTGGAATTTTTTCTTTCAACTCATCTTTCTTCAGATAAATGGTCAAATATCCTGAAGCGTTATTTACTGGCAATGTGTCTTCACTATGTTTAACTGGAAGTACGAATCTAACTGAGTTGCTAAAGTGGTATAGTTCGATGTCGTTGAAGTTTAACACCGCTCTACGTCTATGCTCTTTCCACTCTGAGAGACCGAAACCAACCACTACTCCAATGATTCCACTAGCTGCCGAGAGGATCTCAAGAGGTTCGACCATTAAAAAAGAGTGTCTTGGAATCTATAAATCCTACTCGGCATCGATACAAAGGTCGAGGACTCCTACCTCCTTTTGAAGTTCAGCCATCACCTTACTACTGGAATGCTGACCTCGATCTCGTTGTAGGGCACGACAGGCCTCCTGCTCTTCCTCTTCCCCCTCTTCTCCTCCTCGAACTCCACGAGACCAAGCAGTTCGAGGATTTCGAGGTCCTTGATCACATTCCTCCTGTCCCTGCCAAGAATCTTAGCCAACTCGTAAACGCTCTTTGGCTCCTTCTCCCTGATGACATGCATGATCTTGAGCCTCTCGGGCGTCAGAACTTTCCTGAAGGCCTCGTAGCTTTCAAACACCAGCTTCTCGTAACTGACATCCTCTCCCTTATCTGTCTTCCTCGCTACCTCAAGCAGCTCCTCCCAAGACCCCTTCCTCGGGGCTATCTTAACCCTTATCTTCTTCAGCCTCACCATACAGGATCTCCTCCACCTTTCTAACGTCCTCAAGGAACATCTCGATCAGCTTCTCAACGCTCTCAAACTCTATCGGCTTCTCTCTTGGATTTGGGGCTTGGAGGGCAAAGAGAATTCCAGATATGAAACCGATGAAAGAGCCTGCTCCTGAGCCAATCAAAAAAGACGTTAGATCATCTGAACTCATACGCAAGACTCTTCAGCATCGTTACCGTTTCCCAGTTCCCGTCGTGCAGCTCGTTCGCAAGAGTTAGCATCTCCTCGACATCCTCGCTCAACTCAACAGTTTTGAGGGTAAGCAGGGCTGTGAAGATCCTATCGGCTTCATCGAAGCTCATCTCACCATTCTCCAGTTTCTCACAGACTTCGAGCACGAGCCTGACTATCTCCCTCTCAGCCTCTTTGGTGTCGACATCTATCAGGTCGAGAATCCCCATAACTCTCTCCAAGACCTCAACTGGGAAGGTCAGCCTGAAGACTTTCTTAGCCCTGCCTTTCTCGACAATGACGGTAGACTCGACGAGCCCTCTCTCTTCGAGCCAGTCTAAATGGTGCTTTACCGTCCCTGGATCGAGGTCCATAGCCTTGGCTATGGAGTAAGCGGTGTTTATTCCGCGTTCGATAAGCCTGATTATCTCGTTCCTCCTGACAATTCCCATGCTGAGCCGCTTCTTTATCGCCTGAGTCACATTTCCCATAACATACACCTCGCAAGGCTAATATGGTTCCCATATTCTTTCTGGCTATTAGCTTATTCTTTCGTTAACCTATATTGGATATTGTACTTAAATGTTTTGCTGAGAAAAGTTTAAATATCGAAGTCCAATATTGTATATCGTGAGATTCGAGTTCAGAGACGACAAGTACCTGCACCGGATAAGAATTGCCACATACAACTTCATGGAAGATGGGATAAGCATAATCTACGAGAAGAGGCAGCTGGATGGGAAGATAATAGAGGTCTGGCACCTGATTTTGTCGAATGAAGGGAAGTTCGTTCACAAACACAGGAAATATCCTTTAGATTGACCTTAACTCCCTCAGAAACCACTTGATGTACTGTCTGAACCCTCGGTTTCTAAGCTCTATCGCCTTTTTTGCTAACTCGTGGATTTCATCGCAGTGCTGCTCGTAGAACCTGAACTTCCGCTCCCAGAACTCGTCTGAGGTCTCGCTCTCACGCATCTCGAAGGGTGAGTGAAGGTAGCCTGACGGTGCGACGAGGTCCGGATGCCTTGCGTAGGTCCATATCTCGCAGGCCTCCTCGCCTTTGGGGATGCGCTGAGCGTAAAGGTAAGCGTACTCCGTCTGCAGCGCTCGATGCCTGATGCGGTCCTGCTGGTACTGGATAAGGTGGGTCAGCTCGTGGGCTACCGTGTGGCGGAGCTTGCGCTTCGGTTTTTTGAGAAGGTCTGGATCTAAGGCGATCTTCCAGCCGTACAGATACTTCCCGTTGGCGGAGCCTGTGTAGTACAGCAGAACCCCGCGGAGCTCTGGGAAGTAGCGTCTGAGGACGGGTCTCCTCCGCAAGCCGCTTGGGGATTCTTTTTGACCTGACGATCACGCGCTGGGGTCCCTCTTCAACCTCGGGTTCGGCAATCCGGCCGAAGAGGGTTAGCTGCGGCACGTTCTCACCTTTGAGCCGTAGATTTTCATGAGTACGACTTTATAAAGATAGGCGGTTTTGGCTTTTCTACCGGCAAGAGTTCTGTAGGCGTCGATCCAGTCCTCGATGCAGTCGAAGCCGCTGAACTTTACGAAGTCTTCGAGGGGCTTAGGTTCCGAATCGTCGAGCGTGAAGACTTTTTGGGATTCGAGGTCCACGAGGCCGATCCACGTTACGAGGGCCGTGGCGACCTTTTTGCAGCCTCTGCAAGAGGTTATCCAATCGACGACCGTTCTTCCGTCCTTGTTCTTTTCCCTCAGGTGCTTCCTGAGCGTGTAAACTATGCCGTTTTCGAGGAGGAAGTTTAGGACCGTCTCATTTTTGAAGTACATGACCATGAGCTAAACCTCCGCAAAAGCGGTTAGAGTCGACTGATAACTTGCCACATTTAGAATCTTAACGTCGAATGCAAGTACTACACCGTTCTTCCTACACCACTCGACGATTATACTAGGAGGCACACCGCACTCGATTAGGTATTCGAAACTTTTTCTGCTTAACCTTCCAACATGATGCTTAATTATGTGCTCATCTACGGCTCTTGAACTTGTAAAGTTGTCCCGGCCGCAGAGCGGGCAACTATATTTGGGCATGAAAATCAACCTCGCCGAAAACCTTGCCGAAAAAATGGCGGATATCTGTACTTTCTTCTAAATCTCCTCCTTCTAAGCCATTTTCTGTAACAGTGGCCGCAGCAAAATGGATCTGTTGGATGTGATGTTGGAGCTCCGCATATCTTGCATCTGCCCCAAGGATCGGGAGATATTGCCCAACGGTAGCAATGCCAAGTAAGTTTAGCCTGCATCATTACCACCTCCGGCCTTTAAAGCGGCCAGTTCCTGCCTGAGTTTGGACACTTCCTTCAGAAGGTGGCCGATAATACCCATAAGCTGGTACATCTGCTGCTGAACCGGAATTCCAGATTCGATAAGGGCTTTGACCTTCCGTATTTCCTCCCGAATCGGATCTATGAATCTCGGAAGGTTGAGGGCGTTCTTGAGGGCCCGATCGACTAGATCCGCTTCGTCGGGGTCGGAGGTTTCAAGATGTGCATAATCCTCGCCTTCCTTAGCTGGGCTATCATCGACCCAGAGGTCGCTGCAGATGTCACATGCGACGGGCTCGTTTACTGGCTCGTAGAGACCGCCGTTCTGCATCAACTGCTGTTGGGCCCTCTTCAGGCGGAGGTTTTTCAGATACTCCCTGATGAGGCGGGACTTAAAAGCGAACTCTGGGGCGTTCATTATGTACGGGTGGCTCAGCTCGATTTCTATGCCGTAATAGTCCATCTCTTCGAGCCAGAGTTCGACCGCCTGCTTTAAGGCGTCGATGCAGCGGACGAGGAACTGCTCTGCAGTTTCACCTTCGGAGGGCTTCTGCTCCTCCGTGAACTCGGCGATCACCTTTCGCGGAAGGGCCCGGATCCGGACGTTGCCTATCTGGTAGACGTAGCCAGTCCAGCCTCTGGGGGAGTAGGTTTTCACGAATGATGGGGCCTGAGTTGTGAACGGTTTACTCTGGTTGACGATGTGGAAGGCCAGCTGCAGGCGGTGGAGGGTGAACAGGGGGCGGTGCGGGGCGGCATCACCCCCCATGTTCCGAGGTTTACAACCCGCGTTGCGGTTGAGCTTGAGGAAGTTAACAACTGCAAGTCGGACCTCATAAACGACATCGCGCCTCTTACTATCTCCGTGGAGAGAGCCTTTTTCCTAATCAGATCCCATTTGAGGAACTTTTTAACGTGCTTGTAGACCGCCTGTCTGGTTACATTTAGAATTCTGGCGATCTGGGCCTGCGTTTTACCTAAATATAGAAGTTGCAGTATGCGGCGCTGGCGTGGGGTTATTTTCGATAGAATGTCGTAGTCTGCTATCGTCAGTGGTTTTGTCAACCACCCATGATCGGGATTGTAAACCTCAAGTTGTAAACCACGATCTCGCTTTTGCTTGTTCCTTTTTAGTTTTCGAGCTTTCTGGTCGCTTTGTTGATGCGATAATATATGATGAGATTGCTCCGTTTTTGAATTGATGAGTGTGAGATCGGTTTTGTTTAGAGCATCTCGGTTGACGAGTTTACCACCATCATGGTTGTCAACCTTGCAGAACCCATGATGTCTAAGCGGGCATTCGGCCGCTTCCTCTTCGACCTTGTCGCAAACGCTGCAGATTCGCTCTATTTCCTCTTTTGGTGGATTCTCAATACTGCTGGCGCACGAAAAAGTGAACTTCAAGGCAGGAGCTGGCTGAAGGTTTACAATACCATCATGGGTGCGAGTTTTGTCAACCTCGTCAACCAAAAAAAGAAGGGGACCATCAAGGCGAACGGGCAAGCCGATTAGATGCCACTTAACCGTTGGCACAGGGTGGCCCGTAAGTCGGGCTAACTCCTCTAGGGTGCGGGGCTTCTCTCGCAAGAGCTGGAGGAGTTTAGCCCTGAGCATGGCTCGAAAAATCAGCCAAAACGGTCTTACCCATCATGTGCATTATTTTCCTGTAAAGCGCTGGATTAATTGCTGAGAGCTGTTTTTCCCAGCCAATAAAGCCCGTGCAAACCATGCAACCGGTTCTTTCCACGAAATTGTATACAGGATTACTCGGTAAGTCGTTCAACTCAATGTATTGCCAGATGTCTCTGTCTGTCCAGTAAGCCAGAGGATAAGCGCGCAGAATTGGCTTCTTAAAGCGCGTATCTCCGACTCTCTTCGCCCAGAATAGTGGACCTTTCTTTGCGATGTGCAGCTTCCTCGTTCTTGACTCGAACGCTGAGATGCCTACGAACACGCAATCTATGTTGTTCGCTTTGTAGAAGTCGTTGGCCGGCTTATTCTTGAGGTACCAGCAGCACTTAGGCTCCTTTTTGTACCATCTGCGGGGATCTGGAAAGCCATACTTCTTTACGATCTGCCAGAAGTTCTTCTCTGGCTTGAGTTCATAGAAGTTCAGGTTCCACTCTTTGGCTATTTTTCTGACGAATTTCAGGTTCTGCGGATATTCTACACCAGTGTTGCAGAAGACGACGATTATGTCTGGCTTGAACTGAAGGACTAAGTGAAGAAGAACAAGGGAGTTCTTGCCACCGCTGAAAGCTACGGCTTGTTTCGTTGACTGATTCAGAGCATCTTGAATTATCTGCTTCGCAACTATAATCTTGTCATCAAGGGGCTTGTTGTACCAGTCCTCGATTTCTTTCAGCTTTGCGTAACTCACGTCCTCACACCTCATGCCCGGATGATTATGTCGATCCTGCCCTTCCCGAGTCCCCTGAAGAGCCTCATGATCTCGGAGACTTTCTCATCGATGCTGTCGCTCTTTTTGATTCCGTAGCGCTGGCTTACGATTATCCTGAGTTGAATCAGGGTGACTCTGCCGCTTTTGCGCAGCTCTTGAATCAGCTGCCACTCTTTGGTCTGGGCTATCGCCTTGCACCGCTGGCTGCAGTACCTCTTCAGCTTTGGACTCAGCTCAGCACCACAGACCTCACAATAGCGGGTCATGGCTCCGGAAACTCCTGAATCCTCTCGGGCCAGCGGAGGTTGT
Organism: Archaeoglobi archaeon; assembly: GCA_029259415.1. Lineage (GTDB taxonomy): Archaea > Halobacteriota > Archaeoglobi > Archaeoglobales > Archaeoglobaceae > Archaeoglobus. The sequence goes on from JAPDIW010000065.1 coordinate 17,413, forward strand.
CTTTGAGGAAGATCGGCTTTCCGTTCCTCCTCGCCTCGACGATTATGTGCTCGACCCACTCGGGTTTTGGTGGCCTGTAGGGATTCGTCTGAGCGCCGATGATCACCCAGTCGATGTAGCCCCAGATCCAGCCTTCGAGATGGACCTCTCCGAGAAGCGGCTCGAAGCTCACGAAGTTGAGAGTTCTGCCGTTCTCCTCGTATCGTGGCAGCTCCAGTATACGATCCTGATCCTCATAACTTGTAACTGTGGTTCCAAGCCAGCAGTTTTTGGGAAACTCGAATTCTCGATACCTTGCTGGATTCTTGGTCAGAAACTGGAAAACGTGATGTGGATTGTCCTCCGCAACCCTGATTACGGCTTCGATCCACTTTGCAGGAACCCAGCTGCCAAATAAATCTCCCATCGAGCAGACGAAGATCATCGCGCTGCCTTTCGGAAGGTACGGGTTCCTTGACCTGAAGTTTCTGGGTACGCCGTTGTACGGCTCCTTCAGCCGCTCTGGGTAGAATGTGGGCTTATACCCATTTGGGAACAAGGACCTGAAGCGGTTGGCGATCTTGCGACCGTAGCAGTAGGGGCAACCGTGGAGGCAGCCAGTTACTGGGTTCCAAGTGAAGTCCGTCCACTCGATCTTGGTGCGGTTCATCGCTCCCGCACCTCCACCACCTGCAGCGGCCCGAGGCTGTAGCGGACGGAGAGGTTGTGGACGGCGAGGTGCTCAAGCCTCCTGAAGAGCCTGTAGGTCAGCTCGACGTCCTTCTCGCAGTGGTTCCTTACCTCCTCCCACCTGCCCTGCCTGCGAGCTCCGGAACGTCGGCTTCGGATACCTCATCGTCGACCTCGATGCCGAGGAAGGCTGCGATATCCCTCAGCTTGCAGTAGCGCCCGTTCGGCAGTAGATAGCGGCGGACCACCTGCAGCAGGTCGACGCGGTAGCACCTCCTCAGCAGATGGGCGGGCAGCGAGTACCTCAGCCCCCTCGCCGTCAAAAAGGGGAGGTCGAAGCCCGTGATGTTGTAGCCCACTAAGACGGGGTTCGGCCACCTTGAGAGTTCCACCAGCACGAAATCAATCAGAGCCCTCTCCGAGTGGTCCTCCGCCGTCCTGACGGATGTTCCCTCTGGCGTGCGGATGCCGACAGCCACTATCTCGTCTTCGAGCGGGTTCAGACCGGTGGTCTCGATGTCGAGAACTATGGCGGTGAGCGTCAGGTTCACGGGCATCAGACCCCTTCTATCCTCGGAGCGATGTAGAACGTCGTGCTCGGCTCTGCTGCCTTGAGGGCGACGGGAATGTTCACGCCCAGAGAGATCCCCAGCCGCTCGAACTTTGAGACAACTTTGGCAACAGGCCTCAAGTATTCGAGGGAGAACTGACTGTCAGCCTCGTTACCGTCCACTCTTGCGTGGGTCTCGTCGAACTCGAAGCTCAGGTCGTCGATGTCTCCCTCCGCCTGCACGATGAACCTTCCATCCTCGACCTTCAGCCTGACTCTGTCGGAGAACCTGTCGCAGATTGCGATTGCCCTGGCGAAGTCTGCTGGCGATACCTCAACCTTCGCCGAGAACGGCAGCTCTGGAATCCTCGGCCGCCCCCTGAGGGCTGATGGATCGATCACACTGAGGGCGTAGCGTACCATGTCGCCAGCGAGTCTGATCTTGGAGTCATCGAGCCTAACGATTACATTCTCGTTTTTGTCCAAGGCTCTCAGAAAGTCTACAACTGACCATGTGAATCACGTAAGCAAATTCCGTATTATCTCAACGGAGCAAAGATTAACCAGATCGTAGAAAGTTACACCAAGCTTATGGCTCAAATACTCGATGCAGTTTGATAATACAGCCATAAGCAGAATAAAACCGTTGTTGCTCTTCTCACTTCTCAAAT
>JAPDIW010000069.1 GCA_029259415.1 Archaeoglobi archaeon
TCCTTTGTGCCGAGTATTGCCTTTCTGTTCCTTTTCCTTTCCTTCCTCGAGCTGAGCGGATACATGCCGAGAGCCGTTTTTCTTGTTGACGGGTTCATGTCCAGATTCGGGTTGAACGGGAGGTCGGCAATTCCCCTGATCATGGGGTTTGGATGCAACGTCCCTGCAATTCTTGCAACGAGGAGCATTGAAGACAGAAAAGTCAGGATTGTGACGGCTTTAATCAATCCGTTCATGTCATGCTCGGCAAGGCTTCCGATTTACGTGCTCTTTGCCGGGATATTTTTCCCGAAGATTGGCAGCGTGGTCATCATGTCGATGTACGTCATAGGTGTTCTGATAGCCTTAATTTCCGCTTTGATTTTAAGAAAGACGCTGCTGAAAGGGGAGAGCGAGTTTATCATGGAGCTACCTCCCTACATGCTTCCCAACCTGAAGGAGTTGTGGCTCATGACGTGGTCAAGGACGAAGCACTTCATCCAGAAGGCCGGAACAGTGATTCTGGCAATGTCCGTCGTGGTGTGGTACATCACAACCTACCCAGGAGGAAGCGTTGAGGAGAGCTACGCTGCAATACTGGGCAAGGCCATTCAACCTCTCTTCTCTCCTATGGGCTGGAGCTGGGAGCTCGTTCTTGCACTGATATCAGGATTCGTGGCAAAAGAAGTTGTTGTGGCAACGATTGGGGTGCTGAACATCGATATTCCGAGTGTCATGACATCCTATCAGGCCTTTGCATACATGCTCTTCACTCTCCTTTACATGCCCTGCATCGCAACAATAGCCGCCATTAGAGCCGAGATAGGGGCAAAATGGGCTGTGTTTGCAGTCTTATTCAGCTTCTCGGTTGCATATGCCGTAGCCTTAATCGCAACGGGGGTGGGAATGTGGCTATAGCCTTTATTTTTACAGCTTACTTCTTTCTTCTGACACTACTTGAGATTCTGTCAGCTCTGAACCTGTTTGACTTTAAAGGTGGAATGTTAATGAACGCGTTTGTTCTTGGAACAATCACCGCTACCTTCCTGAAAGGCCTGGTTGTAAAGAAAGACTCGTATCAGCTTGTGGCTTCTTTGATTGCCGCGGCTTTCTCAGCTCTTACAATTTTGGTTTACTTAGCCTCTGGAAGCTTTAGCTACGGAATTTTCGGATTTATTGCAGTTCCATACGCTGTTAAAAAGTTAAGAAATAAAAAATAGGTAAATTACTTACCGAGTTCCCTCTTTAGCTCTTCAATTCTCTTTTTGACATCCTCAAGCTCGGCTTCGAGGTCTTCTTTCATCGCTTCAAGCATCTCAAGCTCGTCTTCAGGTCTGAAGGCAGGTGGGTAGGGTGGATAGTCGTAGCCCCACCAGCCCCATCTCATCCATCCAGGAAGGCCAGTGGCTCTGTACCACCATCTCCAGCCTCTGCCACCCCATCCCGGAATCCACCAGGGCAACTACCACCACCTCCCTCTTCCTCTCGCTCTTCTACCCCAGAACCGTCTTCCGAACCATCCAAGCCATCTTCCACCGAATGGTGGGAAGACTGAACGGTTCATGAAACCTGGCATTCCGTAGCCTGAGCAGAATCCTGCCCTCCTTCCGGTTCTTGGCCCCAATCCCCAGGGCCCAGTTCTGTCTCCACCTGGCATTTTTCTCACCTCCATTTAAAACTAAACACAAACCTGACTTAAATTTTTCGGTTAACCTAAAATTAAGTTTGGCATTGATGCCAATCCCGATAAATGCCAATCCTAAAAAATTTGTGAAATAAAACAAGAAAGCTACCCGCCCCCTTCAATGGCATGCTCAACGTAAACAAGAGTTTCGGGATTCATCAGCGTTGACGTATCTCCTATTGTTCCCTTCGTTAGCTTTGCTTTGACGAGCCTTCTCATGATTTTACCGCTCCTCGTTTTCGGCAGATCCGGGACAAAGTATATCTCATCCGGACGAGCAATTTTTCCGAGCGTTTTTGCAACGTGCTCTCTCAGCTCCTCCTTGAGCTCTTCCGACGGCTGGTAACCCTTCCTCAGAATGACGAAGGCCACTATCGCCTCTCCTTTAACTTCATGCGGTCTTCCGACAACAGCGGCCTCGCTCACCGCTGGATGGCTCACCAAAGCAGACTCAACCTCGCTATTGCCTATTCTATGACCCGCAACGTTCAGCACATCGTCAAGCCTTCCCTGAATCCAGAAGTAGCCATCTTCATCAACCCTCGCTGCATCTCCTGTCAGGTAAACATCCTTAAACTTCTCCCAGTATGTCTTGAAATACCTCTCAGGATTCCTCCAGACTCCCCTAAGCATTCCTGGCCATGGCTTCTTTATGACTAAATACCCCCCAATATCCTTGCCATACAGAGAATTGCCTTCTTCATCGAAAACATCAACTTCTATTCCCGGAAACGGCTTTGTCGCGGAGCCAGGCTTGAGGGGTGTTGTGGGAAGAGGAGCTATTATGAAGTGCCCCGTCTCGGTCTGCCACCAGGTGTCCATTATTGGACATCTTTCCTTACCTATGTGCTTGTAATACCAATACCACGCCTCAGGGTTGATTGGCTCTCCAACGCTTCCGAGAAGTCTCAGGCTGCTCAAATCATGCTTCTCCACCCACTCCTCGCCGAGGCGCATAAACATCCTTATGGCCGTAGGTGCGGTGTAGAAGACCGTAACACCGTATTTCTCGATAATCTCCCACCATCTGTCCGGTTTGGGATAGTCTGGAGCACCGCAGTAAATCACCGAAGTTGCTCCAAGTATTAAGGGAGCGTAAACTATGTAGCTGTGGCCTGTAATCCAGCCTATGTCTGCTGTGCACCAGTAAACGTCGTTCTCCTTCAAATCCAAAACGAACTTCAGAGTTGCTGCCGTGCCAACAGCATACCCTCCATGAGCGTGCATAACTCCCTTTGGCTTTCCGGTCGTTCCGGAGGTGTAAAGGATGAACAGCGTGTCGTTGGCATCCATCACTTCCGTCTCGCACTCCTTGCTCTGTCCTCTCGTCACGTCATCCCACCAGTAGTCTCTTCCCTCCTTCATCGGCGGATCGGTTCCCACCCTCCTCGCTACAATGACTTTTTCAACACTCGGCGCTCCCTCTAAAGCTTTGTCCGCATCTTCCTTGAGGTGGATAATACTACCTCTGCGGTAAAAACCATCAGCCGTGATTAGCAGCTTCGCCTCAGCGTCATTGATTCTATCCCTCAAGGCCATAGGGCTAAAGCCTGAGAAAACGTCGGTGTGGATCGCTCCAATCTTTGCACAAGCGAGCATAGCAATAGGCAGTTCTGGAATCATTGGAAGGTATATCGCAACCCTGTCTCCTTTCTTCACACCGAACTCCTTAAGTGCGTTTGCAAGCTTGTTGACCTCTCTGTAAAGTTCACCGTAAGTTATTTTTCTCACATCTCCGTTTTCTCCCTCCCAGATGTAGGCAACCTTGTTTTTCCTGAGCTCAGCCTGCTTGTCGAGAGCATCGTGGACGATGTTGTATTTTGCCCCAACAAACCACTTCACATACGGAGGATTCCACTCCAGAACCTTTTCAGGCTCAGAAAACCATTCAATCCCTACTTCCTTTGCCATCTCACTCCAGAACCACTCTGGATTTTCCAGAGCCTTTTTTCTCAGCTCGTCTTCATCTTTTATATCGTGTTTGTCCATAAACTGCTTGATGTTCGATTTTTCGACAAGCTCCTTTGGCGGGTGAAAAACGCGCTCCTCCTTCAACAAAGATTCGAGTCCTGGCATGAATAATTCTAATATTTCTTGAACTTAAACCCTCCGCGGTTTTTCCGATTGAGGCATAAACCACAGTAAACTGTTTTATGAAACAGCTCTCAAAACGTCCTCTATGTTTCTTAAGCCAGAATTAACAATCTTCACAAGTATGCCTCTGCTCCTCAAATGCGCTCTGGCACCTTCACCCACCTTTTTAACAGCAACCATGCTTACACCGTGTTTCTCAAGAAACTCGGAAATAAGGTATCCCTTCTTTTTCTCCGCCCGGAGGTGAGGATTCTCCACAACCTTCCTCTCTCCGCTTTCGAGGTCCACAATGACAAAGCTTGGGGAGTCGAGTTCGCCTGTATACTGCCCATTCAAATCGACTGGAACTGCGAGGACTTTCGGTTTTGTGATATTCACCACGCACACTACATTGACAACTTCCGGGATTCTCTCCTTTATTTCCTCCGCAATCTCCTTCTGAATGACATCGATTGTCTCAGCGTCCATTCCTACGTCGACGGTAAAATGAACCTCGACAATTTTACTTTTCATCGTCCCTCTTGTTCCTATAAAGTCCACGGACTTCACTCCGTCTATTTTCTCAAGAACCGATTTTACCTTTAATGCCAGCTCCTCATCGACCCTGTCCATTAAAACGTCAATGGAGTTCTTCAATACTGATCCACCAATCTGGAGTATCACGACCGATATGGCTATTGCAACAACGCTGTCAGCCCACCAGTAGCCGAGATAAACAAGAATAAATCCCACAACAACAGCCATTGAGGAGAGAACGTCGACTCTTGAATGCTTTCCTTCAGCAATCAGTGATGTTGACCTCGTCTTTACACCGACTCTTATCTTGTACCTCGCAAGGAGCTCGTTTGCAATGGCGGAAAACAGAGCAACAGCAACGGCATAGGATTCAAAGTGCGGTATAGACTCATTAACAAGGCTCGAAACAGATTCATAAAGAATTAGGAGGGATGAGAGGATTATTATCAGTCCAACTGCCATTTCAGCGAGACTTTCAGCTTTAAAGTGTCCGTAAGGATGGCTTGCGTCTGCAGGCCTTTCCGCGACTTTTATTCCCAGCCAAACCAGAATGGAGCCGAGGACATCAACCAGTGAATGGATACCGTCAGCAATAAGCGCCGTTGAATTTGCGAAAATCCCGGCTGCAACCTTAAAGACAGTCAAAATAACATTGGCAATTGCCGAAACCTTACCTGCCCTGAGAGCTTCATCCATATGAGTTGTTTTTATTCATCCCACTAAACTCTTTCCTTCATCCAGTACGAGTTCCAGTAGTACGTGTAGAGGGCTGCTGCTGGGTTGTGAGAGAGCACTCTATCCTTCGCTATCAGCGTTGTAACTGGAGCCTCTGAATACTTCGTAAAAACAGCATCGTGGCCGACACACAGTCCTACGATAATATTCAGCTCCGTCCTGTGTTTATTAAGGTACATCAATTCCGGCAATCGAGCCGTTAACAGATTAACCTATGTAATTCTTTGCATTAAGAGAAGTCACCGATTTTAACCAAATCCCGTGTTTAATAGGTATATCATAAAGACTACCAAGATGTTGAGGCAGAGGAGAAATATTCCAATAATCATTAAGATCTTTCCATATACCTTGGAGTTGTTTCTGTTACGCAGTATTGTGCCAACGGTAATTAGAAATATTGCAAGTAGAAACGCTCGCATGCTGAAACCATATTCTATTCCCAAAAGTTTTAGGAAGAGAGCTAGAATGTTCATATTCTCACCAAAAAATTAAGATTGGAGCGCATCCACAATCACATCCACCCAGTTGCCGTTGTTATCCACGCACTTGAATAACCAGACGACCCTGTAATACTTTTGGTTTTCGCTCTCAGCATAGTAAGCAAGTTTCACCTCTCTGAGTTCGAGTTTTGTACCGGTATAAAGCGGTTTGTTCAGCAGTTCTCCCTTCTTGAGTTTTGTGAGTGCTGTCTCGGCCGAAATTATTTGTTTTTTACCTACCTCTTCAATCTCTCGCCACAGTTTTGACATGTAGATTACCTCGTTGTCCGCAACTGCAGCGACGATACCGTCAGCAACCGGCCCTACGACAGGAATACCGTTAATCTCCCTTCCGTAAATAATACTTACAAACTCTGGCTTCTTTCCAACGATCTCTCCCGTTTCAGTGTTTACGACTTTAGTAGTTATCGTTTGAACACTTTTCAGCATAAGACCGTCGTACTGGTCAGATATGTTTAGAATCTTAATTGCCTCACTTTCGCTTGGTACAGATTTGACTTCTCTGAGATCTTTCTTTGGAGGAATTAGAGTTTTCTCTACATCTGTTATCCTATACATCGTAGCAACTCAATTTTTGGAAGTTCCGTTTTTAGAATTATTTCAGCTTCGCTGCCAAGTGGTGCTGGTACAGGTTCGTTGGGATGGCTAAAACATGCGTGTAAGGTTGTACTGATTACTACAGCAGCTAACACTAGAACAATCCTCTTTAAACCTACCATCTTTACTCACCTCAAGAGCAAACCCACTCTCTGTAAACCACCTCGTTGTCATCTGGATACTCGTCTGGCTCCACATTTCCTTGGCCCCATAAGTGATCACCGTAAAGCTGGTCAGAGTTGTCTGCAATGATTACGGCTTTTACCGTACTATCGTACCCCTTGTACGTTTCCGTAGTTGCGTGATAATATGCCCAATACAAATCCCAGTCCCAATCAATTGCCGCCTTGAAAAACCTCTCAAGCAGATCGGTGCTAGTATACGTTGTTGTGGAGAAGCTCATAATCATATGGCTATACTTCAGAGCTTTTCCCCACGCTTGTACATCGCTCAATACATTGCAACTGTGCAAAAACACCCATTCGTTGTTGAAATCCCATTTTTTCTCGAGATCGTTTGGAGAGATTATTGCTCCGGGATTGAAACATGGTGAGTAGTCCCTCAAACCCAGCCAAGTACCCGTTATAAACTTATATCCATGTCCAAAATGGAAATGAAAATCAGCCTCATCCAAACCCTCATATCCGCTATTTTGCGTACCAAAATCAGTCTTTTTAACCTCGGCATCAGCATGGCGAAATTCTCTGATCCAACCTGCATTTTGTAACCAATTCTCCACAACGTTCGCCTCCAGTTCTCCCCACGGGATCAGGTCGCTTACCTTACACGGTGGAGCTCCTGAGCTGTAAAGATAGTCTTCGACATACGTTATCGAATACGTGTCCCCACTCACAGTTGTAGGTAACTGCCCGTTCCATCACACCACCTCCTTGCTTAAGCTAACCTGGGGCAAAGATCCATAAAAAGCCACAGATTTTGTTAGAGATTTTTCTAACTTTTTCGCAAATTTTTTAAAGAGTGTAAGTGATAATTTGTGGCAAATGACAGAGATTGAAATGAGAGCTGAAGATGTAAGGGTTCTCCTAAACAAAACAAGGTTGTCCATTTTGAAACATTTGTGGCAAAGAAAATATACTGCTTCAGAGCTGTCGAAGATTCTTAGTTTGGCGAAACCAACGGTGATATACCACCTTTCAATACTTGAAAAGGCAGGATACGTAAATAGGATCGAAGACGGTAGAAAATGGGTCTATTACGAGCTTACAGAATTTGGAAGGAGGACTTTAAGGTTAAAAGTTGTCAAAGTGATCTTAACATCCTCCTTTGTAGCATTTGCACTCGTACTTATATCAGTACTCATATCCACCGTTTCGAAAACGGATAAAATCTCCAAACCTCTGGGCGTCGATATGTCCGAGGCTGTAGTGGCGGTGTTCATGACCTTTATAATGATATCAATAGCAATTTATGCATCTTATCGCATCATCAGAGGCTAACAATCCTACTCCTTTTTCCACTCGAACAGCCTCTTCTCCAACGTCCTGATGTCAGTAATACCCCGCACAATTTCCAGCATTCCGAGGTAGTCGCCGTTTCATTCCTAACGGCGAATATTTGATGTAATGAACCTACGACCCCTAGAGACCAGAACTCCGCTGAGTCTCTCAACCTTTCTAAGAGCGTCTAATATCTTGTTGACGATATGAACAATTCTCGACGGATGACAGAGCTCTATCCTCTCCCGATGGCTGATGGGGTACGAGCAAAGATCCTGTGACCTCAGTTTCATTAAAATCTATTAATATAATTCTTGTATGGAGTCTTCCCCCGCATCACCTCTGGCAATCTATGAATAAGCCTCTTTTCCCTGAATCCAAGCCTAATCGTCATCCCTGTTAACAGGACAGAAAGACAGCACTTCTTTCTCACTGGCTCGTAATCATAACAGTGCAATCGCTTCAAACCAAAATCTTCTTTCCCCAGCTTTATTACGTCTTCTATTATGCCCTCAAAGTCTTTAGATTTTCCTTCAATCCTTAAACAACCTCTTTACAAGATTTCTGTACCTTCTCTTCTCCTTTTCAACGTTCTTGGAGTTAAAGATGAAAAGAGAATAGCTCATCAGCCCTTCAAGCTTCTCTAACTTGAAGTTCTTCTTCGGAATGATTAAAAGTACTATTCCGTACCTTATCCCTATCAGATAGTTCTTGTAAGCGTAGAAGCTCTATCCATGATTATTGAATCTCCGAACCTGATTAACCTCTTCCTCTTGGGCATTTCCAAAATCAGAGAGTAAATCCTGCTTTCATGGACATTTGCCGATAAATGTGGAAGAAAGAGTATAAGGTGCTATAATCAATCAGAATCATCATCTTCATTCCCAGAAAGAATCCTTTAATTGAATATCCCCATTTGTAAGGCTTATCCTTCAAATCCCTCCTTCTGAAGGGGACTAGATCGAAGGATATATCAGTTGAGTCCAATATTAAAGTGGATGGTCTATTTCGCCTTTTATTTGAGTTGAGAATTGAGAAAACAAGGTTTATAAACTGCTCAGATTCAAATTCTGCCATGAACGAGTGATACTGATCGTAGATTAATCTTTTCCTCTATCTCAAGAACTTTCTCAGATCTAAACGCTTTACCTCGCTAACAGCATAGGAAATCTCTACTTCGAAAAATATTGCCAAAATGATGATCTTTAATGAATTCTATCGCTTTATTTACCGGTGTTATCTTATTCCTCGCTAAAGTCTTCTTAGTTTCTCTCGTTTCAAGCTTATCTATGATTTTCGATAGAAGCTCCCATTTCTCATCTCCTTTCACTGGAATGACCGGTAATCTCATTCCAATCACCGTCCGTTAGAATAGGAGATGATTTAGCTATTTGTTTTGAGTATGGAGTTGTCTGAATGGAGATTAAATGGTGGATTAGTTGGAATGCCTAATATGGGTTATAGACAAAGTTAACTTCCAAATGCAAAGAGATCGTGAAGAATGCAGCAAGAAAATCAGGGATAAGAAAGAAGTTAATTCCTTACACTTTAAGGCATAGCTTTGCAGCGCATTTGCTGGAAGTAGGAGCGGAAGTCAAGTACGTCAACAATTACTAAGGTACAAAAGTTTGAAGACAACTCAAGATCTATACACATATTGCAAATAAAAGACATCCGTAAATATCTGAGCCACAGACAGGTAGTAGCTTCTCCCTCTATTTACTCATTCACCAAAAAAGAAAGAAAAAATAAAAAGTTTTAGATACAGCAGGGAATCTGGAGTATTCCAGCCTCAAGAACCACGTACCTGAGCAACGCTCCCCCTATCAGCACGAAGATTGCTGAAATTGCTGTCACTGCCATCACTCCTGGCCTTCTTACCTCATAGCCGAAAATCAGCATTATTGGAATGGCGAGCCCAATCAGGAGCACTCCACCGACGAAGTACGGAGCAAGCCAGCCGAATAGAATCGTGTTTACAGACTCTATTGCTGCAACTGGTCCGTAGCTCCTGATCAGCAGGAATATTGAGAGCACTATCAGCTCGAATATCATTGTAAAGCCGTCCATTTTTGCCATCACATGGATTTCGCGAGCTCCTCTGTCGATAACGAGCATCATTAAAATCAGCGATGCAAGGCCAGTTGAAAGCGCTGAAATCATGAATATCACTGGCAAGGCAGGAGCGTTCCAGAAGGGGATGTTGAAGACTATTCCAATGAGTATTCCTGTGTATGCCGCCACACCGATTCCCGTTACGAATCCAAGCCAGCCAAATGCTTTTATTAGAGTTTCATTCTTTGCCCAGGGCAGCCATTTGAACCACCGGAGCTTTGGTGCGACGAATAGAGCTGCGAACAGCATGAAAGCTGAGAGCAGCGTCGAACCTACCACGATCCAAGATGTAGGGTTCAGTCTTGGGCTCAGAAGGACAAGGTAGAACCTCTCTGGGTGTCCGAGATCGAAGACGAGGAACAGCGTACCGATCAGGACGGCTATAAGGCCGAGAAGCGAACCTCCAACTACGAGTGACTCGCTCCCCTTCTGTCTCCAGAAATAAAAGCTTATGCAGAACGCCATCGCTCCCAAACCGCCAAGGAAGAGGTAGAAGGCAATCAGTATCCCCCACCACGGCTGCTGGAGGAGATAATAATGCTGGGGATTCAGTATGAGCATGCTATCACCCCGGTCTTATATAAAACACCTTAGGCTTCGTACCGTACTCGGCGCCGATCGGAACGGCTCTGTTCTCCGCAACAAGTTTTGCCACCTCACTGCTTGGGTCGTCGAGGTCACCGAAAATCCGGGCATTTGCAGGGCATGTTTCAACACACGCCGGAAGCTTTCCCTCCTTAACCCTGTGAACGCAGAACGTGCATTTGTCGGGGGTGTGCCTTTCTGGATGAATGTATCTTGCAAGGTAGGGACAGGCGACCATGCAATACTTGCATCCTATGCAGAGCTCGTAGTCTATCAGCACTATACCATCTTCGTTAACGTAACTCGCTCCGGTTGGGCATACGCTGACGCATGCTGGATGCTCGCAGTGCTGGCACATCCTGTGCATGTACATAGTCGAGACGTTGGGGAACTTGCCCGTAACAACCCTTTGAACCTCAGTTCTCAGTCCAGTCTCGTAAGGTACGTTGTTCTCTTCCACACATGCCGCAACACAGGCTTCGCAGCCAAGGCACTTTTCCAAATCAATGACCATACCATACCGAACCATTTTGACCACCTCACGCTTTGCTGATCCTTACAATCGTCTCCTGGCTCATTATTGTACCACTCAGCGTGTCGAACTGCAGGGGAATAAGCCTCGCCATGGTCATCGCCCTCTGCGGGATGTTGGTGAGCTTCTCGCTTCTCTGCCCGAAGCCGGATACGGTAAATATGGTGTCCTTTCTGACAAGCTCGTTGACGAACGCGATTGCTTCGGTCTTATCGCCTGTGTAAACAGACTCCACCACAACTCTATCGCCATTTCTTATTCCAAGCTCAGCCGCCCGCTCGCTATTTATCCAGATTCCCTTGTAGTAAAGCTCCGAATCCTCTATCAGCTTTGCCAGCAGAGGGTTGTCTGAGGTTGATGAGTGCGTCGTGAAGGGGCTGCGGCTGTAAACCATGTAAAACTCGTTGCTACCCAGCTTTCTCTCGCTGACCTTCGGCGGCACCCACTTAATCAAAGCATCCCAGTAAGGATCCTGCACCTTTGAGGCGAAGTTTGCAAGCATGAAGCTGAAAATCTCAACCTTCCCTGTTGGAGTTGGTAAGGGCTCCTTATACGGCATGTTGTAAACCAGCTTATCACGTCCAGCCTTTACCACGTAACCTTTGGAAAGCAGCTCGGTGTAGTTCACACCTTCTGCCTCAGCCTGAGCTCTCCTTATTCCCACAACTCCCTCTGCGTGGTAGTAGCTCTTCAGCTTCTCTGCATCAACTCCGAGCCCCTTGCTTAGAGCCTTGAAAAACGTGTCTTCCGTCCCAAGTCTTGCGGAAATCTCAACCATCATCTCGATGATGTGCCTGGTATCGTAAACTGGCTCTATAGCCTTCACTCTCGTGTGGAACCCGAAAGCCGGAGCGTAAGCAATCGGAAAGAGCGGGTCGTCCTTCTCTACATAAGTTGACTCGGGAAGAACTACATCGGCATAGTAGAGGTGGTCTTGCGGAAGAATATCAACAGCAACCATGAAGTCAAGCTTGTTCAAAGCCTCCTCCCATTTCTTCCTCTCCGGCATGTTCATGAGGAGGTTGTGGCCAACAACGAAAAGCATCTTTATCGGATACGGATCTTTGTTGACGATCGCATCGTAAAATGCTTGGACTGTATGGCCGAAGAAGGCTGTTGCTATGCCCCTCTTTTCGGCCCACATTCTGAGGACGCTTTGCGGTGGCGCCTCAGTGGTTTCAGCCTTTGCCGAGACGAACTGTGCGAGTCCTGTAAAAAGCAGTCCTCCGTCGTTATTGACTGAACCAACAAGAGCGTTCACGATTGCCGCTGCCCTCCACGTGAGAAGGCTGTTCCTGTACTTCGGCCCGTGCCAGCCGGAGTCGACAACACCTTTGTGAAGCGCGAAATCCCTCGCAATTTCCCTGATCTTTTCAGCCTCGATGTCGGTGATTTTTTCAGCCCATTCTGGTGTGTACTCAGCCACTCTCCTCTTCAAAGCCTCAAATGCTGGAATTACCTTCTCACCATCAACCTCATACTCCCCTTCAAGAGCTGGAAGCACCGCTGAGTCGTGCTCTACTGCCGTCCCCTTTGCGAGATCGTAAACCAGGTACTTCTTCTTCCCACCTTCATCCCAGACTTTGAACGGTTTACCGTCTTTGAGTAGCATGGGTGCGTTGCTGTATTTGGCGAGGAAGTTCGAATCGTAAAGCTTCTCGTTGATTATGACGTTCATCATCGCTAATAGGAACGCCAAATCTGTCCCCGGCTTGATTGGAAGCCATACGTCAGCTTTCGCTGCTGTTTCACTGTATCGGGGGTCGAGAACGACGAGCTTGAACTTTCTCCTGTTCTGTCCAAGCCTCCACCCGTGAACGACGCTTATACTGCCAGCAACGTTTCTGCGAAGCATTATCACGTATCTTGCATTCTCGTAGTCGGTTAAGAGCTCAGGATGTGCGCCGAAACCGTAGGCAGACTTCCAGCCGAGAGCTTTGGATATAAAGCAGAGTGCTTCAGGCACACCCACTCCGTTGGGAGTACCGAGTGCTGCAAGAAATGCCTTGAAGAATGGTTTGTAGTACGTGCAGGGCAACCATCCGCCGAGCATTCCGATGTACTCAGGATGCCCTATCTCGTGATATTCCTTCACCTTGCTTGCGATGAGCGATAAAGCTTCTTCCCAGCTTGCCTCTCTGAAGCTCCAAGTTCCTTTCTCTCCCGTTCTTATGAGCGGTTTTTTAATCCTGTCCGGGTTGTAGACTCTCTGAACTCCAGCATTGCCTCTCGCACAGATTTTCCCGTTGTTTATCGGATGATCGGGTGTGCCGTGAATTCTGTGAACTCTCCCATCTCTCACCTCTACCTGTATGCTGCACGCTGCTGGACACATTGCACATATACTTGGGACAAATTTTACTTCACCGCCTGCGGTTGCGGCTTCAGCGTGTGATTTTGGCTGAAATTTGATACCTGCGGAAATTGCAGTTGCAGTTAAAGCTGTGGCTTTTAGAAAATCCCTTCTTGTAACCATACCATGTTTTTTTCATTTTATTTAATAAGAATTTTGCCGGGTTGAAGGGATTATCAATAACAAGTACTAGGTTATCAATTATAAGTATTTTACCAAACGCAGTTAAAACTTTACCTAAGATTTTATAATCAAATGCTACACTCTTTGTGTTTCAAAAGATATGAAAGTAAGAAATGACAAAATAATTCTACAGGCACCAGCTCCTCGCAACCAGAACTTGCGGTTCGCTCCTCATTCCTGCCGGGTGATAGACTATTACTGGAACACATCCTCTTACATCCTTCCATATCTCGGTTTTAGTTACAAGAGCGTTGTTGAGGTAGAATTCAACCATTGTGACGTAGTATCCCTGCACATTCTCACCTTTTCTAGGCCCGTCGGGTATTACAACCTCATCCCAGCTTGTCCTCGCCTCACCAACTTCGAGAAGCTCGTCCAGCTCCATAAAATCGAGAGCCTCAAGCGGTTCCGGTGGGTCAACCAGCGGCTCGTAGCTGTATCCGTCTGCAACCTCAACTTTTCCGTCGGGGGAGATGTAGGCAATAACCACACCCCTCGACTCAACGCTCGCTTCTCCAAACTTTCCCCTGCTTGTCCACCTCTTCCCTAGAACAAGCGGGTAATCGAATGAAACGACTTCGTCGTCAAAAATCAGGTTTCCTGAACCCTTCAGATACCACGTCCAGCCCTCTTTGTCTATCCAGCCCGTATCATACGGAGCGAGTCTCTGGTAGAGGACGGAAACAATCTCTTTCTTTGAATTCAGGAACACCTGTGCTTCGTATCCCTCCTTACCCTCATGCAACTTTCCGTATCCGTCGAGGAAGATTGTCTCCTTCGTCTTCGCATCCTCATATACATACCTCTGCTCCCACTTGAACCAGTATTCTGGTTTCGGGAAAATAACATCAGCCCTATCGGGATAAACCACGTCCATGTCCCTCCCCTCATTATGATTCAGAAAAAGATTTCGGAGTTGGGTTTTGCAAGGATTATGGAATATAAAAAGGAAACGAATTAAAAGTTTACACCTTCAAACCAGTCCTTCTCATATTCCTCTATCCTTCCGCTGTCTGCAAGCTTTAGCAGCTCCTGATCGATTGGAATGCTTGCAATGAAGCCAATGTTGTACTTCTTCGCCAGCGTTTCTCCCTTACCTTCCCCGAATATGTAGCTCTTATGACCGCAGTTGGGGCAGATGAAATAGCTCATATTCTCGACAAGTCCCAAAACGGAAGTGTTCGTCTCCTCAGCCATGTTTATCGCCTTCTCAACGATTACAGCCGTCAGTTCCTGTGGAGTGGAAACAACAACCACTCCGGTTGGTTTTGCATCCTGCATTACTGTAAGAGGAGCATCTCCTGTTCCTGGGGGTAAATCAATAAGCAGGTAGTCAAGCTCTCCCCACGCAACCCTGCCGAGAAACTCCCTTATCATCCCCGCAATTAAAGGACCTCTCCAGATTACTGGTGTGTTCTCCTTTGGCAGCAGAAACTGCATTGAGACTACCTTGATTCCATACTTCTGTGTTAAGACCGGTTCCAGCCCCTCAGCGCTAACCGCGATCCTTGAATTCCTCAGCCCAAACAGGATGGGGATGCTCGGGCCGAGGAAGTCGGCATCCAGAATTCCAACCTTCTTCCCCTGCCTGGCATAGTGCACAGCGAGCAATGCTGTGACGGTTGATTTTCCAACTCCACCCTTACCGCTCATTACGGCAATTCTATTTTTGATTTTGTCAAGCCTCTCCTTAATCTCCTCATCCGTAACCCTTTTCTGCATTCACAACACCTCCTTTACCTTTTTCCAGCATTCCACCATTTTTTCAGCAGCTTTACCGCTGAACGGAAAACTGAGGTTTGCAATCTGCTCCGGAATTCTCTCGTCAAAAGGAACCCTTCCAGCAAACTCTATTCCGTTTTCAGAGCAGTATTCCTCGATTTTCAAGGTGACATCCTCATTTAGATCATACTTGTTGACAACAACGAACGGTCTTATCTTGAAATGCTCGCATAACTCAATTACCCTCGCCATATCGCTCAAACCTGAAGCAGTAGGCTCTGTCACGATGATTGCTGCATCAACGCCTGTTAGGCTCGCTATAACCGGGCAGCCAACTCCGGGAGCGGCATCCACGATAAGAAAGTCACTGCTATTCCCCTCCGCAACTTTCTTGGCTCTGTTTTTCACCTCTGTAACAAGCCTTCCGGTATTCTCCTCTCCCGGCTTTAACCTTGCGTGGACAAAATACCCCCACTGAGTTTCTGAGAAATATATATCACCTGTCTTCACGTCTCTCATCTCTATCGCTTTCTCCGGACAGACGTTGAAGCAGAAAGCACAACCTTCGCACTTTTTCTCATCTACAAAGTACCCATCCTCCGCTGAAATCGCACCAAACCTGCAGAGTTCGTAACACAACCCGCAGCCTGAGCACTTATCCTGCACTATTTCCGCTTTCTTAGTCGCAATGAAATCCTCTGCCTTAAGAATTTTGGGATTGAGTAGAATGTGCAGGTTTGGAGCATCAACATCGCAGTCAGCGATAACACCTCCCTCTAAGGCGTGAATTGTTGCTGAAAAGGTCGTTTTTCCTGTCCCGCCCTTCCCGCTTATCACGGCAACCTGTTTCATGCTATCCCCTCGTAAAGCTGGACGAAGAAGTCTTTCATATCAAGAAGAAGCTCTCCTCGCGAGTATTTTTCCGCAATATCTTTGCTGAACGGGATTTTGCCGAGAATCTCTATTCCCTCCTCCCTGCAGTATTTTTCAACCCCATCGAAGGGCAGGCCATGCTTGTTTACAACCACTCCAAACTTTTTGCCGAGTTCAGAGACAACTTCAGCAGCAATCTTCAAATCGTGAAGGCCGAATGGTGTTGGTTCAGCGACGAGAATAACGTAGTCGGCATCGCTTACACTTTCAACCATTGGACAGGATGCACCGGGAGGGGAGTCGATGATGGCTTTGCTCCCCATAAACTCCTTGACCTGCTTTATCAAAAAGACTGCCGATGCCTCGCCTATCGTGAGCTCTCCGTACGTGAGAGTAATCTCATCCGACTTTACCCTCACTATTTTCCCCGTCTGGTAGTCAACCTCCTCCATCGCATTCTCCGGGCAAAGATATACGCATGCACCGCAGCTGTGACAGAGTTCGGGGAGTGTGTAGGCTTTATCAATAACATAAATGGCCGAATACTGACAGACATCCTTGCACACACCGCAGGCGTTGCAGTTGTCCTTCACCTCAGGTACCTTTCTGTAGGCTATCCTCTCCTCAGCCTCGCCCTTAATGAAAATGTAGTCATTCGGCTCCTCAACGTCCAGATCAAATAGGTCTATTGAGTTGAACACTGCCAGATTTACCGCTACAGTGGTTTTCCCTGTCCCGCCTTTACCAGAAGCAACAGCAATTCTCATATCTCCTCCACCAGAAAACCCTCTCCATCTCTCTTAACCCTTACCCGCATTTCCCTGCTTCCGTCAAAACCCCTTCTTCTCAACTCGGAAAAGTCAGCTTTCTTCAAAAAATCGAGGAGGAACTCAAGTTCCTCTTCCATCCTCTTCTCCTTCTCCTCGCCTTCCTCTTTCAGCAGCTCCTGAACGAGTCTTTCGTATCTTCTTTTGGCAGCAGTTTCAATGCAGTGTCCGGCAAGATGAAGCACTACCTCCATCTGCCTCCTCCCATGCCACCTCCCATGCCTCTTCCCATTCCTCTACCGCCACCTCTTCCCATTCCTCCGCCCATACCGCCTGAAGGCGAAGTAATCTCCTGAAGCTCCCCTCTTACGTACTTTTCAATCGCATCCCTGACCTTCAATCCAGCAGCGGCATAAATCTTAATCCCGGCTGCTCTCAACACATTTATGGCGTTGGGTCCAACGTTTCCTGTCAACACCACATCAACTTTTTTGTCAACAAGCGTTTGCGATGCAGCTATCCCTGCACCACTAGCCTGCGAGGCTGCTCTGTTCTCAACAACCTCCACATTTTTTACTTCACCATCGTAGTCCACAATTGTAAACGTGGCAGTCCTGCCGAATTGCGGTGTTATGATGTCGTCAATTCCTCCTTTCAAAGTTGTTGCTGCGATTCTCATAACACTACTTCGCCTCACAGCATATAACTTTTCGGATTACCTAAAATTTAGTGATGAGTGCAGCCCATTGCCTCATCGGCCTCGACCAGTCTTCCCGCCATGAACTGCTCGATGGCATCCCTGACTCTCCCTCTGGCGCCCATGTAAACCTTTATTCCGAAACTTTTGAACATGGCTATTGCCCTCGCCCCCATTCCGCTGCAGATAACCACATCTGCACCGGCAGATTTTATCAGTTCTGGGGGATAGCCCACTCCACCAAAATGCTCGCTTGTGTTTCTCACAACTTTGACTTCTCCTGTCTCTGTATCATAAATTGTAAACGTTTCAGCTTTTCCGAAGTGCTCGCAGACATAGTCGTCCAAACCTCCTCTGTAGCTCGGTACGCATACCTTCATGATTCCAACACTCTATCAAGACTTTTAGGTTTTTCTAAAAATTGTGTTGATATATTTCTCCAAAATAAAAACCAACAAATTTGTACAGCTCCGATGTGGATTCCTACAGTCTTTTGCATTTTGAACACCCCAGAGATTTTTAAGTAGATTTTAGTTAAAATTTTCATAAGCAACCAATCCAAAACTTAAAAAAGAGTGAAACGTTCTTAAAAGCATGAGAAGTGATGAGGTTAAGAGAGGAATAGACAGGGTAGCCCACAGAGCTCTTTTGAAGGCTCTCGGCGTGACTGACGATGAGATGGACAAACCCTTCATCGGAGTTGCAAATGCCTATAACACAATTGTTCCTGGCCATATGACTCTTGACAAACTTACACAGGCTGTGAAAGAGGGGGTTTACGCTGCTGGTGGCGTGCCTTTCGAGTTTGGCATAATAGGGATCTGTGACGGTATCGCCATGGGACACGAGGGAATGTGCTATTCCCTGCCATCAAGAGAGATTGTTGCTGATAGCATAGAGGCAATGGTGGAGGCCCACAGATTTGATGGGCTTGTGGTTGTTGCGAGCTGTGACAAAATCATCCCAGGAATGCTGATGGCAATGCTCCGCCTGAACATTCCTGCTGTAGCTGTTACCGGAGGCCCAATGATATATGAGAGAGTTAGTGGAGAGAAAGTGTCAATCAAAGACGCGTTCGAGGCTGCAGGGATGTACAAGTCTGGAAAACTGGACGATGCAGGATTAAAGCTTTACGAGGACTTTTGTGCTCCGTCCTGCGGAAGCTGCCAGGGGTTATATACGGCCAACAGCATGCAGCTCCTGACAGAGACACTCGGTTTGAGTCTGCCGTACTGCTCCACTTCTCCATGTCCCTCTTCGAGAAAGCTCAGAATAGCCAAGCAGAGTGGAAAGAGGGTGGTGGAACTCGTCAAACAGGACTTCAAGCCGCTTGACTTCATCAACGAGAGGTCGTTCGAGAATGCCATCACAATGGACATGCTTGTCGGGGGTTCAACCAACACCGTGCTGCATCTGCCAGCAATTGCTAGGGAAGCGGGTATAAAGCTGAGCCTCGACCTCTTTGACGAGATAAGCAGGAGAACCCCACACATTGTCTCAATTGACCCTGCAAGCAAGGAGATGATTGTTGACTTGGACGAGAGCGGAGGGGTTCCGATGCTCATAAAGAAGGCGAAGAAGTACTTCCACGATGAGATGACAGTAAGCGGAAAAACGCTTTACGAGATTGCGGAAATGGCGGTACTGAGGGGAAAGGACATAATAGCTTCTCCCGACAACCCGCTTCACAAAGAGGGTGGGATAGCGATTCTCAAAGGCAATCTGGCAGAAAAGGGGGCCGTGATCAAGGCCGCTGCAGTTAGCGAGGACATGATGAGATTCGAGGGGACAGCAAAAGTTTACGACAGCGAGAAGTAAGCTCTGAACGCAATCCTGGACGGTA
>JAPDIW010000054.1 GCA_029259415.1 Archaeoglobi archaeon
GGATTCTGTCATAAGGTTGTGTAGTAAACCAAGTACAGGTATCTGACGTTCATCCAATTCTAATTTGCAGTTCATAAGCATGTTTTGGTATGATTATATAATAAATGCTTTTCGTTCACACCGTCAGATCAGAAAAAGTCATCAGAAAAAGCCTCAAAATCAAAAAAGAAAGCTTCAAGGTGAAATAAATAAAGGATGACTGTCTAACTGTTGGTTTAAACCTGAAACCTACGATTGGCTAAAAAAGAACGTCGGAGATATCTCGAAATTTCTCAATCAATTCGTGGAATCAATAAAATCTCAAGTCCATCCAGCAATCATCTTAATTTCAAAAACAGCACGGGCCGGGAGGGATTTGAACCCCCGACTGCGGGATTAAGAGTCCCGCGCTCGATTGCTTCTTTTTTCCATTTAGAACCTCCTTAATAGCCCATTCCAGCAATTGAGATAGATTAAGCTTTCTCTCCTTAGCTTTTTCTAACAGTTCGGCATCGATGTAAACACTGGTCCTCTTCTTCATTCTTCACACCTCTTTTATTTATATAAACTAATGACAATTTGTAGCAAACACCAGTAAGCAGAACTGTTAACCGCAGAAGAAGATAAGACTTTCCAAAAAATGTGATTTAAAAATCGTTAAATACTCAATCTCTTTTTATGGTCACTTCAACCCTAATGATCTGATGCTGAACTCGTGGCTGAATGAGGTCCTCAGGCCTTAGCAGCTCGTTTAACTTGAGTTTCCTGATCTGATCCCATTGCCTGTTCCAATTTTCAACAGCTCTTTTCAACTCCATTACCGGCTCGCAGGTTAACAGATATACCGAATCCTGAAGCTTGTGGATATTCTCTACAAACTCGTTCAGCTTGCAGTAAGTTTCTACAGCTTCCTCAATCATGCTATCGCCCGTAAATCCCATAACTTGCAAACCACTTCCCAAAGATCTCTTTCATGGCCTTCTCAATCTCTTCCTTCTTGCCCTCCTTGACCTCGATTTTGATGTCCGGGTTTATGTAGATGGTTTTATGCTCGTTCTTAACCGTAGGCTGGTTGATTGTCGTGCTTATTGAGTTCGTTAGTTGAGAAGGTGTTGGAATCCCCTTCGTAAAATCTGCCGAGATTTTTGGGATCTCAGGCTTCTCGATGATGGGCCTTATCTTCGGTTGAACTATCTTAACGGTGTTCAGGAGAGCTCCACCCGGTGTGAAGCTGAAAGCCATTTGAGCGGCTTTAGAGATCGGATTGTTCATTATGAAGTTCCAAGCCTCCCTGAGTTTTGCGATAAAAGCTTCAATCTTTGCGATTATTCCGCCGATTGTGTTATCCCACAAAGCCCTGATGGTAGTTAAAGCCGCTGATGT
The DNA here is from genome assembly GCA_029259415.1 of Archaeoglobi archaeon. GTDB lineage: Archaea > Halobacteriota > Archaeoglobi > Archaeoglobales > Archaeoglobaceae > Archaeoglobus. The sequence continues at coordinate 1,363 of JAPDIW010000054.1, forward strand.
TGCGGATTTCAGCTTGTCAATGTGGGTGATCAGATAAACAATTGCTCCTGCTGGACCAAGCAGAACATACTTCAAGGGGCCAAGCTTATCGATCCCCTGCTGGACCCACACAATTAGCCCCCTGGCCGAATCGATGAGCCACCTGATACCACCAACAAGCCAGTTTAGAGCTCCAGTTATCGCACCGATAGCTGCCTTACTCTTGCCCTGAATGTCCCACCAGTTTTTAACCCAAATATGCTGAAGCAGCAGAACAGCTCCAGCGATTCCAAGAATGGCCCATGTAATCGGATTCGTGAGGGCAGCCACAGCCAGACTCTTGAAGCCGAGGGCTGCCGCTCTGAGTGCAGCTGTTAATCCACCCATAGCATAAGCCTGAGCCACAGTTGCTGGAATCAGCCGGGAGTAGATAAACCCTGCAACCATCTTCGATATGCCATAAAACGTCTTTAGCGAGCTGTAGGCCTTGGGTAAAGCGAAGCCTCCAACGAGAGCAGTTGCCAAAGCGAGAGTTCCAAAAGCTGTTGCAGTCTTCAGGATCGGACTCGCATTCAGGAATCTAACAAAGCGAGACGTCCAGTCAACAGCCATTCGGAAGTAAGGGATGTAAATCGCACCTATATCACCGGTAAGATCGCTCAGCTTCTCCCTGAATTTGACGAGATCACCGTATGCAGAATCTATGGCTTTTGAGAAATCTCCTATTCTGCGAGTCATCTGCGGATAAGCGAGCTCCATTATCGCCTCTGCCCTTATCGCCTCCTCACTCCAGTTGCGATGAGCCTGCCTTATCTCCTCCATCTTCTTTTTGATGTCCTCCTCCCTGAGGATAACACCGAGCCGCTTAAACGGCATGTGCAAACCGCTTAGAGAGCTTCTCACGGCTGAAATTACCTCCTCGGTTGACTTACCCAGTGAGATACCGAGTTTTTCAAGCGTTGGCCCGTATTTCAGAATTGTATCTTTAGCAGCCCCCATCGTGACCATCTCAGAAACCAGATTGGCCCTCGTCTCCTTGCTGATGTAGTCCAGCTTCTCGGCTGAGGTTATGTAGTCCTGGAGGGCCTTGTTCACATTCTGCCATCCCTCTTTATCGTAGTCGATAACTTCAGCCAGGCTCTCAATGTTGCGGCGGTATTTCTCCTCATTCATCGCTCCTCTCAGAGACAGGCCCATAAAACCGGCCAGAGCCATAGAGGCTCCGAGCAAGGCCATTCTGTGCTCTTCAAGAGTTGCGTTTATTGTTCTGAATTTGCTTCTGACGATTGAGGCGTAATCTGAAACTTTACTCCTCAGCCTGTCATAACCCATAGCGAGTTTCTGGACCACTCCATGCTGAAATCTCGATTTGATGAAAGCCTCCCGCTCGACCTTGTCAATTTGTGCAAAAAAGAAAGCCGAATTTGCCAGGCTCTTCTCGAAGGCTGCCGACATATACATGTATCTCTCCTGATTCTTCCTCGCAAGCTTATCGATGACTGCCATTCTTTGGGCGGATTGATTCATCAGAGCGTTGGCTTTCTGCAATCCGCCTGAGAATTGGTCCCGCAGGGCTATTGTGAGGTATAACCCTCTGAGCTCACCAGGCATGTTATCACCTGAACACGAATAAGTGTTTTCTTCCCGGCTCAGGCCTCTCTCTAACCTCGTTCATTTCCTCGGCCCTCTTTTTGAAGTAAATCGCCCACTCGTAGGCCTCGATTTCGGTAAGCATCTCTTTAAGCAAGCTCACTTTCGGGATTTTGAACTCGTAGGCGAGGTCATACCAGAGCCTCTCCGCCTCAACTTTTTTTCCAATTCAATCAGAATGTCCTCGCTATATCCGTGAATCCTCATCAGCTCGTCAAGCAAGACGTCTTTAAGGATCGGATGGAGCTTTTCTGGATCGATTTCAGGCTCGATGATGGCTTTTCTGATGAACTCATTATTGGCCTCCTCAGCGAGGGCGGGATCAACCGAGCCGTCTGGCCTTACTGAGGAGTTTCTTAATACATTGATCTCGGAAGCTGAGAGGACTCTTGCTTTGAAGTGCAACACATCATCGCCAAACTCAACCTTGATCTCCTTCTCCTCTCCCACCGGCAATAGCCACTTGCTCTGCAGGATCTCTCCCGTTCTGGCAAATTTATCCTCACTCATACTTTCTCCCTCCATCCCACTCTCTTAGTATCTCCCTGAGCTCCTCCTTCTCGCCGAGGGCCGAGAGCTCAGCTATCAAGGCCAGCCTCTTCACATAATAACTGATCTCTGCCAGAATGCACAGCTCCAGGTTTTCCTGGCAGCCCGGCGATATGTGAACGCACTCGCTGCAGACATGCTTAAGGAAGCTCTTAATTCCTCTAGGCCCCATCTCCCTCACCTTCGAGTCTGAACCCTGCTGGTTTGGGGCCGATGGCGATCAGAAGCTCCGAGAAGATGCACGGCAGCATTTTCTGAGCGTCAAGCTCTCGGTAAGCATCGCACATTTTGGCATTGCTGCAAAACTCACAGACTGCCTGAACAAATAAACTCGCCCCTCTCGGCGAGACGTTTTTGAGCTGGTTCTGGGCCCTGAGCCTGTCCCTCTCGGCATACTCAAGGCTTAGCTCATTCAGCCTGTCCTGCATGTGTTGGAAGAGCATGTCCTCAATTGACTTCTTCTTTGCCTCAAGGCTCCTGATCTCCTTCAGATATTTCTCCCGCTCATCCCCTGAAATCGTAGGGTTCTTCAGCTCGTTTCTCAGCTTGGCCAGTTTTGTTTCTATCTCCTCAATCGCCTTCTCCGCCTCAGCCCTCTTTTTCTCGTAGTTGCTGGAGGTTTTGGTTTGGACTTCTGCGGGCTTGGTTGTGATGCTGCTCCTCCGCTTTGAAAGTGGATCGTAGCTCACTCCGAACCTGCTCTCATACTCCTGCTTAAGCCGGCCAAGCTTCCCTAGCAAAGCTACCTTATTTCCAAAGTCGGCCCTGAGGAACTCCTCAAAGACTCCGTCGATCTCTCTTTCCATCTTCTCCTGCTCAACTACCCCCATTTTCGTTTCCATCTACATCACCAAAAGAGAAAGTAGAAGCAGACTTTAAAAATGGGTTGTAGGTTCAGGGCTATCATCAGTCCTCGAATGTGGTGTCAGTCTCTCCTCCGTAGCTGCTATTTCGAGGGCTTTGAGCTGGAGTTCGATGATCTTGATAAGAGTGTTTGCAGTCCTTGGACTAATTCTCTTGGTTATAACAAGGGCCGAGAGTGTGTTGAGAACCTTCTGAGCATCTTTCACGTTCTCAACTTTCAGGTGCTTCTTAAACTCCTTAATCTGGTCAACCTCATTCATAACTCTCCACCTCCTCATCTAAATTCGAATTCAAAAACAAATCATCCAGAAACCGTTTAACAGGTTCATCTCCGCTGAAAATCTCTTTCTTCAGCTTGATGGCCCTCAATAGAGTGTTAGTCCAGACTTCCACAACTCTTGGTTTCGTTTCCCCATCGAAGGTTTGAAAGATCCTGAAGGCTTTTGTGATGACTGCGTCAAGGGCCTCAATCTCATCCACAACATCCTCGGCCAGCTCTTCCAGGTGGGCATGGTATTTCTCCCTAGCCTCCTGCAGAACCGCAGGGTTGAGATGCTTCTTGTGGTTGCTTATGTTGGCCTTGTTCAGGTTGAGCTGTGGGAAGGCTGCGATAATCTGGGAATAAGGCTGACCCTCTACGATCATCTTGTCTATCTGGTCCCTGAACGGGCTTCGGCATATCTTGCATTTCCCGTTTCCGTTAAGGTTCATTAAGATGCGTTAAGATTTGGACTTTAAAAATGGGAAGCAAAAAATGAATGGTGCAAACTGGTGATATTTCCGCTTTTAATCCAAAATCTAACATCCGAATGGTTAGATAAGTACGAAGATTCGTTTAATTGTGAAATGAAGCTGATAAAAACAGACATTACCTCGACATTACCTCATGAGGTAATGTCAGTAAGCTCTCAGATAACTCTATTTCGAAAATGGAGGTTGTAGAATCGACATTACCTACATTACTTTCATTACCATATAAATCGCCATATAGCGAAATTTATTGATTGTAAAAAAACGGATGATAGGGTGATGTAGGTAATGAAAGTAATGTCGCACATGAAGGCTTCGCTTCGGGAATAAACGCTGAAAAATGCGTTTTACTTATTACCTAGTAAAGTAAGGTTGGTAATGTCGAAGGAGACATATCCAATTCGGAAATAGAGCATTATGAAAGAAGTTATAAAGTAATGAGGGATTTTGGAATCATTACAGCTTTAATCGTCCTATCTTCAACATAATACGGCTTGTAAACCTCCTCAACGCTACAATTCAGAATATCTGCAACAAGTGCACCAAGCTCTTTAAGATTGCCGTATGCTGAAAATCCCCTCTTCCGGGCAAATTCATTGTAGTGACCAAGAGCATTTCTGGTAAACAAAATTACCTCCTCACCACTTCGGGTTGTGTGGTTAAACAAACCGTGATATCCAAGCCAGTCATCATCTGTGAAATAGTCCTCTTTGTTAGTTTCATCTTTATGCAAGTGTTCAAACCACGCCAAAACACCATCGAGCTGGTTCTCTTTCTCCTCTTTGATTGTTCTCTCGATATTCTCAACAATCTCCCTGAACTTTTCAGGCCTAAGCGGCTCTTCAAGAATCTCCTTAAGTTCTTTGATTTCTTCATCTGTCAGGGCCTTATAGAATGCGTGGATCCAGAATCTGTAACCCACTCGTAGCAGAGCATACATTCTGTATCTCCGCATGTCAACCAGTTCAATCCCTTGAAGTTCCTGCTTGATTCTAAGCTCCTCGCTCAAAATCACCTCCAGTAAATCCGCACCCGATGGTGTTAACCCCTCTATTACGCTCCTGAGAAGATACAGCCCAAACAACTTCTTTGACTTCTCCAAAGCTATTCTGATTTCAGTGAATTCCTCCTCCGTTAAATTGCTGATTTTCTCAGCCGTGGGAATCGCTATGATCCTACCCTCCCTCAAAGCAGAATCTCCCCAATTCCATTGATTTGCAGTCATGCAGAGTGGAGCTGTAAGCTTGTATTCTTTCATCTTCTGGTTTTTGAGGCCTCGATGGCCCTCAGTCACACCAGTTGAGGAGGCTTTCAGTATCTCCAAAGCTGATGAAGAAATTGAACCTCCAACTTCATCAACAAGCAGTGGAAATGTTGTAGAGGAGATTAAGCTCATCAGCCTAAATTCCGTTTTCAGTTCGTCTCCGATAAATTCTTTGGTCCCGTATAGATTACGGGTGAAGATAGAGAGAGTTGTGACTTTCCGGTCCCCCTTCTCTCATAAAGCATCAGGTGAGGGGTGACATTCAGACCGTGCGATTCTTTCAGAACCCACAAAAATGGGGATATCGCTGAATATCCTGCAATGATAAGGCGAAACTCTGGTTTTAAACCGGCAATTAACTTAGCAAAAAGCCTTGCAGTCTCTCCGTTCTCATCAGCCTCAAATTTACCCATTGACTCGACGATTTCATGAGCTATTGCGTTGTAAGGCACTACCTCAGTGCTGAGGGCGGGATGGACGATTTTAAGCTTTCCATCCTCTTCGAAAACTCCTGCCATCTCGTAAACCCTGCACTTCTTAATCAACCCCTTATCTCTCGAAGTTTCTAGCAACCTTGATAGACAATCTTCGAGAGTTCTGTTTTTTGCCACAACACCCATATTTGCCAGTTTCTCCCTTAACTCTCGCAGGGTTCCAACAATCTTTTTGCCCCCAACTTCAACCTCGAATCTGGGTTCTGGTCCTTCAAGCTCTCTTGTAAATCTCAAGGGGCGAGATATTACAAGCTCTTTCTTGATCGGAATCCATTTCCCGTTCTCGTTGTCCTTCGATTTCTCTTTCCACAACCCAACCAAGAGAACACCTTCGTTATTTACCCGGTAATATTCTCTGTAAACTCCGTTCTTGCGGTTCTCGGTTTTGATCCAGCACCACAATTCTCTAACTCTCAAGATTTCCAGCAGTTTTTCTAGCAGTTCATCACAACCTTCGAAAAATGGTTTGTATGCCGTGTTCTCGTCTCTATAGCTGTCTTCCACTGCCCTTAAACGGTCTCTTTCTTCTTCATCATTTGTTTCCTTGCAGATTCTTGAAATGATGTTCAAAGCCTCATCAAGTTTGAGGCCTGAATAGTAAAACAGCCCTCCGAGCCCTAAAGCCAGTTCATGGCGAGTTCCGGGCTTCCAATATGGCTTAACAACTTCGACTATCTGGTCGAGTATTTGGTCAACAGAATCAATTGGCCCATGTTTTACAGGTTGAACACTGCTTGGATCACGCTTGGTTATCAGCTCACTCTTTGACTTCCCGCTAAGCTCCTCAAATTTCTTAATCAACTCTTCAAACTCCTCTTCTGAGAGAGCTAGCGGTTTTGGAATCTTCCCGTTGGTTTTGATGAATTTGTATTGCACTCCTGATGGGTGTATTGATGGTGGTAATACATCTATAGACCCTTCTCCAAGAACATCAATGCTGTTTATTGCACCATCCTCTATCCTGAAACTCCTCTTAGGTATCTGTTTGTCAGTTTCAACATAATAATGAAGCTTAATACTGCGGTGGGATTTAACAATCATTGTGTTCAGTAATTGAGGGCCAACTATCTCTTCCACGAGCTTTAAAGCCCACTTCGTCTTTTCTCGACTTGATAGCGGCTCTTTGAAATCAAAATCGATTGTAATGTGGTTATTACTGATTCTGCCATTCACCACACAGATTCCGAAAGTGTTGTTTGAAAACCAGTGTTTGAGTTCTTCTTCACTCACTCGTCGGTTCTGGTATTCCTTCCAGTTCACTGCTGGTCTTTTGGTTCCTAATTCAACTGGAAGGATGTTGAATCCAAGAGAGTGGTAGAACTTCAAGTAATCTTTAGTCTTCACCAGTATCACCTTCCCCAGAATCGGGTTCATCCTCGACTTTGACCGGATCGAGAATTATTTTCCCTTCTTCAACCATGATGGCAAAGCGGTAGCCCTTGAAGAGCTCTCTGAAGATTTTTGGAATGTAGATCTTACCATCTTTACCTATTTTGACAAGCTTCAGCCTTCTCTCGAAAACTTGAAATAGTTTCAAATCACAACTACTCATGGGATATCACCCCTGAACATCGGGCTGGTGGCGGCGGGCTACTGGGGGGTTTTGGGTTCCGCCACCATGCCCTCCTTGCTCTTCTCCTACCGGCTCGAGTATCAGCCTCCCATGCTCATCGATGTAGAGCGTGACTTCTCCACTCTGGGCATATTCCTGGAACCACCACTTCGGCACATGCACCGCTTGGCTTTTCCCAACGATCCAAACTCTCGACTTGCCAATTTTCACCTCCATTTTCTATCACCGAAACTTGGAAGTAGTTCCAGACTTTATAAAGCCCTTGCCAAGTCGGTGCTTATTCTGTCGAAACATTCAAGCCATAATGACTGAAGTTTTTCATCTTCAGCAATAGTAAGGTTTATATATTTTGAGATGCTTCTCATTTTTGAGAAGGAGTCACCTCCTTGGTGTTCCTCCTTGGGCTGGTGAGCTGAAACTCCTCTCCGATCGCTTTCCTCCATTTTTTGCCACCCAGACCATGAAGCTGGAACAGACTTTAAATAATCTATAAGAAATCCGTGGAATCATCAATAGGTTCAATGATCAACCTGTGGTTCTCATCCATCATTATCCTCAACTCATCTCCAGCCTTAACATCCCGTATCATCACCCATGGTTTAGGCAGTGTTATGGTCAAAGAGCTATGCTGCCTGACTACTTTTCTTTTGCACAACTCTTTTAGCCTGTTCATGTAAACAAACTTGTCAAACTACTATATTTCGGTTATGTTGCGATTTCAGACCCTATGGTCTAAAACAGAGGTAAGACCATAGGTATGATAACAAAAAGTATATATTCTTTTCATGACACAAATCATGTATGGCCGAAAGAGGTTTGAAATTTCCGAATGGGTTTGTAAAAGCAAAAATTTTAGAATTTGCAATTTTGAATTGGGATGGTTTTGAGGAGAGCAGCTTGAGGGACTATTTGAGGACCATTCGCTATGAGGATAAGCGAGGCGGCAAGAAAATTACTATTGTAGGTGTTAAGGATACAGCTACAATCAAAAAGCATTTGAGAGAGCTTAAAGAATCTGGATACTTGGAACTAATTGTCCCCAGCGAGGGTGGTCACTCAAATGTGTGGAGAATTAATTATTCCAAGCTACCGGAAATAGCTGAGAGATTTCCAGAACTAATTCCCGTAATGCAGAATTCTGATGCGGTCCACGAATACATCTGGCTGAAATTGAAAAGAAAAGTTACAAAAGAATTTTTGGGTGAACTCATTAAACTGAACAGCAACTTTTTGAAATTGCTCTTACAAAAAATGAAGATGGCCAGATCCATTAAATTCGATGCTCCAAATATCGAGGTCTCTGATAGTTTGGATTTATCAATCTCACAAGAATGGGAATACCTAAAAACCAAATTTGGAGAAGAACGCAGACTACTTTCTTCGCTAATTCCAGAGCTTGAGCTGTTTGAATATTGGAGGTACACTCTCACAGAAGAGTTAGAGGAAGGATACAATAAAAAACTTGTAAAAGAAATCGACAAGTTGAGGATTTTGTGTGAGGTTGTTCACCACTGGCTGACCGGTGCCACTGATATTACAAGGTATGTTCTTGGCAGTGAAGTTGTTGAAAGAATATATGAAAATAGCTTCAAACGATTTGATTTGAAGCCGTATAGTTTGAGTGAGAAACCAGTTAATTCACTGAAAGAGTTAACTGAACTTTTAACGAGAATTGTTGCAGCTTACACAGTGGCTTATGTAAGGATAGTTTTAGATTCTTTAGAGGAGTTGATAAAGAAGGGAGCCACAGCAGAATTTGATGAGATTGCTCTTTCTATTGCAAGTGATATTAAGAATGAGTTAGAGATAACTTCCATTTTCTTTTTGCCTCATAGATATTCGATTTTTACCTCCGTCTCAGCCTCTTTCTGTTCTTCGCTGCAGCAAGAGATTTTCTGCTGCCAAACATCAGCCACTGGCCCGGAGCCTCAACGATGATTGATGCAAGCCAGATTTTCCTGCCACAATTCGGACAGCAGACAGTTGCCATCTCCTCAACCTGCTCCCTCGTTAGCGGCTCCAAAGTCAGGTTGATAGTAGGATTGAACCAATCCTCGTAAACGGTTTTGCATCGGGGACATTTAACCCGAACTCGCTGTGGTGGCATAGTCATTGAAAACACCTATACGGGTAAATGAAGAAATTAGCTCTTCAACTTTTCCATCACAACCTCTGTTAATTTGGCCGTCTTTGTTGAATGTTCAACTCCCAACCTGAACCCTGCAGCCCTCAGTAGCAGAATGGCATTCTTGCGGGAAACACCATATTGGACCATAACTTCTCTGATCAACTCTTCGTCATCAATCTCAGAGAGTCTGGTTAAGTATCCCCTGAGATCATTGACGATCTCCTGCTCATCCAGAACCTCGGTTACTTCAGCGTGCTCCAGAACGTAGGTGTAAAACTCACCGAAGTTATCAAACCACTTCCTCTCTATGAACTTGATTCGAACATTGGCCCACTTCCGCTCTCCATTGAACTCCACTGGGATGAACACCATTGGCCACCTCAGACCGCGAGGTCTTCAAGATCCACATCCAGCTCATCAGCCTGCAACTTCGCCTCGATGTCGGCCATGGTGAGGTCGTAGTTCTCTTTCAGGTAGCGGTCCATTGCTCGCCTTGCTATTCTGCGGGCCAAATCCCTCTGCCTCGATGGGTGCAGGGCTGGATGTTTGGCCTTCACGTAGATCAAGGCCTCCTCATATTCTCTCCCAAACACTTCCTCTGCCTCAAGGCGGATTCTTTCCAGGTCGGGTTTCTCAAACTTCACACACATCATGGTCTTTCACCTCTATTTTCTGACTATACTAAACTATGCATGTATAGTATTTATAACTTTCGCTGACAAGATTTATATAGTCGAACTTACAGAAGTATATGCATGAAATTTGAGCTAAGTGGGGAAGTTGTGGAGATGGTCAAAAAATCGGTTTGGAAGTCGGGAGCTGCAAAAACACCAGTAATAAGTTTACCGAGGGAATACGTTAGCGATAAAGAAGAGGTCCAATTGATTGTTGTAAAGAAGGGTGATGGGAGCTTCGCGATTGTAATTCAATAATAGAGCTCTAAGCTAAGGACCCAATATCCTGAAATCCCGCCAGTAGCGGTCATAAATCTTCTTCAGCTCTTCTTCATCTTGAAAATCGTAGTGATTGAGGTCTACGTCACCTCCCAAGCTGTGGCCCATTAAGAGCTTCTTAACCGAGGTTGGCATTCCCAAGCGGTCAGATTGTTGAGAGAAGAACTTACGCATGTGCTTCATTCTGAGGTTTGTGTTGAGTTTTTCAAAAGCTCTACGAATATTAGATTCTGCAAATAGCCTATCAGTTTTAAGCTTATAGTTTTCCAAATATTCGATTAAGGCCTCTTGAGCTTCTTTACTGAAGAATGTAATTCTCTCCTCGTAATCCTTGGCAACTTCAGCCCGGATGTTGATGATCCTATCATCAATGTCTATGTCATCAAGCGTTAGTTCATACATCTCTTCAGACCGTAATCCAGATGTGGCAGCAAGCAATATAGCTGCTTTAGTTCTAAGCCTTATCGACTCATAATCAAGCTTTTCAACTTCTTTAATCAGATTTCGAATATCCCTAATTTTTATCACTGCTTTTCTACGCTTTGGGAGTTTTGGAATTTTTATACTATCTGCAAATGGGGCATTGAGTTTCTTCATCAGCCTCCTTACGTCAATAACTCTCTTCCTTACCGATTCGGGCGAGTAAATCTTTCTACATTCGTTTATATAAATATTTATGTCATTAAGATTGCATCGGTATGAACAGAATTCAGCAAACTCTTCTAAGCGATGTTTAACGCTTTGAATATAGTCAGACGTTTTTCCAGCAATGCTAAGCTCCAACAATATCTCTTCAATATCTTGTTGAGAAAAGCTAATAAGCGGGCCGGGAGGGATTTGAACCCCCGACTGCGGGATTAAGAGTCCCGCGCTCTGCCTGGCTAAGCTACCGGCCCTGTATGACTGAACTACTACTCCGGGTTTAAAGACTTAACGCTAATGGCCTCCACAACCTTCTCAGTTATACCCTTTCCAATCAAGGATGCAACCCTTTCTCTGTTCTTCACGATATCTTTAGCCGTTCTTATTCCCGCATTGTAAAGCTTTCTCGCCCTAACCCTCCCGATATGCTTTATTTTGACCAGTCCAAGCAACTCACTCTTAACACCGTGCTTTATTCTCTCAGTCAGACCCTTGACACTGCTGTTTCCGACCTCATCCGCTATCCTGTCCATCGCGTTGCTCAGCCACTCAGCGGTCTCAACTATTCTCCTCAAATCACCCGGAGCAATACCGTACTTGACACAAATCTCATCCTCGCTCTTTTCCTCAATCCAGTCTTTGAGACAGAGAGCAGTTTTAACCTCCGACAAAAACCAGTCGTACTCAACAGAGAAGTCTGATGGATAGTAGCTGAGCTCCTTCCTCAGCCTGAAGGCTTCCTCCTCCACCCACGAATCGGTCTTTCTTACGGTAAGCCTCTCCATGTCCGGAGTTCTGCAGATGAGATGCAAGGCTCCAACATCACTTAACTCCATCCTGCTGAGGACATCGTGGAAAATGAACCCCGTCAGGGGGTCGATGTATAGCCTTGAAACCAGAGAACCGAGCTTGGTTGGAGCAAATGAGCCATCTTCGACAATCATTCCCCAGTTCTCAAGCTGCCTTACAACCCTTTCAAGCTCGTAGCTAAGGGAAATTTCATTCTGCTTGAAGAAGAACGTCTCGGCGAAAAAGTCCTCAAGCTCTTCAAAAGTTTTTGCGTAACCGTCACATATGATGGAGAGGCTGTGAAACCTCAGGTGAGTTTCGACACCAAGCTTCGACGTTATTCTCTCCGGCTCGCCAAATATGTATCGGTTTACAGCTACTTCTTTGTCCTTCTTTCCAACGCAAATTATTGCCTCTCCCTTCTCATCCATCCCCGGCCTTCCTGCCCTTCCCGCCATCTGCTTGTATTCAGCCACCTTTATTCTCTTTGAATAGCCGTCAAAGCGGTAAAGGCTTCTTATTATCACCCTTCTCGCAGGCAGGTTTACGCCAGCAGCGAGCGTGGGTGTTGCAACAACGACCTTTAACTCCCCTCTCCTGAAGGCATCCTCAATAATTTTCCTCTGTCCGTTCAGCAGGCCAGCGTGGTGGAAAGCCGCCCCCTTCTTGACGCACTCTGCCAGCCTCCTGCTCATTTCCCCCTCATTCTCTTCAAGTATGGCCTTCTCTATGCTAGTGTTCTCAACATACTTTGCTGTGATAGATGACAGCTTAACAGCCGTTCTCTCAGCTCCCTTCCTAGTGGACTCAAAAACAAGAACTCCTCCGTTTTCGGCAACACACTCCTCAACGAGCTCCTCAAATTTTGCCCTTCTTGCATTCCTGAAACCATTATTGAAAACTTCGAGCTTCCCCTCGCAAAGCACACCTTCGATAAGGGGAACAGGCCTCCAGTCACTCACATAGTAATCAGCATCAAGCCACTCCGCGATTTCATCAATATTGGGGGCAGTGGCTGACAGCCCTATAATCCTCAATCCCCTGTTCATTCTCCTCATTTTGGTTACGAGAATTTCCAGAGTTGCTCCCCTCTTCTCGGAATCGAGAAGGTGTATCTCGTCAACAACAAGGCAGGTTACAGCTCTAATCCAGCTTGCCCTGTTTCTTATCAGCGAGTCAGCTTTCTCGCTCGTGGTTACAATTATATCACAATCCCCAAGATGCTCGTCCCTTGACTCATAATCTCCGGTTGATATGCCCACTCTTAAGCCAATTTTTTCCCACTTCTTGAAGCTCTCGTACTTCTCTCCTGCGAGAGCCCTTAGAGGGACAACGTAAAGGCACTTTCCCCCTTTAATGGCCTCCCTAACCATTGCCATCTCAGCTAGGAGGGTTTTTCCAGCAGCAGTGGGCATTGCGAGGAGCAGGTTTTTATCGGAGAAAACCTTCTCCACAGCCTCAGCCTGTGGTGGGAAAAGCTCCTCTATCCCTTCCTCCTTCAAAACTTTGACAGCGTAGCTTGAAATGTTTTCGGCAAGCTCATCAACCTTCACTCTAAGAAGTTCTTCAAAGCGGAATTAAAAATTGCCCCCTATAGCATTAATTTCCAATGATATATAACTACCAATGAGTTCTATTTAAATTTTTTTTCAACTGTTTAACTTGGCAAAATTTAAATAATCACAAAAAGAGAGTGCCTGAGGTGGTAAAAAATGCTTGCGGATTTCATATTGACGGAAGACCAGAAGGCCATAAAGGAGGCTGCGAGGGAATTTGCAGAGAAAGAGTTTCCAAATTACGTTGAAGAGTGTGACAGAGAGGAGAAGTTCCCATTCGACCTTTGGAAGAAGGCTGCACAGCTCGGATTCATCGGAATGGCGATTCCGGAGCAGTATGGTGGACAAGGCTTGGGTGTTCTGGATTCCTGCCTAGTCGTGGAGGAGTTCTGGAGGGTTGATGGCGGACTCGGAATGATTCTTGCCACAACTTTCGGTTCAGAGCAGATCGTCGCCTTCGGCAACGAGGAGCAGAAGAAGAAGTACCTCCCACCACTCGCCAAGGGAGAGAAGATCTGCGCTGCATGCTATACTGAGCCTCAGGCTGGAAGTGATGTTGCTGGTATAAAAACCAGAGCTGACAAGGATGGGGATGAATATGTCATCAACGGAACAAAGATGTTCATAACCAACGGCAGCATAGCAGACTACTACGTTGTTCTGGCAAGAACAGATCCAAACCCGCCGAAGAGGCACCACGGCATGTCTGTCTTTCTGGTTGAGAGGGACATGCCAGGAGTTCAGGCTAACAAGCTGAAAAACAAGCTCGGTATCAGAGCGAGCGATACTGCTGAAGTCGTGTTTAAGAATGTGAGGGTGCCGAAGGAGAACCTCATCGGTCAGGAAGGACAGGGATTCTACCAGACGATGATGTTCTTCAACATAACGAGGATTCCCGTTGCTTTCCAGGCACTCGGACTTGCACAGGGAGCTTTCGAGCTGGCTTATCACTACGCCAGAAACAGAGAAGTCTTCGAGAGAAAGCTTGCAGACTTCCAGGTTACACAGGAAAAGCTGGCAAAGATGAGAACTGAACTGGAAGCTGCAAGACTGCTCGCTTATCAGGCAGCTTACTTCCAGGACAGGATGGGCATGCCTGATCCAGGCTTGACGGCGATGGCCAAATATTACACAGCCAAGGCTGCACAGTTCATCGTGAATGAGGCTCTGCAGATCCACGGAGGTTATGGCTTTATGGGAGAGCAGCACATCAGCAGGATGTATAGGGATGTGAGAATCCTGGAGATCTACGAGGGTACGAGGGAAATCGAGATGGAGGTCATAGCAAGATCTCTGCTCGGAAAGATACCCTCAAGGCTTGGAGTTGTAAGGAAGCATCCCTTACAGTAAATTTTTTATTTTTGAAAAATTAATAAAAGGTGGTAAAAAATGGAAGATGTGTATATCGTTGATTATCTGAGGTCGGCTTTTTCAAGAAGCAGGCCAAAGCAACCTGAGAGAGATGTTTTTAACAAAATCGACATGCCAGCAGTTGCAGCGATGCTTATTAAGGAGATGATTAGCAGAACCGGCATCGACCCGAAGGAGATTGGAGATGTCATTACCGGCTGCACAATGCAGATGAAGGAGAACTGGCTTTACGGTGGTAAAGTAGTCCCTCTCCTTGCTGAACTGCCAGTAGAGGTTCCTGCTCACGGTGTTGAGAGAGTCTGTAACTCTTCCACCACCGCTGTCCACCATGGAACGATGGAGATAATGCTTGGCTACTCCGACATTGTAATTGCATGTGGACTCGAGCACATGACCCATCTCCCGATGCAGATGGACCTGAACCCACACATTGGAGTCTCGCCTACTCTCATGGCTCGTGCAGACCTCATTCAGAAGTACGACCTCATGACAGCAATGAGCATGGGATTGACGGCAGAGAAGCTCTTTGAGGTCGCAAAGGATGAGATGGGATGGACCAAGAGGGACTTAGACGAGTGGGGTGTCAGGAGCCACAAGCTTGCAGCACAAGCCGTTAAGGAAGGATGGTTCCTCAATGGAGACGGCTATCCGATGAAGTGGAAGGGAGAGATTCTGCCAATTGAGGTTGAGCAGGCTGATGGGAGCAAAAAAGTCATTGATGTTGACCAGTCGATAAGACCCGACACAACTCTTGAGCAGGTCGAAAAGCTACCACCAGCCTTCAAGCCCGGTGGAGTTATCACCGCAGGCAACTCCTCACCACTCAATGCAGGAGCGACAGCACTAATGCTGATGAGCAAGAAGAAAATGAAGGAATACGGCCTTGAGCCGATGGCCAAGATAGTTTCAATGGGATGGGCCGCGGTCGACCCAAGCATCATGGGAGCGAGTCCGGTACCTGCAAGCAAAAAGGCTTTGGAAAAAGCGGGCCTTGAGGCAAAGGACATAGACTACTGGGAGATTAACGAGGCTTTCTCGGTCGTTCCGATCTACACAATAAAGAAGCTCGGCCTCGATCCGGACAGAGTTAACATAAAGGGTGGAGCCATAGCTATTGGCCACCCGCTCGGAGCGAGCGGTGGGAGAGTTCTCGGAACACTTGCAAGAATCCTCCTCGTTCAGGAGGCCAAGTACGGCTGTGCCACGCTGTGTGGTGCAGGAGGACAGGGAGGAGCAACAATTATCGAGAACCCGTACATCTAACTCTTGCTTTTTTCTTTTCTTAGCAAGGCTTTTAACACCTTTTTATAACTCCAACTCATGATAGTTCACCCCATCGATTATCGATACGGAACCCCTGAGATGAAGAGAATATGGAGTGAGGAAAGCAAGATAAAGAGGATGGTTAGAGTTGAAATGGCTCTTTTACGCGCTCTTGCCAAAAAAGGTTATCTCAGCGAGGAAGAAGCTAAAGAAGCTAAAATGAAAGCTTACAAGGTCACCCCTGAGAGGGTGAAAGAGATTGAGGCAGAAATCAAGCACGACATTATGGCTCTTGTTAAAGCAATAACAGAAGCTACAGGCTGCAAGTGGGTTCATTTCGGTGCAACTTCCAACGATATAATCGACACAGCCACAGCATTACAGCTGAGGGACAGTCTTAAAATACTGGAGGTGAAAATCAAGCGGCTTGCGAGAATTCTTGCTGAAAAAGCCGTTGAATATAAAGATGTTGTTTGCCTCGGAAGAACGCACGGACAGGCGGCTCTGCCTACAACATACGGATTCAGGTTTGCTCTGTGGGCTGCTGAGGTTACGAGACACTACATCAGACTGCAGCAGCTTAAAGAGAGGTTGCTCGTAGGGCAGATGAGCGGTGCTGTGGGGACTCAGGCCGCATTTGGAAAAGACGGGTTTGAGATTGAGGAGGAGGTCATGAGGCTGCTGAACCTCAAGCCGGCAATAATCTCAAGTCAGATTATACCGAGAGACTCATACTGCGAGTACATCGAGTTTCTCGCAAACCTGGCAGCAACGCTCGAAAAAATTGCTCTCAACTTCAGACTCCTTCAGAGGGCAGAGGTTGGAGAGATATTGGAGAAATTCGAGGCCAAGCAGGTGGGAAGCTCTACAATGCCGCACAAGAGGAATCCGATAGACTGCGAGAACATATGCGGGCTGGCAAGGGTTGTGAGAGGCTTTGTAGAGCCACAACATCAGTCAGCCATCCTCTGGGAGGAGAGAGACTTGACGAACTCATCTGCGGAGAGAATAACGCTTGTTGAGGCAACAGTCCTTGCAGACCACATTCTGACGAAGATGATAAAGGTCGTTTCGAGTGCCAGCCTCAACCTTGAGAATATCAGGAGAAATCTGGAGATGCAGAGAGGGCTTAACCTGAGCGAGGCTGTTATGATAGAGATGACGAAGAGAGGCGTGGGAAGGCAGGAGGCGCATGAGATTCTAAGGCAGGCAGCTATGAGGGCTTATGAGCACAACTCGTCCCTTCTTGAAGAGCTTTTGAAGGACGAGAGAATTATGAAATACTTCAGAGAGGATGAGCTGAGAAAGATGCTGAAACCTGAAAACTATCTCGGCACTGCAAAGGAGAGGGTCGAGAGGGTTGTGAAGTGGGTGAATGAGGTGATAAAATGAGGCTCAGAATAAAGTTTGAAAGCGCTGTCTGCGAGGTTGAGCTTTACGAGGACTGGGCATCTGAAACTGTTGGGGCTATAGTTGAAGCTCTGCCGATAAAGTCCACAGCAAACAGGTGGGGTGATGAAATATACTTCACCACCAGCGTTGTGGTTACAAAGGAGGAAAACTCCAAGGAAGTAGTCGAGTTGGGTGATGTGGCTTACTGGATTCCGGGAAAGGCCATATGCTTGTTTTTCGGAAAAACACCCATAAGCGATGACAAAATAAGGCCTGCGAGTGCTGTCAACGTCATTGGCAAGATTGTCTCCAATATGGAAGGCCTTAAAAGCGTTTCAGACGGAGAGGAAGTAATTGTGGAGAGACTTTAAAATTTTGAAATTTTTTGGCCCTGTTTCATCATACTTGGAATTTCACCTCCACCATATAACCCTTACCAACCAACTTCCCAATAAACGACTCATACCTCTCCCTCTCAGCATACCTTCTCAGCAGCAAATTCAGCAGATT
>JAPDIW010000096.1 GCA_029259415.1 Archaeoglobi archaeon
TTCACCCAGAGGAGGCTTTTGCCTCCTCCTACATAACCTTTGCGGTTTTAAATCGGTTTATTTCCTTTGGAAAGGATTTTGGTTGTGCCTCTTTGTGTGGGAAGAATTTTGAATTGGTTATTTGAAGTATTGAACAAGTTAAAGAAGAGATTGGATTGAGGATTGTGTAAGCACCCTATAACCTTTATTTACGACAATAGACAGTACGTCAACTACCTTGGCAATTGCTGGAGTGACTACGCTGGAATAGACTCGGATAGAGATGGAATTGGAGATAACCCCCACAAAATGGATGGTTGCAAGGACAAATACCCACTCGTAGAGAAATTTGAGAATTATGGTATTGTTGGGACAGAGATAATGTCTATGGCAACTCACAACACAACAGTGATAACACCAGAAACCTCTTTGCTTGAGAAAAACCGTTCCGCACTCAAATCAACGCCAAGAACATTAGAAGAAACAGGTTATCTGAAGGAGAGATACCGGGATTTGAATTAGTGTTAACGGTAATTGCGTTGCTTGGAGCAGCGTGTTTGTTAAGAAAGCGATAATAATTTTTTATTTAAAATAACATTTTAAAAGAAACAGAATATCTTTTAGAAGTACGACGATGGGTGGCAGAAATCGAAGAACTGATGGCTAAAAGTCACTCTCAAGACCCTAAACTCTTCACAGAATTGGGACTTTAGGGATACCCCAATAAGTTTGCCTGTAAACTGCAACGTCACGATCTACACAATTATAAGATGACGAGTTATGGAATCGGCACACTCTCAGAACTGCGTCTAGATGGTCGAACCATTAGGCTACTTTAACCTTATTATCAAAGCTTTACACCAGCAAGCTATTGAACGTCTTTAAGAACATGTAAAGGCTTACGACGAGAGTTATTTCCAGCACCTCATAGCACCTCATCTTCGCTGAAGTGTTTAATCAGCTCAGCAAACACTTCATCGCTTACTTTTCCTCTGTTCATCGCAGCAAGTTCAGCAAATCGTAAAGCTGCACTCCCCTTTTCATCTTCCGCATTCTCTGAGCGACCAGACATTTCAAGCTTCCTTTTATGGCTGACGTAGCACGGATTACATTCGTTGACAGTAGAAACTTTTACCGCAATCTTTTCCTTTAAAATCGGGTCAAGTTTTCCGTTTGCCATTATCTCATCTCTGAATTCAGCAAATTTCATTAACAACACAGGATTCCTCGCTAAAATTCTGTAAGCAGCCGGAATTTCTCTGCCCTTGAATCTGCTTACCAGCATCTCAAGACATTTTCTGGTATTTCCTCATTCGTCAGCGGCCGAACTCGCATGCTAAGAAATGTCAAAAATTGTTTAAATTTTTTGTTGTAGCTCTTTCGGCATTGAAGCAAAATTAAGAGGGCGGCTCCTTTATGAACCCTAGCTCGTAAAGCTTCTTTATCTTCCTCTGGGTTGCGGAGATCATTATCTCAGCAATTTCGTAAATCTCCTCCTCTCTCATTTGCAGTCTCGCAATTCCGAGTTCCACGGCTTTAACTCCAACAGCGGTTGCCACTTCCGGAAACACTTCCTTCTCAGTCATTCTTGGGATTATGTAGTCCTCTCTCAGCCCGTTCCTCTCGGCAAACTCTGCAAGAGCGTTTGCAGCAGCAAGACACATCTCATCCGTTATCTTCTTCGCCCTAACGGTCAGAGCTCCTCTGAAAACTCCTGGAAAGACGAGTGAGTTGTTTACCTGATTTGGGAAGTCGCTCCTTCCGGTGCCCACAATCCTTGCTCCGGCATCTTTAGCCTCCCAGGGCCAGATTTCAGGACTTGGATTTGCCAATGGAAAGACTATTGCGTCATCGTTCATCTCCGCTATCCACTCCTTCTTTATCACTCCCGGCCCGGGTTTGCTTGCGGCGATGAGAACATCTGTGCCCCTTATTGCCTCTTCCATCCCTCCAGTTCTCCCCTCACCGTTGGTCTCAATTGCAACCTGCCATTTGTATCCTTTATTTTCCTTCAAATCAGGCCTGTCCGGGTGAAGTATGCCCTTACTGTCCACGACGAACATCTTCTTTGGGTCGGCACCTGCGGCCTTCAGCAGCCTTATGGTGGCGAAGTTGGCAGCACCAACACCAATTATTGAAATCTTGACCTCGTTGATGTCCTTTCCAACGATTTTAAGGGCGTTGATGAGGGCAGCGAGTGTCGCAGTAGCCGTCCCCTGCTGGTCGTCATGCCAGACCGGGATGTCGAGCTCATTCCGCAGCCTTTCGAGGATGTAGAAGCACTTTGGAGAGGAAACGTCTTCAATGTTTATACCTCCAAATGTCGGAGATAAGGCCTTAACGATTTCAATAAACTTGTCAGCATCCTGCTCTGCCAGAGTAACAGGAAAAGCATCAACAGCACCGAGGTATTTGAAAAGCAAAGCCTTTCCTTCCATGACCGGCATAGCGGCCTGGGGTCCTATGTTACCCAGACCGAGGGTTCTCGACCCATCAGTGACTATTGCGACGAGATTCCACTTGTTGGTGTAATCGTAAGCCTTTTCCTTATCCTCAGCGATTTCGTTGCAAACTTCCGCCACTCCAGGCGTGTACCAGATGCTAAAATCGTCAAGACTTCTGATTGGAACCTTTGGGAGGACTTCGATCTTTCCACCATAAAAATCGTGCCATTTTCTTGCCTTTCCGTTGTTGCTCAATTCAAACACCTCTTCAATCATACAAATCTTATACGTATAACCTTACTTAAATGTTTTTATCTAATACATATTTGATTTGCAACTTTGTATTTTAATTTATCATGTTAATGGAGAAAAGTGTTTTTTACCGAGTGGATCTATGATAAAGCATGAGGGCAACGTGGAAAGGAAGCATATCTTTTGGTCTCGTGAACATACCCGTGAAGGTTTACAAGGCCACCACACAGAAAGAGATTAAATTCCATCTACTCCACTCCGCAGATGGGGGAAGGATTAGATACCGGAAGGTCTGCGAGAAGTGCGGAAAGGAAGTTTCTGATGAAGAAATTGTCAGAGGTTACGAAATATCGAAAAACGAATACGTCATTCTCACCGATGAAGACTTCGAAAAGATACCTCTAAAATCCACGAAAAGCATCGATATAAGGCAGTTTTTCGACCCCGGTGAACTCGGACTAATTTATTACAGCAGCTTTTACTACATCTCGCCCGACAAGGGTGGTGAGAAGGCGTACTACCTGCTCAAGAGGGCAATGGAGGAGACCAACAGCATGGGTATTGGAAAGATGACAATGCGGGGGAAGGAGAACCTTGTTGCCTTACGCCCCTACGATGGAGGAATAGTACTGGCTCAGCTGCACTACATTGATGAAGTCCGGAGCCCCCTGGAACTCCCCGGCTGGGGCGCTAAGGCGGACATCACTGAAGAAGAGCTGGAGCTCGCCAAGAAACTGATTCTTGCGATGAAGAAGCCACTCAAGCTGGAAGAGTTCAGAGATGAGTACAAAGAGGCGCTCATGCAGCTCATCGAAGCCAAGCTCTCCGGGAGAGAGATTGTTGTCAGTGAGGGTGTCGAAGAGGTTAAGTCGTTAATAGATGCGCTGAAAGCGAGCCTTGAGGCAGTCAAATGAGCTGGTTCGATAAAAAAATCAAACCGATGCTAGCGGTAAGGTCAAAGCCATTCAGCAGCGAGGACCACATTTACGAGGTAAAGTGGGACGGAACAAGGTGTTTGGCCTTTGCCGATGTTGAGAATAAAAGGCTGAGACTGCAGAACAGAAGGCTGTTTGACATAACCCAACGCTATCCTGAGCTGAAGGTTCTGGAAGCGGTTGAGAGAAGTGCAATTCTCGACGGGGAGATTGTAGTGATAAAGGACGGAAAACCATCCTTTCCGCTGCTGCAGAAGAGGGAGCATGTTGACAGCAAATTCAAGATTGAAATCCTCAGCAAGACTATTCCGGCAGTCTACATTGTTTTTGACGTCCTCTACTGCGACGGCTGGGTCGTGGATTTGGAGCTGATGGAGAGAAAGAGGATACTTTCGGAGATTCTTCGTAACAGAGGAAGAGTCGTGATGGCAGAGTGGCTGGAAGGGAATGGAGAGGAGCTTTACAGGAGAGCGGTGGAAATGGGACTTGAGGGAATCGTGGCGAAGAAAAAGGACGGAAAGTACTTGATAGGTAAGAGAAGCAACCTCTGGAAAAAGATAAAGAAGAGAAATACTCTGGATTGCGTTATAGTTGGCTGGATTGGGGGAGAGGGTGAGAGGGCTGAGACTTTCGGCTCCCTTGTCCTTGCTGTTTACGAGGACGGAAAATTAAGGCACATCGGAAATGTCGGAACCGGCTTCGATTCCGAATTCCTGACCTGGTTTTCGAAAAAGCTGAGAGAGATTGAAGTTGAGAAGCCGCATTTTGATATCGAAACCAAGAACGTGCACTGGGTTAAGCCAAAATATGTCTGCGAGGTGGAGTTTCTCGAATTCACGGAAGATGGGAAGCTCAGAGCGCCGGTATTTCTCAGATTGAGGGAAGATAAAAGTCCAGAGGAGTGCAGAATTGACTAAGTTAGCTTCACTATCCTCATGTGGAGGTCGTAGAGCTTCATTGCCAGTTCCTCAAGAAAATCCTTATCTTTCAGCTTTTTCAGCCATCTTTCGGGAATGCTGAAGCCCTTCGCACCCTTAATGGCCCCGCATACGGCAGCAATGGAATCAGCATCACCTCCAGCATTAACAGCCTTTATCAGCGATTCCTCGAAGTCCTTCCCCGAAAAGTACGAGTAAAAAGCCATCGGGACTACATCAAGTGCAGAGATGCTGTTCCCAAGCTTTTCAACAGCATAGCTCACATCTCTATCCGAGATTTCGTAGGCAAATTTTATTTTCTCCGCAAGAAGGTTGTCGTAAGCTTCAACCCTTTTCAAAACCTCATTCAGCATTTCCTCATCGCTAAAGTCGAGAACGTTGCAGGATACAGCTATTGCCACAGCCACAGCCCCGCCGATCGCCGCAGAGCCAGTGTGCGTAACTCTTGCTGAGATCTCTGCATACCTCTCCACCAGATTCAGGCTGAAGTGGTAAACAAGCCCTATGGGTGCGACTCTCATTGCCGCACCACACGTATCGCTGAAAACTCCGGCCCTGCTCCAGTGCACACCCCTCATCAAATTCGATATCGCTCTGGTTGAGCTCGGCCCAATCCTCCTGCTGCTAGTCTCTACAAACCACTTTTTCAGCTTCTCGGCGAAGTTTTCTGGACTGAAGTAAACCGTTTCGAGAATGGATTCGGCTAGAACGATCATCTGCTCCGTATCGTCTGTCCACTCTCCAGCATCCAGGTCGCCATAAGGAGACGGCAGGAAATCCCTAACCTCGCCGTAAAGCTGTTTGATGTTCTCAGGCGATAGGCCCTCAACTGGCATTCCAAGTGCATCTCCCACCGCCAGACCCAAAATGCAGTTTCTGAACTTCTCTTCCATTACCTGATTTATTGCCTGAATGCTAATCTACTTTACGATATCTGTTATTATCGAGGGGCAGACCCTCTTAACGCCATCCATTTCGGCTATTTTCTGATGTATTTCTGAGAGTTCCTGCACAGACTTTGCTATTATTTCTGCCATTATCGTGTGGTCTCCTGTGGTGAGCCAGAGCGACTTGACACTCTCAAGGTTTTTGAGCTCCTCCACCACCTTCCATAGCTTGTCTGGTTCAACATCAACACCAGTCAGCGAGGCGCTGAGACCAACCTTCTTGTAGTTGATAATCGCTTTGTATCCTAAAATCTCCTCTCTCTTCTCCAGATTTGATATTCTCTTCCTTACTGCTGCCTCAGTTACGTTCAGCTCCTTGGCTATCCTTGTTTTTGGAATTCTGGCGTTGCTAACAAGCAGATTAATTATTTTCAGGTCCTTTTCGTCCACCCTTTACTGTTTACTTCAAACTATATATTTTTGCTGTTAGACGAAATCGGATATTGAAACTTGCTTTTCAGTACCGTTTTCGAACATCGATTTTATTTCTTGCTCAAGAAGCATGAGCCTCTGTCTGGTGTAGTTGGACACGTTGAAATTCTCACACAGGAACTTGGAGAGTTCGAGGTACTTCATTATGGAGCTGCTGTGGACTGTTAATGTGAGCTTATTTCCGCACTTTATACACTTTCCCACAAGCGGAATTCTGCGATATTTTGTGTTGCACTTCGTGCATCTGAACTCCTGCCTTGAGAAAGCTCTCAGATTTCCGATTATGTCTGGCAGGAAGTGCACGTTTATAACCCTCTCAGCCACATCGTGCTCGTCAACAGCTATAATCATCTTTGCAAGTTCCATCTGCCTGTAAACCTTGTCCTGCATCGTTTTCAGGGATTTGTAGGCGCTCTCCTTAACTCCTGCGGCAATGTTTTCCGTGTCGTGGGTAAAGAACAATCCACAGAACCTGCTCTCATCCTTCAGCCTGTCCTTAACCTTCTCCACGTAATCCTCTACTTCCTTCGGACTCGCAAACCTCATTGTAGCTTCGTAGAACTCAAGTGGATAGCGTTCCATGATATCCATGTTGTGGACCTCCTTGTCAACCTCTCTTGGATCCACTATGGCTGTCAGGACTAATGGAGCGTCCATCTGCCCTCCACGCTTGTCGGGCAGGAACTTTCTTGAGAAGTTCAGAAGGCCATCGAGCAAAAGCATGAAGCAGTCTTCATCACCGTCGCAGTTCCTCCTCTTAGCTGCATGGAAGTAGGGGTGGGCGTAGCCAGCAAGAACGTCGGAGAACCCGATTATCCTGCCCAGAACACCGGCAGAAGTGTGGGGAGCAAGACCAATCACCAGATGACCTATCAAGTCTTCAATCGTTTCTGCGTTGTAAAAAGGCTCCATTCCGTAGAATTTGACCAGCAGGTCATCTATGAAGTTCGCAACTCTCAGTAAGTACTCGGCACCGCTCTTAGGAAGTATGATATCCTGAGGTTTCAGCTCCACTATTTGGTTCTCGTTTTTAAGCTCCGCCCCCTTGTAATCTTTCTCATAACCAAGTTCCCTGAGCTTCTCAACGCTAACACCAATTTCAGCCGGCCTGAAGTGCGTTATTGGAAGGTCAGTTGCATCAAATCTGGCAGTACCGTCTTTGAACACAAAAACGCCATGTTTAACTCTCAGTATCCCCTTTTCGAGCCTTTCGGGCATTTTTGTTTTTGATGTCATTCCGATTACTCCTTTTATTGTATCAAATGAGTCGTACTCGCCAAGGTTTGCTATTGCCCTCTCATAGAGCTCTCTGAGGTTCACCTTTCTTTTCATGTATCCGTTACACTCTCTGCCGCAACTTTCACAAACGCTTGAAGTGTTCTTCATTCTGCAAGATGGGCAGTAGTATAGCTGTTCGGTCAGCCCACCACAATCGTCGCATCTCAACCAGAAAGTCTCCTTCCCGCACTGGCTGCACTTCCTTATCGCAATCTCGACCTCTATTTCACCTTTTTTTGCATTGTAGCTTTTCGTGTAGTTTATGGCGTTCTTTATGTCTCTCGTGTTCCCACCAGCCATTCCAACCGGGAAGAGGATGTGTGGTGGAGGGCTCATTTTTCTTTCCTTGGCCTTCTCAGGCCTCCCCATCCTCGCCCCTATCCTCGACAGAGCCTTTGGCCTTACCTTTATCCCGGAAACGCTGTTCACGATTTCCAGAACGTCTTTTCCTGAGGCTGTAGAAACCTTTGAAAGCTTTTCATTTAGGCCAAGACACCTTGTGAAGACTTTCCAGGTTTCGATTACGATAAAGGATTCTCTGACCTTATGCTCCACCAGCAAACTCTCCAAAATCTCTTTGGCTCTCGAATCGTAGGGCAGGATTAAGGCACTCTTTCCGTGCTTCCCCTCTATTTTCCCATTGTCGGAGACGAAGTTCCTCAAATATCTGTAATCTTCCACACTTATATCGTGCCAGAGATACGTGTAATCAGGGTGCAACGGAACGTGGTACTCATCACACAGGTTCAGGGCTTCATCTTCACTTATCTTCCTGTAGTCTCCCCTCAATCCGGCTTTTTCAGCTTCCTGAATCCACCACTCATAAGTGTAGGATGCTGGAATGAGGGGGTGGTTGTTCTCAAGAAAATCGCCGTAGTTTATCAGAATCTCCCCTAGGTCGAGTATCGCTGTAACTTCACTTTTCAGAGCCTTTGCTTCGCTTAGAGTGTTGATCTTCACAACATCCCCGTTTCTGAGTCTGACCGTGGGCCCTTCAATAGTGGAGACGGGCACAACGCCTCCCGCCTTTCCGGGCCTCTCGACCTTCAGCTGGGTTCCAACTGCAACGAAGTCGAGAAGGTACATCGTTGCCGGGTTTATTCCGACCGTCGCGAACCCGGAGTTCCTGGCCCTGCCATAACGCAGCCTGAACCCACCCTTTCTTGAGGGGTGGCTCAAAACAGGCCTTCCGGCAACGATGTCAGAAAGGTATTTATCTTTCGGCTTGATGACTGTCTTTTCCCCTTTCTCATCATTGCTGCTCTCTTCACCGCCTTTAATCAACTCGTCAAGCCACTCCCAACCTTCTATACCCACTTCATCGACCATTTTCTTCAGCTTTGGAGCTTTCAGAGCGATACCTTCTGCAATGACGAGCGCCATTCCGCCTCTAACTCGATTCGTCTCAACTCTCGGCAAGTTTCTGTATCCCGAAACCTCGGCACTCTCTGTCGGCTCACCATCTATGCAAACTGGACAGTTTGAAACGATGAGTCTGATTTCCTCATCCTTGGGGAGATACTGAAGATTTGCAACCTTTTTGTAGAGAGGAATCTCCTCACAGTATCTGAGAATTTCCTCCTCTGTTGGTATATATCTGCCAACACCCATTTTCCTCCTTACGTAATCAGCAACGAGAACAGAGATAACCTGAGCAGTGCCTCCTGCACTTCTGATTGGGCCAGCATAATAAACCCTCAGAAAATCATCCTTGTCGATCTTAACTTTAGCAATACCCTCGATAGGTGCTGCGACAACACCCTCGGTCATTATCGCAACTGCAGTTCTAACAGCTTTGTCAATGGCATCTTCTCTCGACATTTTTCCGAACTTGCCCTCCAAAATTTCGTCCGCAACTTTGAAACAGATGATTTCCCTGCTGAGACCTTCCTCCTCCATCTTCATTATACGCTCTGCCAGTCCTGGCAAAGCCATCAACTTTTCAACTCTCTCTGCCATGTTTTTCGCAATCGGAATCTCCACTCTTGGTTCAGGATCGAGCCCTTTTTTCCTTGCAGCCTCCGCAATCCTGTAAATTCTTTCAAGTTCAACCATTAACGATTCGTGATACTTTCTTATCTCCTCAATCCTCCAGAAATCCTCGTTAGACTCTGATTCAAACAGCGGGAAGAACAAGTCCAGAGTTGCATCCATCTTTCGGATTTACGTAACACGCAAAATAAGCTTTTCTGGATGGTAAAATGAATATAATGACTCTTTTCTATTCTTTGCCTTATAGTGACATGAACTTTTAATTAATAAATGTTTAAAAAATAGGGGGTATGTGTGGGATTGGTGCTGTTAATCCCTATAATAATTACTACTGCGAGTATAAAAAGCATTATTGTTATATCGGTTTAGAAAAACCGAAGGCAGCAGTCCCGCTTAAAAGTTCTGAATTCCAAATTCGTTAATTCTCTCCATGCATGGACAATGAAACTAAAACTTAGAAACCAAAACTTTTTAAAACGCATGTTGTTGTTGGGGGTAATGAAAAAGTTCTCTGGAAAGGAACTCGTTGTAGTACTGCTTGTACTTCTTTTCTAAAGGTAATCAGAGGTGGTATGAGGTGGTTTTAAATGCGTGCTGCTGATGCCATTGTCAAGGCTTTGGAGATGGAAGGAATAGAGGTCGTGTTTGGGATACCGGGAGGGGCGATAATCGAGGTCTACGACGCGCTCTACGATTCCGGGATTCAGCATATCACGACAAGGCACGAGCAGGGTGCAACGCATGCTGCTGACGGCTATGCGAGGGCGAGTGGGAAAGTTGGAGTAGCCTTTGTCACATCCGGGCCAGGAGCCACTAACACAGTCACGGGCATAGCAACAGCTTACATGGACTCCTCGCCGATAGTTGTGTTCACAGGCCAGGTTCCAACGAGCATGATTGGAAACGACGCCTTCCAGGAGGCGGACATAACGGGAATTACGATGCCTGTGACCAAGCACAACTATCTGGTTACGGATGCAAAAGACCTCTTGCACACGATAAAGGAGGCTTTTTACATTGCTTCAACGGGCAGGCCCGGTCCTGTTCTCGTTGATCTTCCGAAGGATGTCACTACCGCCGATATTGACTTCAACTACCCTAAAAGAGTCAGTCTACCCGGATACAAACCGAAGCTTGAAGGACATCCGAAGCAGATAGCAAGAGCGGCCGAACTGATAATGAAGGCCGAAAGACCGGTTATACTTGCCGGCGGTGGTGTTATCCTTTCAAACGCTTCAAAAGAGCTTGTCGAACTTGCAGAAACGATTCCTGCTTTTGTTGTCACCACGCTGATGGGAAAAGGCTCGATTCCTGAAACTCATCCCCTATCACTGGGATTTGCCGGGATGCACGGTACAAAGTACGCCAATTATGCTCTAAGTGAGAGTGACCTGATTATTGCGGTCGGTTGCAGATTTAGTGATAGAACCACCGGAAACGTCGCGATGTTCGCTCCAAATGCCAAAATAATCCACATCGATGTTGACCCTGCAGAAATAGGCAAAAACGTCAACGTTGATGTGCCGATAGTCGGAGATGCAAAAAAGGTTCTTGCAAAGCTGAAGAAGGCAGTTGAGTACAAGCAGAGAAAGGAATGGGAAGACAGGGTGAACGATTGGAAGAGGAAGTATCCGTTGAAGTACAAAAAGGAGGGTTTCAAGCCGCAGTATGTGATTGAGAGAGCCTGCGAGATCATGCCTGATGCAATCGTCACAACAGAAGTTGGGCAAAACCAGATGTGGGCTGCTCAGTTTTTCAAGGTGAAGTATCCGAGACAATTCATAACGAGCGGTGGCCTTGGGACGATGGGCTTTGGTTTTCCTGCAGCAATGGGTGCGCAGGTCGCTTTCCCTGAAAAAACTGTTATCGACATCGCCGGAGACGGCAGCTTCTTCATGAACATTCAGGAGCTGGCGACATGCGTCAACTACGAGATTCCGGTGAAAGTTTTGGTTCTAAACAACGGTTATCTGGGAATGGTCAGGCAGTGGCAGGAGCTGTTCTATAAGGAAAGGTACTCGGCAACCTGCATTGGATGCGAGAAAACGGGATTTGAGGCAATAGCGAGAGGATTTGGTGCAATAGGAATTACTGTCGAGAAACCATCGGAAGTTGATGACGCCCTCAAGGAAGCAAAAGAAATTGATGCTCCAGTGGTCATAGACTTCAGAGTCGACTATCAGGCAAACGTCTTTCCGATGGTCCCACCAGGAGCTTCACTTAAAGAAATTATCGATGAGGAGTGAGGTGATAGTATGAAGCACACGATAGCTGTTCTGGTTGAGAACAAGCCCGGTGTCCTTGCGAGAGTCGCTGGTTTGTTCAGGAGGAGAGGGTTTAATATAGAAAGCCTCACTGTTGGCACCACAGAGAAAGAAGATCTTTCAAGAATGACGATTGTTGTTGAGGGAGATGACAAGGTCGTCGAGCAGGTGATAAAGCAGCTTAACAAGCTCATCGAGACAATTAAAGTCAGTGAGATATCGGAGAGTTCAGTTGAGAGGGAGCTCTGCCTCATCAGGGTTCACGCACCTCCTGAAAAGAGGGGAGAGATAGTTGAGCTGACCAACATCTTCAGGGCGAGAATTGTTGATGTTTCGAGGAATAGCTTTATAATCGAGGTAACCGGTGATGAAGACAAAGTTTCAGCGTTCATCGATTTGATGAGGCAGTATGGCATCAAGGAGCTTGCAAGAACCGGAAAAGTTGCTATGGTGAGGGGAAACAAAAAATGAATTTCAAAATGGTAATTATGAGAAAAACTTAAATATGGTAGTGTTCATTATAATGATAGGTGGTCGTGATGGTGAAAATTGTTCACGCTCAAACAGTACTGCCAGAGAACGTACTTGAGGAGTTGAAGAAGAAAACTGGAGAGACTGCAACGAAAGATGCCATAGCAAAGGCTGTAGAGCACTATCTCATGTGCCCTTACACTCACGAAGAGCCGCTTGAGAAAAGACTTGAGGAAGTAATTAAGAAGAAAAAGAAGTAAGCTTTCTTTTATTTTTTAGGTGTAGGGATGTCGGAGATCTCAGCAGACAAGTTTGCCAAAGCAGCCGAGGCGATTTACGAGATTTTTGAGAAAGTTGTTGAAAATCACGACGAGATTCTCGATGCCATTGACAAGCTCCTGATTCTCGAAAGGAAAGGCGTCTTTGACGAAATAGTGAAGCTTTCCGAGTTTAAAGTACCCATCACACCCGAAGAGATTGGGGAGATTGCAGAAAGGTTCGAGCTGCTGTTGAAGATACTACTTTCCGTTGACGAGAGAGTCCTTAAGGTTATTAAGAGGTTCATAGATGCCTTTGAAGAATCCATGGTTTACGAGCAGATGAGCATGATGGAAGCAATGAAAGCTTTGG
This sequence comes from Archaeoglobi archaeon, assembly GCA_029259415.1. Classification (GTDB taxonomy): domain Archaea; phylum Halobacteriota; class Archaeoglobi; order Archaeoglobales; family Archaeoglobaceae; genus Archaeoglobus. Next base: position 12,563 of record JAPDIW010000096.1, read on the forward strand.
GAGACCCAGATGTGCAAAAGGCTATCGGCTTTGCCCTCACGCTGGCAAAAAATTTTGGGAAGAGGATTTAGCCGAAAGCGAGAAGAGCGGCAATCTGATTTATTGCATCCCTTGCAGCCTTGATCACAGGGTAATAATTGATGAATCCGTGCAGTACACCTTTATACCTGACGGTGGTTGCCTCAACTCCAGCCTTTCTCAGCATATGTCCGAAAATCTCCGCCTCATCCCTAAGCGGGTCGTATTCAGCAGTGATGATCAGTGCTGGAGGAAGGTTTTCGAGATCGGCGAAAATTACGGACGCGAGTGGGTTAAACATATCCTCCTTTTTGGAGAAGTACTGCTCCGAGAACCACCTCATTATCTTTTCATCGAGAATCCAAAGACCCTCACCATACTCCAAAATCGATGGAGTGGGGGTTACAAAATTTACTACTGGATAAATAAGGATTTGGTGCTTTATGAAATTCTCTCCGTTATTTCTTGCCATTATTGAGACTGCAGCAGCGAGATTTCCTCCCGCACTATCTCCACCAACAAATATCCTTGAGGGGTCGATTTTAAGCTCATCAGCGTTCTCAGCCACCCACTTTGTCGCGTCATAGCAGTCGTAAACTGCAGCCGGGAACTTGTGCTCCGGTGCGAGCCTGTAGTCGACGGAAACAACAGTGGCGTTTGAAAGTCTCGCAATTCTCCTGCAAAGGGCGTCGTGGGACTCGATGCTACAAATTACAAATCCGCCTCCGTGATAGTAAACCAGAACGGGGGAATCCGGCTTTTGCTGGTAAATTCTGATCCTTATATCTCCGTTTCTCCCCTTTATCACTTTGTCTTCGACTCTCTCAACTTTTTCAAACTGACTTATCTGCCTGTTCCTTTCTGCATAGATTTGGTTTATTGCCTCCCTGAACTCTTTAGGTGAGCTAAACTGGTCAAACTTTGGCAAACTTTCGAGGTACTCGGCGAGCTGGTAATAAGCGGGGTCAATTGGCATACGTACTGTTGTCATATAACTATATAAAAAATTTCTGTTATGAGGAATTGTTCGATTGTTAAATTCGCACTACATGAAAGCAAATTTTCCAGAATACAAAGAGCCTGCCAACTTCTAGTCAAAACTCATTTAAAATCTGAAAAAAGCAAAAAACCATGAAAATAAAGGTGGCTCACACTCCGGATGCTGATGATGCGTTTATGTTCTATGCAATGACCCACGGCAAGATTGATACATGGCTTGAGATTGAGCACGTTATTGAGGACATAGAGACGCTCAACAGGAAAGCCTTCAACGCAGAATACGAGGTGACTGCAATCTCAGCTCACGCCTATGCACTCCTCGAAGACAAATACCGCATCCTCTCTGCTGGAGCTAGCGTGGGTGACGGTTACGGCCCGGTTGTTGTTTCCAAAGAAGAGGTCGAGCTTGGAGGTAAGAGGATAGCCGTTCCTGGAAGATATACGACAGCCAACCTTCTGCTGAAGCTTGCTGTAGATGATTTCGAGCCAGTTGAAATGCCCTTCGATAGAATTATCGATGCGGTGCTGAATGATGAATGCGATGCGGGGCTGCTCATTCACGAGGGACAAATCACTTACTCCGATTATGACCTGAAGTGCATTCTCGACCTCTGGGAGTGGTGGAGCCAGCGTGTAAAGCTTCCCTTACCTCTCGGCCTAAATGCCATCAGGAGGGATTTGAGCGAGGATGTACAGAAAGAGTTTCTCAGAGCTATGAAAGAGAGCATAGCCTTTGCCCTCCAGAATCCGGATGAGGCAATAGAGTACGCGATGAAGTACTCGAGAGGATTAGACAAGGAAAGGGCCAAAAGGTTTGCAATGATGTATGTTAACGACTACACATACAACATGCTGGAAAGTGTTGAAGTTGCCTTGAAAAAGCTCTACGAGATGGCTGAGGAAAAGAGAATACTAAGGATGCCGAAGCTGGACATTCTGAGGCTTTAGATAGGCAAGACGTGCCTGCCTGATACCCCAAAGCTGATGAAATCAACTCCGAAGAGGAAAACGAGCGCTGACAGAGAGATAAGCAGAATTCTGTAGGCTCTTGTGCTGAAAATGGCAAGTGAAGTGATGTGAGCAAGCAGAATCAGCCACACAAAGTCAAGCCAGACGTGGCTCAGGTAGAGCACGGCTATTCCGGCATAGCCCCAGAGCGATATGGCCTCGCTTACAAGTATAGCTCCTACTCCTGCCCACCACGCAATGAAGAACGGATTCAATGCCGAGAGAGCAACACCCGTTGAAAAGGGATTGGCGGAGCTTTCAGACCTCTCCTCTGCCTTGGAAAATGCACTTTTTGCTGTCATAAATGCGAAGAAAATCAGCATCGCTCCTCCTGCTATGCTTAGGAAAGATACTGCAGCAGGTTGAGTTAAAGCTACTGCCACACCTGTTGCAATCAGAAGAACAAGAGGTAACTCAACCGTAGCGTGTCCAACACTCACCCAGAAACCGCCCTTCCACCCGCGCTTCAGGCCTATTGCAGCAGTTGCTGCCGTTAAAGGGCCAGGAGCAAGAGCGCCGGAGCTGCTTATTACGACAACTTTAAAAATGAAGGGAAGAATCATTCTTTCTTCAAGTCAAGCCCGTACCTCTCGGCATTCTCGTCAGCAAACCTCTGGAGAAGCTTAATCATCTCCTTGCCTTTTTCGTGGGTAAAGAGGTGTCTGAACCTCCTCTGCAGCTTCAGGTACTCCTCAACAGGCTTTCTGTCCTTTATCTTTCTCACCGACGTCAGCTTTCCGTACTCGTATTCAACGAGCGGATATAGGCCCGTCTCTACTGCGAGCCTTGCGACCTTTATGGCGATGCTGCCATCAATACCCCAGCCAGTAACGCAGGGGGAGTGAATCTGGATGTACTTTGCCCCCTCGAACTTTACAGCCTTCTTAACTTTTCTCCTGATGTCTGAGACGTATCCAACAGATGAAGATGCAACGTATGGAATGCCGTGAGCGACGGCAATGGAAAGCATATCCTTCTTCCTCCCGACCTTGCCGGGGAGGACTTTTCCTGCCGGTGTTGTTGTTGTCGACTCTCCCGGAGGAGTTAAGCCGCTCTGCTGGTGTCCGGTGTTCTGGTAAGCCTCGTTATCGAGGCAGATGTACAGTATGTCGTGGTTTCTGTCAAATGCCCCGCTGAGCGTTCCGATTCCTATGTCTGCAGTAGCTCCGTCTCCCGCAAAGACCACAACGTATCCTTCATCTTTCCTCTTCATTGCTCTGAGAGCAGCCTCAACTCCTGCAGCAACTCCTGCAGCGTTCTCGAAGAGTGAGTGTATGTAAGGAACGCCCCAAGCGTTCTTACCGTACTGGGAGCTTATGATTTCAAGACAGCCTGTGGAGTTGACGGCAAATACTTTCCCATCAAGAGCGTTCAGCACTGTTTTGACTGCAATCGGCAATCCGCATCCCGGACAAGCTCCATGACCGCTTCCGAAGTACTTCACGGTATCACCTCCTCGAACTCTTGGTAGCCTTTAAAAGCAAATCCAGGCTTCTCCTTGCCCTCACCAACGTCCCTGATAATCTTCGCAAGAAAGTCCTTTGGCATATCTCTTCCACCAAGTCCCACAGCGAAGGAGTAGATTTCAGCACTGCTGTAACCGTAGATTGCGGATTTCAGTTCAATTGAAACCGGCCCCTCGTAGCCGAAGCTGACCGAGCGGTCGAGCACTATTACTTTTTCAGCATCCTTTAAGGCTTCTCTCATCTCTTCAACCGGAAATGGTCTGAAGGTTCTGATTTTGATCAACCCAACACTCAGGCCCTCATTTCTCAGTTCCTCAACAACTTTTCTGAGCAAGCCCACAACTGAACCCATCGCGACAACGAAAATCTTCGAATCCGGGAAATCCACAGTGATGTGTCCTCCCCAGTCCCTTCCACTGACCTCTGCCCATTCCTTGAAAACATCAAGCATAACGTCTTTGGCCCTCTCCATCGCCTGCTGCATCGCAACCCTGAACTCCATGTAGATGTGCGGTGGGGCGTAGCAGCCGAAGGCAAGCGGCTTCTTTGTGGTCATGTAGGCAGCTGGCTCGTAAGGTGGAAGGAAGCTGTCAACCATCTCCTGTTCGAGCAGATCAACTGGCTCGTAGGCATGGGTGAGCTTGTAGCCATCCATGCAGACCATGAACGGAAGGAGAACTTTCTTGTTCTCCGCAACTTTGTAGGCCTGCGGAATCATGTCGTGAGCCTCCTGATTGTTCTCAACGTAAACCTGCATGATTCCCGCATCCCTCATCGCCATGCTGTCCTGATGGTCGTTCCAGATGCTTAGCGGGGCTGACAGAGCTCTGTTAGTGTTAACAAGCACTATCGGCAGTCTCATGCCAGCAGCATTGAACAGCACCTCACTCATTAAAATCAAACCCTGGCTGCACGTTGCCGTGAAAACCCTCGCACCAGCAGCAGAAGCCCCAACAAGAATGCTTGCAGCTCCAAACTCTGACTCAGCAGTGATGTACTCAGCTTCTCCCAGTTCTCCGTTGGCATACATTGCAGCGAGATTTTCGACAATTTCAGTTTGAGGGGTGATGGGATAAGCGCAAATGACGTTGGGACGGCAGAGCTTTACCGAATACGCAACCGAGTAAAAACCTCTCACAACTTTCTTCATTTTAACCACCTCAAACCTTGAATATGTCCTTGAGTTCCATCTTAATCGCCTCAAATTGGCAGACTGAAGCACAAATGCCGCATCCCTTGCAGTAGTTGTAGTCTACAACAGCGTACTTCTCCTCTCCAACCTCTTTAACCTCAATGCATGAGTCAGGGCAGTATTGCTCACAAGTCTTGCACCCTGTGCACTTCTCTTTATCAACGATCGGATAATAAGTGCCCCAATCACCCGTTTTGAAATTCTCCGACTGCATTGGTTCCGAAATCGCCCCGAGATTGAGTTTAATCTTCATTTCTGCACACCTCCATCATGTAACGATAAGCCTCCTCAACCAGCTTCGCGTTCTTCTCAGCAAGCTCACCCTTGAACCACTCCTTTACGACCTCTACAAGCGTTTCGAGAGAGATGAGTCTTGTAGCTCCGCCAAAAGCTCCAACCATAGCGGTGTTGGTTATCGGTCTCCCAAGAACCTCCATTGCCATCTTCGTTGCGTTGATTGTTGCGACCTTTATTCCCAGCTCATCAGCCTTGACTTTCTTCTTAAGATCCTCAGAACTCTTTGGATAATTCGCGATCAGCATTCCACCCCTCTTTAACCCGGAAACGACGTTTACTGTCTCCATAACGGTTGGGTCAAGGACAACAACGTAATCTGGATTGTAAACTTCATCCCTTGCAACTATTGGTTCATCGGAAATCCTGAGAAATGAGACGACCGGAGTGCCTCTTTTCTCCGCTCCAAACATTGGGAAGGAGAGGGTGTAGTATCCCTCCTTAAATCCTGCAACGGCAAGCAGATCGGCTGCTGTTACCGCTCCCTGTCCTCCTCTACCGTGAAATCTCACCTCAATCAGAATTTTGACCACCTCTCTTACTCGCCATCCTCAAAAGAATAAAAAATTAACGGAGTATTTGTCAACCATTGAGGAATTATTATTCCCTTTTTCTGCTGTAAAAACCATAAATTTCGCCGTACTGTAAAACGTGCCCTTCAATGGCGCTAAGCAACTCCTCTCTGCTGTAATCCCCTTGCAGAAGTGTGTCAATAGCGTAAACCCTGAAGTAGTACCTGTGTTCACCGCTTGGAGGACAGGGCCCGTTGTAACCGATTTTGCCAAAATCGTTTCTCCCCTGAATCATTTTTGGAGACTCGACGTACTTTGTTTTTGGCACGTTTTCAGGGATCTTCGAAGTCGGTTCCACGTTCCACGCGATCCAGTGCGTAAAAACACCCGTGGGTGCATCGGGGTCTTCACAGATTATAACAAGACTTTTCACTTCCTCCCTCAAACCCTCGATGTAGAGAGGGGGTGAGACGTCGGCACCATCGCACGTGTACTTTGCCGGTATTCTGTCTCCATCTTCAAAAACAGACCTGATTGAGAAGGTCTGGGGATGCTCCTCTTGAACACATCCATGGATTAGCAGTGCGGCCAAGAACAGAGTCAAAATTAAATATTTTTCGGACATGGTGTGTGTAAATTACATCAAAAAATAAATACCTTTAGGGTCCTTACCAAATCACATCTCAGCCAATCTCTGCAGTACCTTCTTTTCCCTAAAGCCCAGAGCAGCAACCAAGCCAATCAAAAGGACGTTCAGAACTGCATACTTATACACGGATCTACTCGTATAGCGGTGCAATCGTCGCAATCCGAATG
>JAPDIW010000074.1 GCA_029259415.1 Archaeoglobi archaeon
GAATTCCGCTATCTTTGTTATCGGTTTTCCTTTAAGCCTGCTTTACCATTCTTGCTATGTCCTTGTTTGTTAGTTTCCTCACGTGGTAATCTTGTTGGAGTGTAAAGTTATTTCGGGATACTACAGTTGGATAAAAAATAACAAAAAATTAAGAAAGCAGAACATCAAAGATGTTCTCCTTCCTGGAGTCTATAACACCCGCTATGAACTGCGCAGTACCACCGAAGGCTATGGCGAGGGGCAAGTAGCTCCTGATTCCACAAGCCCGTGTGATGCAGCCCCATCGCCATTGTCGTGAGAGCAAAACCCATGAGACCAAGAACTGCCGGCTTCGCCCACCACTCTATACATTCCAACCTCCTTCAGATCATACCCATCACTCATTCAATTATCAAAAAATTAGGATTTTGCCCCTTCAAGGGCCAACTTAATCATCTCATAGGCTTTCTTCGCCTCTTCGACAGCCACCTCACTCTCAAGGGTTGTAATATCTCCAAGCTCCTTGCCTTCAGCCACAGCCCTCAGCAACCTCCTCATTATCTTACCGCTTCTTGTTTTTGGCAGGGTGTTGACAAAGGTTATTATAATATCACTTGCAACCACAGGTCCAAGAGTTGCTCTGAGATGTCTCTTCAGCTTTTCCACCATTTCCTGAGATGGTTTAGCGCCATCTCTCAGCACTGTGTAGATTATAGGAATCTCTCCCTTGACCGGGTCGGATTTACCGACGCATGCTGCTTCAGCAACATCTGGGTGTGAGACCATGGCAGACTCAATCTCGGCAGTACCGATTCTGTGTCCTGCAACCTTCAGAATATCATCCGCCCTTCCAAGCACCCAGACATAACCATCTTCGTCGAACATGGCGAAGTCGCCAGTATAGAAGTACCAGCCCTTGCTCTTGTACTTGCCGAAATAAACGTCGATGTATCTGTTGGGGTCCTTGAAGAGGATCATGAGCATTCCGGGCCAAGGTGTTGAGATGACCAGATAACCCCTCTCTCCTAGCTTCACGGGATTGCCCTCATCGTCAAGAACTTCCATTCTCAATGCCGGAATGGGGTAGCCATTTGTTCCAGGCTTAAGCGGGATGATTTTGCCCAATCCCGGGAAGTGATCTGTCAGCATTCCTCCAGTTTCCGTCATCCACCATGTGCTTGAGCAAACCACATCCTCCTTTCCAAACACCCTGTAGTACCATCTCCATGCTTCGGGATTGATTGGCTCCCCAACACTGTGGATTATTCTGAGCGTGGACATGTCGTATTTAGTGTAGTTCTCCTCCGGGAAGCGCATGAGCATTCTTATGGCTGTTGGAGCGGTGTAGAATATCGTCACACCGTACCTTTCAATCATCGCCGCCCATCTGCTAATGTCGGGGAAGTCCGGAGCACCTTCATACATGACTGAAGTGACACCCGTCATCAAAGGCCCGTAGACAATGTAGCTGTGGCCTGTAATCCATCCAATGTCCGCTGTACACCAGAAGACATCATCATCCTTTATATCAAATATGAGCTTCATTGTGGTATAGAGGTGGACGGCGTAACCGCCAACTGAGTGCTGCGCACCTTTTGGCCTTCCTGTCGTTCCTGAGGTGTAGAGGATGAAACTGAAGTCCTCAGAACCTAGTTTCTCGCATTCAACCTTAACGTTCTTCCCTATGTCTTCCATCAGATCTTCAAACCACACGTCCCTGCTTTCATCCCACGAAATCTCATTTCCCGCCCTTTTGACCACTATAACCTTCTCAACCTTGTGCCCTTCCTGCTTGCAGATTTTAACAGCGTCATCGACTATCGCCTTCAGGTTGAGAATTTTTCCTCTCCTGTAAACTCCGTCGGCAGTAACAACATACCTTGCTCCGGCATCCATGATTCTGACGGCTAAAGCCTGAGCGCTGAAACCGCTGAAAACGATGCTGTGCTTCGCTCCAATTCTCTGAACACCGAGCATGAAAAGCGGCAGTTCAGGAATCATGGGAAGGTAGAAGGTCAAAATTTCGTCCTTCTTAACGCCGAGCTTATCCTTCAGCATTGCAGCAATTCTGTTGGATTCCCTGTAAAGGTCGTAGTATGTGAGCTTTCTAACTTCTAACGGTTCACCGTTTTCCTTAACAGGCTCGCCCTCCCATATTATTGCAACCTTGTTCTTCCTTCCCTGCTCAATCTGCCAGTCCGTGCAGAGGTAGGCAAGGTTCGTCTCTCCTCCGACAAACCACCTGTAGAATGGCGGGTTGCTGTCGTCAAGAACCTTGTCCCACTTCTTGAACCAGAAAATCTCGTTTGCCCACTTTTCCCACCACTTCTCAATCGACTCTTTATCCTTTATCGTGTCCTCGTGAAACTTTCTGTAGTCCCCTATATCCCAAACTCTATCTTTCCAGCTCGGGGGAATTATGCGGTTCTCAAACTCCTTTTTCATAGCCTCCATGGGGTCTGTCATCTAAACCCCCTCCTCAAACCTCTCATCTATTTATCACCAAAAATAAGTTAAATTATTGATATTTAACTTTATTTAGGATTACTGATTAAAAATGAATATTTTTGTGAAAAATCGAACAATTTTATGCAATTTTATTCTTAACTGCTGAGGGATGTATAAATTTGCGTGCGAAAGAGTAATTAATAAACCGCGTCGAGAAAGAACAATGACCGAAAGGTTGAGTGTATCTCTCGACAACACCTCTAAGCAAAAATTGGAGAAGTTGAAGAAAATGACCGGAAAAAGCACAAGCGAGATTATTCGTGAACTTATTAACCTTGGTTACGATATCTACCGACTCGGTGTGGATTCAGAATCACTTGAAGCATGGATGGATTATCTGGCAAAGAGACAACACATGATACTCGATATAGAGCACTGGAGAGTAATATTCAACGAAATTGAAGATTCCGACAACTCTGACTTCTGGAGGCAGATGGAAGAGATTGGCTTAAGCCACGCTTTGCAGTACAAGATGAAGGGTCTTGATACAGTTGAGAAAATTCTCAGGTATGTGGAGAAAGCCAACTGGTACGAGATAAAGGATGAGGGAGATGGTGTTTACACGCTCATACTCAACGACCTGAAAATCAAGAGATTTGTAAGAACTTTTCTTGAAAAGGTCTTTGAGGGTCAAAACCTAAAGGCGGATATAAAAGAGGGGTTTGGAAAGTTAATAGTTGTAGAAAAGTAATCACACTGCAGCCAGCTCAAGCTCCTTAAACTTGCTCATCAGCCTGTCTTTCTTTTTACCATCCTCTAGTACATGCTCAAGAACTTCGTTGATTCTCGAAACCGGGATTACCTCGATCTTGCCCTCATGTTCTGCATCGAGCAGCACGTCGTCTATGTTGTCCTTTGGTATGATCACCTTCTTAAGCCCTGCCTGAATTGCCGCTTCGATTTTCTGAGTCACTCCTCCAACTGGCAGCACTTCTCCCTTCACCGAAAGACTTCCCGTCATGGCAACAGACTGGTCAACGGGTATGCCTTCTATTGCCGAGATAACGGCTGTTGCTATGCTTATGCTTGCTGAATCGCCCTCAACTCCTTCGTAGGTTCCAACGAACTGGATGTGCACATCCATGTTTGACACATCTCTCCCTGTGTACTTCTTGATGATTGCAGAGACGTTCATCACAGCCTCTCTGGCAATTTCCTGCAATCTGCCTGTAGCTATAACTCTTCCCTCCGACTTGCTCATTGAGGGTGTTACCTCAGCAATGATTGGCAGGACTATCCCTGCAGATTCACCTATAACAGCCAGACCATTAACACGGCCGATTTCATAACCTTCGGTAATGAAGAGTTTGTAGTCCTTCCTCCTCTCTATGTACTTGTCTGCAAGCTGCTCCTCTATTGTTTTGGCTATCTTCTTCGCTTTAAGAATGTGCTCAAGCCTCACAATGTCAGAGCCTTCACTCTTTGCAATGTCACCAGCAGTTCTTACGAGCCCTCCAAGCTCCCTCAATCTTAGCGTGAGGTGGTTCCTTCTCCCTGCTCTTCTCCTCGCTTCCCTGATAATCTCCGCCACAGCATACTTGTCGAAGTGAGGAATCTTGCCGTCCTTGACAACCTCCTGAGCCACGAACCTCACAAGCTTTTGCCTGTTTTCAGGAGTGTCTGGCATCGTGTCGTTCATGTACACCTCATAGCCGTAACCTTCGATTCTGCTTCTCAGCGCGGGATGCATGCCCATGAGAGCATCAAGGTTGCCAGCAGCGACAAGGATGAAGTCGCATGGCACCGGCTCAGTTCTAACCATCGCCCCACTGCTCCTCTCACTCTGGCCTGTTATGGGGAACTTTTTATCTTGCAAGGCGGTGAGAAGCTTCTGCTGTGATTCGATTGTCAGGGTGTTTATCTCATCAATGTAGAGCACTCCCTTGTGAGCTCTGTGAATTGCTCCAGCCTCGACTCTCTCGTGTGCTGGTGTTTCCAAGCCTCCGCTCTGGAAGGGGTCATGCCTGACATCACCAAACAGCGCTCCGGCATGAGCTCCAGTGGCATCTTCGAATGGAGCGGTTGTCTTTTCAGAATTGTCCACGAGCAGCTTTGGCACATTTCTGTCCTCTCTCGGGACGAAGTAGCGGGACATCATCAGTATCAGCACCGCAGCAATAATGCCCCAGATCAGGTTTCCGGGATTGGTGAGAACCGTGTAGCCTATAACGAGGAAGACGAGAGTGAAAATAAGGAAGTTCCTTGCCTGAGCCTTTTTCATCGCCTCTTCCTTGTACGCCTCAACTATTTCCCTTCCCTTTCCTGCCGGAACAAGCCTGATTTTTGGCTGGTTTGGATCCTGAGGGTTAGGGTAGACCAAGATATCTTCAAGCTCCTCTTTTGGCAGCAACTCTGCCATCGCCTTGGCAAGCATAGACTTTCCTGTTCCAGGGGAGCCTATGAGCATCACATGCCTTTTCTGAACTGCAGCCTTCTTTATTGCCTCTACCGCATGATCCTGACCGATAACCTGGTCTATTAACCTCTCAGGAACGGAAACATCCTTTGTGGATTCAAATTCCAGCCCGCCAAGGATCTCCTTTATATCCTCACTCATTCTCCCTCACATTAGACAAACGTGTTAAATAACTTAGCTTAGCATTCTGCACTTGCTCAAAAACCATACTTCAAGCTTTATACATTCTTTGGCATCGCAGTCGATCTCTGTGCAGGCAAAGCATGGCGGATAGCCTGCAACTTCTTCCATTCTGTCGAGAACGGCCTTTAAGTCCAGTTCTTCCTCCTTTTCTTCCTCCTCTTCCGCTCCTGCAGGGATTATCTTGAAGGTTTTTACACCGTCAACTACAACCTCAACTCTCTTTATCAAACCCTCTTTCTCGAGTTTCCTGAGAATCCTCGAACACTTACTGCTATCTATGTTGAGCTCCTTCCATAGATCTTTCTGAAGAACAGCTCCTCTCTCTTCGAGAATCTTTAAAATTTCTTCTCTAGTATCAGTAATCTGAAACTCGGTCATTCTTCTTGTGGCTGTATAAGAACAACGTTGTTTCCTCTAAGGACTATCTCTCCAAGGCTTCTGACCTTCTCTTCTCCTTTGTATTCCATTGCGTTGGTTAGATACAGGTTCATGTAGTCATCAACACCCTCAAGTTTTCCGACTAGCTGGTTCTCCTCTCCTTTCATTTCTACCCTTATGATCTTCCCGATCATTGACTTTACCATTTGATTTGGAAGCACCATATCACCTCTCTGCGTTGTGCAGAAAAAGTATATAACAACTCATTTTAAAATCTTTCCCAATGATAGTGATAACAGGAGGAGCGGGATTTATAGGCAGTCACATCGTGGACAAACTGTCAGAATCGAACGAAATAATAGTTATTGATAACCTTTCGAGCGGAAGAGAGGAGTTCGTCAATAAATCGGCAAAGCTCGTTAAGGCTGATCTGGCAAAAGACGACATTGTGGATTATCTGAGAGGAGTTGAAGAAGTGTGGCACATAGCGGCAAACCCTGATGTGAGGATTGGGGCGGAGAATCCGGACGAAATTTACAGAAACAACGTTCTTGCCACTTACAGACTACTTGAGGCTATGAGGAAAGCTGGAGTTGGCAGAATAATTTTCACCTCCACCTCAACCGTTTACGGAGAGGCTGAAGTCATTCCGACTCCGGAGGATTACCCCACACACCCGATTAGCCTTTATGGAGCATCAAAGCTTGCCTGCGAGGCCTTGATTGAATCCTACTGTCACACCTTCGACATGCAGGCGTGGATTTACAGATTTGCAAACGTCATAGGGAGAAGGAGTACCCATGGTGTGATTTACGACTTCATAATGAAGCTGAAGAGGAATCCGGAGGAACTGGAGATTCTCGGGAATGGAGAGCAGAACAAGTCATACATTTACATAACTGACTGCGTAGAAGCTATGTTTGTGGGACTTAAAAGAGATGAGAAAGTCAACCTATTCAACATCGGCAGCGAGGATCAGGTTAAGGTAAGGAGGATTGCTGAGATCGTGAGTGAGGAGCTCGGCATATCACCAAAATTCAGGTTTACCGGAGGTGACAGGGGATGGAAGGGAGATGTGCCAGTGATGCTTCTCAGCATAGAAAGGCTCAAGAAGCTGGGATGGAGACCAAGATACAGCAGTGAAGAAGCTGTGAGGATGGCGGCCAGAGATCTCATCGAAGATTTAAACAAACAGGACTGAAAAGATAACTGCAAAGATTCCAGTAAGGAAAATCCCGTCAAACGTTCCCGCACCGCCTATGCTTACAACTCCCGAACCTATTTTTTCCAAATCCTTCAGATGCAGTATGTCAGCCCCAAAGAGAGCCGAAAGGACTCCTGTGGAGAAGGCGAGTTTAGGTAGCAGAAGGACTGGAGCATCGATTATCACGAGGGTTAGGAAGCTGAAAAACGCCGCTGTGAGTGGAGGTATGAGCATGGGAACGACAATCCCAACATTTGGCACTGGTCTGGCGAAGTAGTATATCACCGCTGACGTCAGCAGAAACGTTGCGAGCCAGGCGGAAAAAGGGATGTAATGCAGCAAATCAAACAGAGCCTTTATGGCAAGAATTGAGGGGAAAACGCATCCACCGAGATTCACGGCAACTACCATTTTCTGCCTTTTCTTAACCGCATACATCAAACCGAAAACTCTGTATGTGGTCTCGTAAACCACACCTTCTCTCTCGTAGATGGGAATATTGATGAAACTCCCTATGAGTATAAAGAGGAAAATCAGCATAGCCGTTTCGGCATCTACACCAAAGACGAGCTGAAAAACCGCTGTTCCTGTAAAGAGGAACATCAGGAGCAGTAGAGGAAGTAAGATAAGCAGTAAGAAGAGAGGCAGGATTAAAGGCGGGAAAATGTAGTCCCTCATCTGACTCTTCTTCTGTCAACGACGATGAAATCTTTTAGAGACCTCACACACTCAAACGGAATTATATAAAGCCCCTCCTCCTTTTTGAAGTCGGGAATCTCATTTTCAGGCTTTACAAGAAGGTTTACTATTGTACCAGTTTTGAAATCAACCGTTATGTTGTAAAGCGTTCCGACAACAGTTCCATCGGTAAGCACAACTGACTTTCTCGCCAGACTTCTCGCAGGAATGTACATGAACTAAATTTTCAATCCACCCATATAAATTTTTCCTACCATCTTGCGATTAAAAATAAAACGTTTGTGAAGGAAGTAAATTGTTATTCTCCTGCCAGCAAAGCTTAAGGCTTGCAAATCGGAGATGAATAAATGATTGCTGAAATATATTATGAGAGGGGGACAATTGTTATTAAAGGTGATGTTCACGTTCCCCACGCTAAATTTGACCACCGAAGCGGGACATACAGGGCTCTTGCCTACAGGTATAGAGACATAATCGAGTATTTGGAGAGCAACGGTATTGGGTTTGTCGATAATGCGTTGGACCCAATTCCCACACCCTATTTTGACGCTGAAATCAGTCTAAGGGATTATCAGGAGAAAGCTCTTGAAAGGTGGCTAATCGACAAGAGGGGTTGTATAGTCCTTCCAACCGGTTCTGGAAAAACTCACGTTGCAATGGCAGCCATCAACGAAATCTCAGCTCCAACACTGATTGTTGTTCCCACTTTGGCTCTCGTTGAACAGTGGAGGGATAAGCTGAGAAGTATCTTCGGTGAAGAGAACGTGGGAGAGTTCAGTGGGAGAGAGAAGGAGTTGAAGCCTCTGACCGTTGCAACTTACGATTCTGCCTATGTAAATGCGGAAAAGCTGGGCAACAGATTCATGTTCCTCGTTTTTGACGAGGTGCACCACCTTCCTGCTGAGTCGTATGTGCAGATAGCCCAGATGTCCGCAGCGCCCTTCAGGCTTGGACTGACGGCAACATTCGAGAGGGATGACGGGAGGCACGAAATTCTCAAGGAGGTTGTTGGCGGGAAAGTTTTTGAGCTCCTTCCCGACCATCTGGCCGGAAAGCATCTTGCCAGCTACACGATAAAGCGCATTTTTGTCCCTCTGACTGAGGATGAGAAAGAGGAGTACAAGAAGAGGGAGAAAATCTTCAAAGGCTACCTCAGAGCGAAGGGAATAACGCTGAGAAGGTCGGAGGATTTTAACAAAATAGTTATGGCTTCAGGCTACGATGAAAGGGCATACGAGGCTTTGAGGGCGTGGGAGGAGGCGAGAAAAATAGCATTCAATTCCAAAAACAAAATTCTGAAGCTGAGGGAAATACTTGACAGGCACAGAAAGGACAAGATTATAATCTTTACCCGCCACAACGAGCTCGTTTACCGGATTTCCAAGGTTTTCCTGATTCCGGCAATAACCCATCGAACTGGCAGAGACGAGAGGGAGGAAATACTAGAGGGGTTCAAAACCGGCAGATTCAGGGCTATTGTGAGCAGTCAGGTTCTCGATGAGGGAATTGATGTACCTGATGCTAATGTGGGAGTGATAATGAGTGGTAGCGGGAGTGCAAGGGAATACATCCAGAGGCTTGGGAGAATTCTCAGACCCTCAAAAGGGAAGAAAGAAGCGGTGCTTTACGAGTTGATCTCAAGGGGGACGGGAGAGGTGAATACAGCAAGGAGGCGTAAAAATGCTGCCAAAAGAACTGCTTGACGTTAGAAAGGCGAAAGGAAGAATTTTTCCGAAATTTGCGGATGAAAGGGACTATGAGCTGGCGGAAGAGGTCATAAGGATTTTTAAGAGTGGATTGGGGAAGAAGTACGGCAAAGTGATGAAGCTCGCAAAGGAGCTTGAGAATGCAAAGAACTTCAAGAAGGTCAGGGGATTTGTTAGAGTGCTTGAGAATCACTGCATAGAGAAAAGCTGCGCTTTTAACGTTGACAGCGAGCTTGAGCCGAGAAAAGTAAGAATGCTGCTCTTCGAACATGGATATGTCACCTCAAAGAAGGAGAGGGATAAAGTCTTGGAGTATGCGGCTAGATACTTCAACACAACACCTGAGGTAATTGAGAGGGCAATGTATGCGGACAGGGAAGAGGAGCTAATTCTTAGTGGCTTCAAAACCTTAACTCCAGAAAATCTCATGAGGCTTTACAACCTTTCTCTCCTCCAGACAGCTCTTTTCAACGCTTTAAGACTTACATTCTGGACTTCAGACATGCATAAGGAGATTTTCAGGGCGATAAAGCGCCTAGGATTGATGTACGAGCTTTACGAGGATTCGGGAAAGATGATGGTAGAAGTTACAGGTGCGGCAACTCTTCTGAAGATGACGCGCAAGTACGGAGTGTCGTTTGCTAAGCTAATCCCGTGGATTATCCGGGCGAATAAGTGGTACCTAAGGGCGGAAATTGCAGACTTCGACAGGCTTTACATCATGGAAATCGACGATAGAATGAAAGACCTGCTTCCCGATACGGAGGAGCAAATCTCTTACGACTCCTCGCTTGAGGAGGAGTTTGCAAGAAAGATGAAGATGCTGGGTTACGAGGTTGAAAGGGAGCCGGACGTTGTCAAAGCAGGAAGATATGCCTTCATCCCAGACTTCGCCGTGAATCTGGGAGATAAAAAGGTTTACGTTGAGATAGCAGGCTTCTGGACGGAGGAATATCTAAAGAAGAAGGTCGAGAAGATTAAAAACTCCTCGATACCGCTGATTTTGATAGCCAGAGACGAATTTGGGGAGGGAAAGGTTGACTTACAGGATTTGATCCTTTTCAGCAAAAAAATTCCGTATGGGGAGGTTATTAAGGCATTAAAGCAATATAAATCGGAAAAAAGGGTGGAAGGGGATGTTGTGAAGCTTGAAAGCTTTGCAGAAATTCCCGAAGATTACGTTCTCGCGGGTAAGTATGCGGTCAGGAAGGATGTATTCGAAAAGATAAAAAAGGAGATTGAGAAAGCAAATCCATCAACTCTCGAAGATATCAAGACAATTCTTAAAAAACACGGGCTTGGGGAGAGCTCACTTCCTGCATTCGGCTACAGGGTGAAGTGGATAGGTCTGGGGGAGGTTGTCATTGAAAAGATTGACTAATCTATCTTTCTGGGCAGACCTTCTCTCGCACCATACTTTTCAATGCATTTTGCAGCAACGAAATTCCCAAGCTTCCCACACTCCTCAATGTCCTTTCCCTTCAGATACCCATAAAGGAATCCAGCGTTGAAAGCATCTCCTGCACCTGTGGTGTCCACCACTTTAGTGGTGAGTGGTTTTAATGTAAACTCCTTGTCACTGCTCTTTATCCAACACCCCTCCGATCCGAGCTTTACGACCACAACTTCGATCCCCATTTCGATGCATCTCTCCGCTGCTTCCTTGTAATCTTCTGAAAAAAGTATCTCGATCTCCTGCCTGTTGGGAAGGAAAATTGTAGTGTTTTTCAGTATCTTTTCAATGTCTCCAAGCCCCCTCTCAGCATACGGCATTCCGGGGTCGAAGCTCACAACTTCAAACTCTTCTACTATCTTTTTCTGAGAATTCAGCGAGTCCAATCCGTTTTTGCATATGAAAGAAGTGAGGTGGATTAGCCGGTACTTTTTGGCCGAATCAACATCTATTTCGCTGTAAGATATGGTGTCATTAACTCCCGGATCAACCAAGATTGCTCTGTTTCCCCTCTCATCAACGAAAATCATCGCCGTTCCACTTCTTCCCTCCGCTTTGATGACGAAGTCGGTGCTGACACCTTCCCTCTTAAGGTCTTCGAGGAGAATTCTACCCTCTTCGTCGCTACCAACCTTACCGATGTATGCTGTATCTATACCGAGCCTTGACAGTCCTACGATGGTGTTGGCCGCACTGCCTCCCGGAAAAAGCTTTAGGTCGATTACGAAACCCTCCTCATCCTCCTTCGGAATCTTGTCGACAGTGTAAATTTTGTCGAGGTTTAAAGCGCCAAAGCCGACTGCACTACTCAAGGCTTATCGCCTCTGTCGGACAGACATCCACACAGGCTCCACATTCCGTGCAGATTTCCTCGTCAACATGAGCGTAGTCGTTGAGCTCTATTGCCCCAACAGGACACTCATCAACGCAAATTCCACAGCCGTCACACAGCGAAGCATCAACCACAGCAGGCATGAGACAGACTATATCTGAAAGTATTAAACAGCTTCGCATTATTTCAAATCTGTAAGAAAAATTTATTTACTATTATAGGAAATTATTTACATGGCTGATGAAGCAAAGTTCGGTATAGAGAAACTCGATGAACTGCTTGGAGGGGGTTTAGACAGGTACACTGAAAACCTTATTATAGGGAGAAGCGGAATCGGAAAAACAATTCTGGCTGCACACTGGGCTGCTGAAGGAGCAAGGAATGACGAGACTGTTGTGTATCTCTCCACCACAATGAACAGAAAGAACTGCGAGCTCTACCTTGGAAAGTTCCCGTTCATGCAGGAAGTCTACAAGAAAATAAAATGGAGGTTTATAAGGGTCGATCCCAAGTTCATCCTCCCTCTAACAAGGGAAAAGATTGTTCAGGGGCTGAACGCAACTTTTGGTATGGATGGAAAAGACATTGACAGAGTCATTTTTGATTCCTGCACAGACCTCGAACTAGCACTGGCTGATCAGGTGCTTTACAGAAGGGCTATGGCTTACATGTCAGACCTCTCTTACGAGTACGAAATAACCTCCTTATGGATTGAGGAGGCTCCAATGCAGGGAGAGTGGAGCAGCACGAAGAACATAGTTGACAGCGTCATCTTTCTCAACCTGCTTAGAACTGAGGAGGGTTATCAGAGAGCCATGAGAATTCTGAAGAAGTACAGAACAAAAATACCACTGGAGTGGATTCCGTACGACATAACGGAAGAGGGTGTTGTGATTCTGGATGGATATCTAGTGAAGAAGGGCTATGACTACGAATACAAACGCGGTTGAGCTTGTCAAGGAAGCAATCGACAGAGGGGCGGAGATCGTACTGGTGAAGGTTGATTCCAAAAAGTACGTCAAGATGAGCATAGAATTGGTCAAGTACTTCACAGAAATTGCAGAGGGGATCTTTGTTACTCTCAACCGTCCATACTTCAGTCTGAAAAAGATGCTTTTAAAGGAAGGAGTTGACCTCAGCAGGATGTACTTCATCGACTGCATAACTCTTCAGCTTGGGGGAGAGGTAATTGATGAGGAGAGGTGCTTTTACCTCACCTCTCCCGACCCGGTTCAGCTTCAGGTTACGATAGAGAGGGCCATGGATTTGGTAACTTCTGACAACAGGTTCATTTACCTCGACTCTCTCTCGACAATCTCCCTCTACAAATCATTCGAAACGTTAATCAAGTTCTTGAGACATCTAACAGGCAAAATGAGGCTCAGAGGATTTGTTGGAACAATTTTCACAATAGAGAAGGAGATGGATGAAAGCTACTACTCTCAAATTTCACTCATGGTCGATGAGGTGATAGAGATTGACTGAAATTTTTCCTACTGGGTTGGATTTTCTCGATACGCAGTTTGGGGGATTTCCTCCTGGATTGGTTATACTTTACGAGAACGCAGGAGCTGGTGGAAGGGAGTTTGCAATAACATCAATGTTCAACAATGCTGATAAGATCAAAATTAAGCATCTATCCATTTCAAAGCCTGTGGATGTCGTCAAGAAGGAGCTTGAAACCGCCATTCCAGAAAGGGGTGTTGTACCGGATATAGAGGTCATAAGCCTCGCAGATGTCTATTTTAAGGACACTCTTGTCCCGCTCAAATGGGTTTCTGATAAAGGCGTTGGAATTGAGCTTTTAAAGGGTGAAAAGAATTTGTTCACAAAGCTTGTGGAGTTCTTCGAAGGTCTTGAGAGCAGTACCTACGTGTTTCTCGACTCGCTCACAGATCTGGCGAGAGCGGCTGTAAACAGGCTCGGCTGGGAGAACTTTGTTGATTTGTTGAAAGGTATAAGGGTGTATTGTATTAGAAACGGCATTCTGCTAACAACTCTACTCACTTCTGAGGTTTTTGAGAAAGGAAAGGAGGAGGAGATGCTTGACCAGGCTGACGGGATTGTTGTTTTCGAGTGGTCGGTAGAGAAGGATGCAATAGAGCGCTGGATGTACTTCAGAAAATTCTTGGGCTTGCTGCCGAAAATTGAAAAAGAGAGAATAGTTAAGTACTCAGTCAGAATTGATCCAGTTATAGGCTTCACAATTTCTAGGATAATGAGGGTGTTATGAGGTGGTTGGATGCTAAAGACGGGTGTGGATGGACTGGATGCAATTCTGGGCGGGGGGATTCCTGAGGGGCACATTGTAGCTGTTGTAGGTATGTACGGTACTGGTAAAACAATGCTGGGTTTACACTTCATCTACGAGGGGTTAAAGAATGGAGAACCCTGCATGATTCTGAGCTTTGACGAGGATGAGGAAAGCATTATAGCAAATGCCAAAAGTGTCGGGATGGATTTAGAGGCTTTTGGTGATAAGCTACACGTAGCAAGGCTTGAAGCTTCAGAAGTCAAAAAAAGCCTCGAAAAGCTTGAAAGCGACCTGCCAGAAATCATTAAAAGTTTAGGGGTTAGAAGGATGCTGATCGACTCGATAAGCGTTCTTGAAACGCTTTTTGATGACGCTGGGAGGTACAGCATGCTCGCAATGTTCAGAAAAATGCTGAAGGAAAACGGCATTACAGCGATGATCACCAGCGAGGCGGACAAGTACCAGCCAAACACGTCAAAGTACGGGATTCTAGAGTACATATGTGATGGTATGATCAGTTTAAAGGTTGTGAGGAAGAGCGAGTTGGATGAGCCCACCTTGGGGCTTGAGGTTGTAAAGATGAGAAGAGTTAAACATTCAAGAAAACCCAAGCCTTACATTATTACTGAGTCGGGGATGGTTGTCTACGAAGAGGCGGAGATTTTTTAAGCACTATTTTCTTTATCCACATAGAAGTTAAAGCGGGGGTTGCCGAGCCAGGAAAAGGCGCAGGGCTTAAGACCCTGTCCCGTAGGGGTCCGCGGGTTCGAATCCCGCCCCCCGCATAAATAAGGATGTCCGGTGCATGGACACAAATTTTCAGGTTTTAAATAGCAGCAGAGACACATTAAGATCGTGAAGCGAGTCGATATGGAGACCTGGAGATCTATAGACTACGAGAAAAGACTCAAACAGGAGTTAAGACTTCTCAGCAACAGCCCAATATCCGACAGGAACAAAAAACTGATTTTGAGGTACAAGAACTGGAGGCTGGCCAATAGCGTGAGTGTTGCGAGGGTCCAGAGGGAGCTCGTCTCTCTCAGGGTTTTGTGTGAGAGGTTTGATGTGGAGCTGGACAGGATTGATGAGGACAATCTGATAGACATCTTGGCGGCCATTGAGACCTACGGCTGGAAATTGGCGACGGTGAACGAGTACAAGCTGGCTCTGAAGCAGTTTCTGAAGATGGTCGGTAAGGAGGAGCTTGCGGCTAAGATCAGGAACAAAGAGCCGAAGGACAATGAGCTTACGAGGGATGACCTGCTGACGGTGGATGAAGTCATGAGGCTCGTTGGTGTGGCGATGAACGAGAGGGATCCAAACCCACCTCGAGAGAAAGGAGAGAGAGGCTAAGGAAGAGCTGACCGACAGCAGAGAGGAGAGCGAGGTGGGGCGGGAAGAGTCTGAGGAAGAAGAGGTCAACGCAGACGGGTGGACCGAGCTCACCGACAGCATGCTCTACACCGTGGTAGATGGTCAACTCAGGCTCGGTCGCAAAAACGAGACGGTGCAGGAAACAGTGGAAGGAATATGTTAGAGCTGTCAGCACCATCAAACATTCATAGAAACCATAAAGTCGGATTTAGCCGTTATTATCTTCACATTTTATTTGGTTACCAAATAATAGAAAACGGTAACCTGGACTGGTTACCAACTGGTTACCCGGTAACCAATTTTTCGGGAGAGTGGTCAGGGTATTACCGAAAACTGTTTATTAGAACAGACGATAAAAATCCCGATGATTTCTCAGAAGATATTTATAAATGGGAGGTGATAGATACTAAGAATTGTTAAATAGTTCATAAAAATAAAAATATTCAGAGGTGTAAAATGATGAAGAATTCTGTTAGAGTTAGTTTGGACTGTTTCAAGAGAAACGGCAAGGAAACGGCAAAAAAGGGCGGTTACCGAAACACCCCAGCAAATTTGGTTACCGGGTTACCAATTTTCATTATTTGGTTACTGAATAATAACAACATATTTTCAAATAATAACATCAATTGTTACGAGGTGCATTCCAATGGGCGATAAAAAACCTCCAAAGAACACGAAGGCTGTAAAACTGCTAGCGAGTCAGGTAGAATTCTTAGAGGATCTAAAAATGAGATTGGGTGTCAATTACTACTATCAGGCTTTCGAGTACATGCTGAAGGCTGTCGAAGTCGTGGAAATGTTTATGAATAAGACGTGCAAAGACGCTGAAAGAATTCGTAACTCTTCTCGATGAATGCCTGCCAACTTCCGAGAGCTATAAGCTGAGGTTGAGATTCAAAGCTCTCAATGCTTTCCAGGAAGAACTGAGAAGAGCTGGTGTCGGCGAGGAGGATCTGGAGAAGATTGTGGAGTATGTAGCAAACATTTTTAATGGAAAGAAATGAGGACCCAACATGGATCTCGATAAGGTTTTTGAAGATGTCAAGAGTGCTTTGGAATTTCTACTCGACTCGAAGATTGTAGGGGTGGAGATAGGCGTCGGCTCTGTAATTGAATCTAAGGATGTTCTCACACTCGCTGTTGAAAAGGATGGGATGCGGTATCTAATCCGGATAACAGGTGATCTTGATTGTTCCATTGTCCAAATAAAAGATTCGCAGAAAAGAAGCAAACTAATTAAACAAATAGTCGAGATAATCGCAACCTTGGAAGATAAAGAATACGAGTCCGGAGTTCCCGAAGACCGGATTGTTGAAGTTGCACGCTCCAAAGCGATACCCGAATACGTGGTGAAAGAGATTCTAAAGGAATTGAGAGAGCGTGGGGAAGTATATTGTCCACGTAAGAATTTTTACAAACTTGTATCGAGATTCTAAATCCGCAAGGGTATCCTAATGCGGCTCCCAGTCCAGAAACTCCTTACCCTTGGGCGGGGCCTTGGATAGATAATCCTCGTAATCATCCTGCATCTCTTTCAGCTTTTGGGCGATTTTCCGCCCTATTGGAGTTAGTTCATAGTATTTTGACCCTGTAGGTGTGTCGTGAACTATTTTTATGTATACAATTTCAGCTTCGATGAATTCTTTTAACCTGTAGCTTGTCGACTTCTTTTCTTTAACTATCTTTTCCAGTTCTAGCCATTTTTTTGGACCTGAGAGGAGAGCGACAAGGATCTCTGCCCCTCCTTTTTTTGCAATAGATTCAAGTATCCCTCTAAATTTAGGGTGTATCGTCATTTCAACTATGTTTATTTTTGGAAATCATATAAATTTGGTTTTACAAAATCCTATTTAGTGGAATTTCAGAAACATTTAAATACCAGTTAGTTGAAAATTTACTACTAAATGGAGAGTGGTAAACATGTCCCCGAATCCGAAACCCGGAGAGGAACTGACCCTGAACCCCGACCTAGGGAGGCAGTCTGCGATTCCGTTCAGAAATTTTGCCGTGGAGGCCACCGATACGGGTCTGACGGTGTACCCTCTCTCCAGGAAGGAAATGGAGGCCGTGAACAGAGTAATCGAATCGGGCGGTGAGCGCGTTGTACGGACGCCAACCGGTTTTACGGTGGTGGCCAAAGACGATCTCGGAGTAAAGTTCTCAAGGTACGCACTTCAGGTTGTTCTGCGAATTCCCAGCGTAGAGTACGTGCTGGGGAAGTACGGGGAAATTCTGAGCCTTGTCGCATCGATGCAGCCGGTGAAGATGCAGGACCTCGACATGGCCCTCACCATGAAAAATCCGGAGCTGAGCAGGAGACCGTGGCAGCACAGGTTCCTCGCGGAGTGCAGAATCCTTGGCATCATCAGCGTGGAGAACGAGGACGCCCCTGTTCCTGATCGGGTTGTGATCCTGACGGATTTTGGTAAAAAATTGGTTGAGGAGGCCGATGTCACATGTCGTTAGTCGAGTCTCCTACCGCAGGACTCGCAGACTTTGTTAAGTGGGGGGTTCGGACTTCCGCAATCGGGGCAGTACTTACCGAACTTGTAGAGAACGAGCTCGTAGATTGCCTCACCAATTGCCGCCAGGAGCGCACAGCCGGCAGGAGTCATCACGAGCTTGCCATCAACGACGGCAATCTGCACCTCAGTTCCCTTCGGAAGAGATTCCATGTACTTCTCCACCTTGTAGGTAACGTCCCGCAAGAACTTGAACCCGATTTTGGACCTTTTGGCAACAAAATCCATGCAATCGTCTCCCGAGATCATGAACTTACATCACAGTTTGCTATCAAATTTGTTTCTATTAGGTTCCATTTTTTGGACCTGAAAGACCTCATGGAGGTGTATACCTGATGTCCGGTTTTGTTAGGGCAGATGAGTTGTTGGAGAAGGAGAAGCAAGCAGAGGAACTTACCATATCCCTCGGCCGCACCTGGAACGGCCTCGAACTGCTTCGCATCCGCCGCTCAAACGCAAGCAGGGCTGCAGAGTGGACTTCGTGGAGCGCCGCTGGAATGGCGGCTGGAGAACCATCTGGAGCTGGCACTGCCTCACTGCCGAGGACGTCTTGGAGAACCTCAGGCGGCATGCCGGCCTGGTGCTGGATGAGGCGGACGAGAAGAAGTTGAGGGGCTTTTTTGGAGGTGGTGTGTGATGTCGGAGGAGTTCGTGAGGGACTACCAGAAGGAGCTGAACAGTTCTGAGAAGGGTGATGCCTGATGAAAATCGAGCTAGAGCTACCCGATTGGCTTCTCGAGGATTACCTCGTGGAGATCGGTCGCGATCCGTACGATGGCACCATGTACCTCAACGTCCTCAAAGAGAGGAACTTCGAGGCCGAAGAGGTGAAGAAGATCAAGACCGCGCTTGAGGGACAGTTCTCCCTCTACCGGATCTTCGTCAGAACGGAGGGTGTCGAGGGACAGTACATCGTTCTCCATTTCGTGGAGAAGGGCGAGGATGAGGATTTCGAGGAGGTCGATGAGGATGTGTGAGAGTTCAAGGAGACTGATTTCAGGAAGGTCGTCACCCAGGCCGTGGCGAGATCGTCCTACGTCGACTACATGTGGGTTGCCACCAACATGGTGATCCCAGACACAGCTACCCTTCTTGAGCTGATAGACTACGGAATAGGCTGGGTAATATGGGATGAAGACTTCGTCAAGATCCTCATCCCTGCGAGATTTGAGAGAGGCCACCTCGTTGAGATGTTCAGGTATCTGGCTGAAAGAGAGCTCAGAAACGCTGCTGAAAGGCTGCTGAACGAT
>JAPDIW010000089.1 GCA_029259415.1 Archaeoglobi archaeon
CTCACAAAAGCCTGGACTGGGATGAACCGATCAATGCGTTCTGGTACAAGCTCCCTCCTGAGAGAGTTTTGTGGTTTGGTAGGGGGTGGTGGGATGAGAAAGTGTAAATATAATTTGGGATACCACAGTTCTAAAAAATTACCAGAAAACTTAAAAAAGAAATTGAGGTATTAGTCGAGCTTTTTCAACTTTTTCATTTTTCCTTATTTCCCCCGATTTTCCTTTTCCCACTCTTCGTATTCCAAACTCCCTTTTCTTCAAGAATTCAACTCAATGATTTTTTCTATTTTTCATTTTGCAATAAGTTAACAGAACCAGATAAACAAAAGTTAAAAGCTCTTGCAGATTTTCAGAAATTATGCTTCTCAGCATCGTTGGTACTTCAGACAGCGGGAAGACAACTTTGATAACAAGAATAATGCCTATTCTTAAAGAGAAGGGATTGAAGGTCGCTGTCGTTAAAAGGCACGCTCACGGTGATTTTGAAATCGACAAGAAGGGAAAGGACTCCTGGAAGATTTATAACAGCGGTGCGGATGTGGTTATCGCCTCTCCCGTCAAGCTGGCTTTCATCAGGAGGGTGAGCGAGGAGGAAGGAAACAACTTGGACTGGATTTACGAGGGGTACTTGAGCGACTATGACCTTGTAATTACAGAAGGCTTCAGCAAGGCTGGAAAAGAGAGAATTGTTGTTGTGAAGAAACCGGAAGAGGTAGAGCACTTCAAGCAGGGAAGAATCTTGGCAGTTGTTTGCGATGAGAAGATAGAGGGTTACACGTGGTTCAGGAGGGATGAAGTGGAGAGGATTGCGGACTTCATTCTCTCCCTCATAAACAGGCAGACAGGTAACGATACGAGCTAACCTATAAATCTTAACTCTCTCTAATTCAACCATGGAGAAGAAAATAGTTTACTTCGACAAACCCGGTAAGGAGAACACCGAGGAAACGCTGAAGCTCGCTGTTGAGAGAGCAAGGGAGTTGAACATAAAGCACCTCGTTGTCGCCTCATCCTACGGAGATACGGCATTAAAGGCTCTTGAAGTAGCTAAGGACTTACAGGTTGTTGTTGTAACATACCACACGGGATTTATCAAGGAAGGGGAGAACACGATGCCACCTGAGGTGGAAGATGAGCTCAGAAGAAGGGGAGCAAAAGTTGTCAGGCAGTCCCACATCCTGTCAGGTTTGGAGAGGAGCATCAGCAGGAAGCTTGGCGGTGTGAGCAGAACCGAAGCCATAGCAGAAGCTCTCCGCTCACTGTTCGGTCACGGACTGAAAGTATGTGTGGAGATAACGATAATGGCCGCAGATAGCGGGGCAATACCCATTGAGGAGGTTGTTGCTGTCGGGGGAAGAAGCAGGGGAGCTGACACAGCAGTTGTGATCAGACCGGCTCACATGAACAACTTCTTTGATGCTGAAATAAAGGAGATAATCTGCATGCCAAGGAACAAGAGGTAACTACCAGAGCATCAGCCCGGTTTGCTCGTCAAACGTTCTTTCGGGAGCTTCTCCCTTTACTGACTGAATGAAGACCTCGCAGGCAAAAACCTCAGCGCTGAATAAATGACCACCGTAAACTTCTCCATTTTTCCCAAGCAAAACGTGGATGTGGCAGAACGGCTTGCCGTCTTTAAGAGATACGTTTCCCAGAAGGGAAATAATTTCCATCGGCTCGTTTAGCTCTCTTTTCACATACTCTCTCTTCTCCTGATCGTAGTAGCCGATAACGGCATTCCTGACCGCTCCTATTGCTGAAACCTTTGCTGCGTGTATTTCCCTGTCTGTTAAAAACTCCTCAAGCTGCCTTACCAGATCCTTTCCGTAGTCCAGCCTCAGAAAGAAACTCCTGTCGAACTCAAACTCGAATTCCTTCATACGTTACCTAATTGCTGCTCTGCAATATCTCCAACGACAGGGAGCTTGAACCACTCGTTGCTGTATGCCTTGTAAATTAGCAATATCCAGAGAATCAGCCCAATAAGGTTGATTAGCGGCAAGAGCATCCAGCCGATGTAGGGTATGAAGGAAAGTATAATGCTTAAAACCCACAACCCGCCAAAGACTATCGTTGACTGCATCGCATGGAACTTCACGAACTGGCTCTCTTTCTCCATTATGAGGAATAGAATCCCTGTAATCGGACCTAACAGGTAGCTAAGGGCTCCTGCAACGTTCTCCTTTAATCCAGTTGAGCTTGGCATGATACTTATTAAATCGATAATATTTAAACGTTACTACCAAACTCATCACAAGGTGAAAATTATAATACCCGAAAGGCAATTAGATGTGATGAAGCATCTCATTTCTATTACCGACCTCGATAAGGAGGACATATCCTACATTCTCAAAAAGGCCGAGGAGTTCGAGGATGTTGCAATGGGGAAAAGGAAGCTGAGAATTCTTGAGGGCAAAATACTCGGAAACCTGTTCTTTGAACCTTCAACCAGGACGAGAATGAGCTTCGAGGTGGCGATGAAGAGGCTTGGTGGGGATGTAATCAACATGACGGCTCAGGAGGCAAGCAGCGTGGCCAAAGGGGAAACTCTGGCAGATACAATCAGAGTTGTTTCCGGCTACTGTGACGCAATCGTGATAAGGCACCCGCTCGAGGGAGCGGCAAGGTTTGCTGCCGAGAACTCGTCAGTTCCAGTTATAAACGCTGGAGATGGAGCGGGACAACATCCAACACAGACACTCCTCGACCTCTACACGATAAAGAAGGAGTGCGGAAGGCTTGATGGAATAACAATAGCGCTCATGGGTGATTTGAAGTACTCAAGGACGATACACTCACTGATAAAGGCTTTAGCACTGTTTGAAATGAAAATTTACCTCATAAGCCCTGAAGCCCTTGCCCTCCCAGATGACATCATAGAGGATGTAGGGGGAGAGATTAAGAGAGCAAAGCTTGAAGACGTTATCTCGGAGATTGATGTTCTCTACGTAACAAGAATACAGAAAGAACGTTTTCCGGACGAAGAGGAGTACAGAAAAGTTTCTGGTAGTTACCGCATTACTGCGGAGACTTTGAAGAAGGCAAAGGACAGCATGATTGTCATGCATCCCTTGCCGAGAGTTGACGAAATACATCCATCCGTTGACGCAACCAAGCATGCCCGTTACTTCCAGCAGTCGTTTTACGGTGTGCCAGTCAGAATGGCGATACTGAGCGAGGTGATGCTGTGAAGGAGCTTGTTGTTAGCAAGATCAGAGAAGGGACAGTCATAGACCATATAAATGCCGGAAAGGCTCTCTTAGTCTTAAGGATACTCAAAATCCAGCCCGGCACGGATTTAACTGTCTCGATGGCTATGAACGTTCCGAGTAAGAAGATGGGCAAGAAGGACATCGTCAAGGTGGAAGGAATGTTTATCCAGGACGAGGAGCTCAACAAAATAGCTCTCATCTCTCCAAACGCGACAATCAACCTGATAAGGGACTATGAAATAGAAAGAAAGTTCAAGGTTCAGCCTCCAGAGGTTGTTGAGGAGGTTCTGAAATGTCCAAATCACGCATGCATTTCCAACGCTGAGAGGGAGCCAATAAAACCGAGATTTTACATCAAGACAGAAGAAATGAAGGTAACGGCAAGATGCCACTACTGTGGGAGGAAAATAGAAAATCTTGATGACTACATAAGCTAAGATTTCAGGAAATCTAAGGCCTCGCTGACCTCTGCATTATCGTGCACTATCATCGATATAGCTTTCGTCATCTTTGTGGGGTTCTCGGCCTGAAATATGTTTCTGCCTATAGCCACCCCTCTTGCTCCAGCATCAATCGCCATTCTGACCATTCTCAGAATGTCCTCATCACTGCTCATCTTTGGCCCTCCAGCCACAACGACCGGGACTGGACACCCCTCTACAACTCTCCTGAAGCTCTCCACTTCTCCGGTAAAGTTTGTCTTAATGATATCAGCCCCAAGTTCTGCACCCACTCTGGCTGCAAGAGCCACTGCCTTCTCATCAAACTGATTGATTCCCTCCCCTCTGGGATACATCATCGCGAGCAGAGGCATACCCCATTCGGCAGCTATTTTGGAAATTTCTCCGAGCTTTTTCAACTGCTCCGCCTCCGTTTTGCTTCCAACGTTTACATGCACACTTACAGCATCGGCTCCAAGCTTTATGGCCTCCTCAACCGTGCATACAAGAACCTTCTCGTTCGGGTCGGGGGAGAGGGAGGTTGAGGCACTGAGGTGAATTATCAGACCAACATCTCTTCCATATCCCCTGTGTCCAAAGCCGACAACACCCTTATGCAAAACCACCGCATTAGCTCCACCCTCAGCCACGGCATTAACGGTCTCTGCAAGGTTCTTCAGCCCCTCTATCGGCCCCATGGAAACTCCATGGTCCATGGGGACGATTACGGTGTTCCCGCTATCTCTATTTATGATCCTCTCAATTCTTATTGTTTTGCCAATCTTTGTCATGCTACTTAGTTTCAAAGTGGCAATTTAAAGTTTACGGTTTGAGTTAAGCCTTTTGGGTCGGATGGGAATTCTCCTCTCAAAACCGCAGTTGAGGCACCTAATAATAATACGTCCCTTGCGAACCCTAACCCTGAATTTTCCAGCCTTGTACGGGTAGAGGCACCTCTTGCAGTAGGTTATTTTGAGCTCCTTTGGAATTCTCACCCTATATCTCATTGCAATTCTCTTTGCAAGTTCCACGTATCTTCTTGCAAGCTCGTAATCAACATTTTTCCACTCTTCAGCCCTTTTTATGAGGTAAAAGACTCTCTCCTTGGCAATTCTAGACTCCCTCTTTTTGTCCCTTTTGAGCACGAAGGCTGTAAACAAAAAGATAAATAGCCTTTTGTATCTCAGCCGTTATGAAATTTGACCCACAAAAGTACAGGGAGCTGGCAGAGAAAGATTTCGAAATGGCATGGAAAGCTGGGAAGGAAATACTTGCCGAGAGAAACCCCAATGAACTTTATCCCCGAGTAGGGTTGAGTTTTGGAAAAGAGCACCCACTTTTCTCCACAATCCAGAAGTTGAGGGAGGCCTACCTCTCAATCGGTTTTTCAGAGGTTGTAAACCCGCTTATCGTTGAGGATGTTCATGTAAGAAAGCAGTTTGGAAGAGAGGCTTTAGCCGTATTGGATAGGTGCTTCTATCTCGCAACACTCCCCAAACCCAATGTCGGGATGTCGGCTGAGAAGGTTAAGCAGATTGAGGAGATTACGGGGAAGAAAGTAAATCCGGATCCCCTCAGGGAGATTTTTCACCGCTACAAGAAGGGTGAAGTTGACGGAGATGATTTGAGCTACCTTATTGCTGATATTTTGGGTGTAGACGACATCACAGCGGTAAGAATCCTCGATGAGGTGTTTCCGGAGTTCAAGGAGCTGAAACCTCAGGCCGGCTCACTAACACTCAGAAGTCATATGACTACAGGCTGGTTCATAACCTTGAGCCACATCGCTGACAAACTTCCACTTCCCATCAAGCTCTTCAGCATCGATCGATGCTTCAGGAGGGAGCAGGGAGAAGACGCCACGAGGCTTTACACGTACTTCTCGGCAAGCTGTGTTCTTGTAGATGAGGAGTTGAGCGTTGATGACGGAAAAGCGGTGGCTGAGGCTTTGCTCAGGCAGTTCGGCTTCGAGAACTTCAGATTCAAAAAGGATGAGAAAAGGAGCAAGTACTACATCCCCGACACTCAAACAGAGGTTTTCGCCTTCCATCCCAAGCTGGTGGGGTCAACCACAAAGTACAGCGACGGATGGATTGAAATAGCAACTTTCGGCATCTACTCTCCAACAGCGCTGGCGGAGTATGACATTCCATATCCGGTCATGAATCTCGGCCTTGGGGTTGAGAGGCTCGCAATGATCCTCCACGGCTATGATGACGTTAGAAAAATGGTATACCCGCAGATACACGGAGAAATCAAGCTCAGCGACCTCGACATAGCGAGGGAGATAAAGGTCAGGGAGGTGCCTCAAACCTCTGTGGGGTTGAAAATTGCGCAAAGTATCGTGGAGACCGCGGAAGAGCATGCTTCAGAGCCAAGTCCATGCAGCTTCCTCGCCTTCGAGGGAGAGCTGATGGGCAGAAGAGTTAGGGTGTATGTGGTGGAGGAAGAGGAGAACACAAAGCTTTGCGGTCCGGCATACGCAAATGAGGTTGTTGTTTACAAGGGCGACATCTACGGCATTCCGAGAACAAAGAAGTGGAGAAGTTACTTCGAAGAGGGTGTGCAGACAGGAATCAGATACATTGACGGCTTTGCGTATCTTGCTGCGAGGAGGATTGAGAATGCTGCAATGAAAGGTGAGAAAGAGTTAAAGATAAAGGCTAGGGTGGTTGAGAATTTATCGGACATAAACCTCCACATTCACGAAAATGTTAGGAGGTACATCCTCTGGAAGAAGGGGAAGATTGACGTGAGGGGGCCGCTGTTTGTTACGATGAAGGCTGAGATCGAGTGATTTTATTTTTTAAACTTATTTGCTGCTAAAATTGTCTATCAAGTTAACAATTAACTTTTCAAGTCAATAAACTTTATTAACATTTGATGTCAATATTCAATATCCAAGGAAGGTGATGATTTTGAGCAAAGCAATAGCAGCACTAATAGCACTAACACTTCTTGGAACCGCCGTTTATGCGGAGGTTCTGATGGAGAACACGGCGATTGTAACTGTCGACAGTCCTGAAAAAGCAGTGCTTCATACCTTCGTTCTATTCCCTGACGGATTCAGGCATGCGGGTAAATACGAGGTTGCGGGAAAGAAGAGTTTAGCGTTGTATTTGGGCAGCGCTAAATCAGCCTGGATGAATGAATACAGAAAAAATGGAAGACTTTCACAGCCCTTGATTCTTCTTGTTGCAGTATCGGAGAATGGTGTGGATGTTAAAGGCGTAAATCTTGATTGGGATGATTTGAGGAGCGAAGAAGTCAAGTTAAAGTTCAGGGAGGATGAGAAGGTGAAGAAAGCCATTTCAAAGCTCGAACAGCCTCAACCCCTTAGCAGTGACCTCTACTGGGCTATCGAGGATTACTACGAGTACACTCTGCCTGTCGTTTTGAGCTACGTGAAGCCTGACGGAAACAGTTGGGGAAGTTTACATTATTACTATGCCAAAAACCAAAAGGTTGGTTTCGCTGTAAACACCTTCATCAATTCCTGGAGCGTGGCGGGGTACAATATAATCCAAAAAAGAAATGATAAAGGCGTCACAGGACCATTTGATGTCGGTGATGACTGCTACATCTGGATGAATGTCAGATACCGCTACGAGAAGTGGGTCTACTACCTCGATGACGACCCAATTCTAACAATGGAGCACGTATACGTAAAGGACTTTTATCCTGAAACCATAACTGCCGGAACATCCAAACCAACAAACGCAAGACTTGTGCCTGTTGACAGCTGGAACTATATGGGAAGCTACACTGCAAGGAGTTCGACGTATCCTTATTATGTATTTACAACCCACTCGATGTCGACCGACCACCTCGCCATCGACTGCCTCAAATTCATCGACGCTCTGGTGCTTGCAGGCAAAATATCTGGCAGAGCGGCAACTGCTGCAGAACTCATCGGACTCTTTGTAGATGTGGACTTCAAGTATGACAACATCGAAGCCTTCTATTTCAGCTTGCTCCTCTATTCATATCCGGGAACAACACACACAGTGTACATGGCCGAAAGTGAAGCTGTAAAGAGCGTTCCAGCAGTTTATTTTGAAGTGCGTTAGAAATTTTCTTTAGATTAATATTCAACCATTTCAAAACCAAAAAATGGAAAATTAGAGTTCCCATCAACTCGCTTGCGTCACCAGATAGGTGTTTCCATCGTCAGCAAGCTCCTGCGGTGCAACGTTGTAACCGTACTTCCAGCTCCAGCCGGGGTTTTGGTCTATATCAGGACCACCGCTTGCAAGATAGGCTGCCCAAATCAACTCACTGCAGTAGTATCTCTTGCCGTAAACCTCCTTACCACCGATGTAGGTGAGCCACTGGTAGTCATACGGATACCCGTTCTTGGAGAGTGCAAAGCTTATCGCCTTTTCTCTGATGCCATCATTCGTTTTTACCCTGTAAACAGCAACCTCGTCTGCGTTCTTAGCCATGCTTACAGGCACAACTCTAACACCATCTTTCCACGCTTCAACCATCTTTCCATCTCCTACATACATGGCTGCATGGTGCCAGTGGCCTATAATGTTGCCGAAGTTGTCCTCAAGCCAGCCGGCACAACCCCTGCAGAGGATAATATCTCCCGGCTTCAAAACGCTCAGGTCGAGGTTGTTCCCGTCTCCAGTCCACTCTCCCGGAATCAGGGCGCTTGCCGGAGCCACTAACAACAGCATTCCGAACACCAGCAATACAGCACGCATGATAATAAAGAATATTTTTCATTTAAAATCTTTTTGGTAGACATAAAATCGATTGTAAAAATTTTTTACCATGTGAAATTTGAGATGCCAAATGATTAACCTCCGACTGAGTCTTTACAAAAAATTTAGGCACCACCTAAACCCTTTTTAACCGCCCATCTTACAGTGTTTGCATAAATGACGTTAAGAGTGGCAATAGAGACATACGGATGTACGACGAATCAGGCGGATTCGGACATAATGAGGGGTTTGATTTCAAGGCACTTTGAACTATCCTCAGTTGAGAATGCTAACGTTGTTGTGCTGAATTCATGCGGGGTTATCGATTTCACGGAGAGAAAAATCATCCGCAGAATGATTGAGTTGAAGAACAAAGGAAAGAAGGTTGTTCTTGCAGGATGTCTGACGAGAATCAGCGAAAAGGCTTTAGGACTGGCAGACTCCGCAATCTCCCCTGACAATCTCGACAGGGTTGTTGACGCTGTCCTTTCCACATTCAACGGTAGAAGGTTCTACACTGGGAGAAGGTTCATCGACAAGGCTGAACTCTCACACCTTAAATGCAGGTTGAGGAATAACGCCATCGCTATTGTTTCGATTTCTGAAGGGTGTCTTGGTTCATGCAGCTTCTGTGCAACTAAGATTGCAAGAGGAAGGCTGAGAAGCTTCTCAATGGAAAAAATAGTTGAGGAGGTTGATTCAGCAGTTAAAAACGGTTTCAGAGAGATTCAGCTAACTTCTCAGGATACAGGAGCATACGGCCTTGATAAAGGAAAAGCGATGCTTCCAGAACTTCTGAGGAAAATTTCGAAGATTGAAGGAGAGTTCAGGGTGAGAGTGGGGATGATGAATCCCCAGCATGCTGTCAGAAACCTCGACGAGCTTATCGAGGCATACAGCACCGAGAAGATTTACAAGTTCCTCCACATTCCCGTGCAGAGTGGAGATAACAGAGTTCTGGAGGACATGAAGCGCAACCATACTGTTGAGGATTACGTTGAGGTTGTTGAAGCCTTCAGAAGGTCATTCGATGATGTCTTGATATCGACTGACATAATTGTCGGCTATCCCACCGAGACAGAAGAGGCTTTCTGGAAGAGCTACGAGCTTATTAAGGAAACAAGGCCAGATATAGTAAACATCACACGCTTCTCACCGAGAAAAGGAACACCGGCAGCAAGGCTGAAAGACATTCCAGGATGGATTAAAAAGGAAAGGTCGCGGGTGCTGACAGATTTGATGAGAGAAATTGGGTTGGAGAATAACAAGCGATTTATCGGGAAAGTGGCGAGAGTGCTGGTCACAAAAGAGGGTAAAAATGGAAAGAACTTGGCAAGGCTAGATTCTTACAGAACCGTTGTAACGGAAGGAGAAGTTGGAGAGTTTATCAAGGTGAAAATAAAGGACTGCAGGTTCAACTACTTAGTTGGCTCTCCCTTATAATTCAGCATTACAACGATAAGAGGTGCGAAGATTAGTGCGGGAAGCATGTTCCCGAGTCTGAGCTTTGGTAAGTTCAAGCAGATTAATCCCGATCCCCATTATCATCAATCCTCCTGTAGAGGTGAATTCTGCTATCAGGCTCTCTGTTACAACGCTGCTGAGCTGAGCTGCGAGGAGTGAGAAAATCCCTGATATACGAGGATGCTTAGACTTGAGAAGGCCACACCCACTCCTAAGGTCGATGCGAGGATGCAGCACCATCCAGCAGTGATTTGGTCACCAGAACGGAGATGTCTCTGGCAAGTCTGAATCGGGCCGAGAATCGCCATTGGCCCAATGCAGTACAGCAGAGTTGCTGCAACAAATCCCTCTGAGAACCTACCCTTGCCAAGCTTTCTCTCAACCCTCTTTTAAGTTAAAAGCCTCAGTCTTAGGCATAAAAATAAAGGCTACCTAGCATCGAAGTAAGACATTTCGACCACATCACCCTCGATAGTTTCAAGGAACGCACCTCTCCTTACCTGGATCATTCTTCCGAGGCCTTTTGGTTTCAGCTTTAGTCTCACCACAGTAAGTTCACTCTCCTCCATGTAGTGTGGGGTTTGATAAAAGAGGGTCTGGCTCATTACCTCTTTCCCCGTAACTTCGGCAATAAGTCCGCTTACCCCCCTGCCAAGGTCGTTTATCCTTGCCGGGGTGAGGAAAACATAGTCTCCGGGCTCGGCTTTCAAAGCTGTGGCAACGTTGTGGGCACTGCGCAGCTCAATAGTCCTGATATTTCTCCTCATCAGCTCCTCAATAACGTTTCTTGATATGCCTGTCAGCACCAAACACTTCATGCTATCACCCATACATGGGGAACTCCTCTTTCCTTTCTTCCTGCATCCTTGCCTGCTCGGCCAGCTTCTGCATCTGAGCCTCAATCATCTCCGCCTCTTTCAGCAGCTTTTCCACGCTAACGTTCCAGTTCATTATTTTATTAACAGCTTCGATAAGACTGGCAGCAGCCCTTGGGTCGGGGTTGAAGCCGAGCGTTTCACCAAGTAGAACTATTCCGGGCATTTTGGCTGCAACGCACTCGTTCATTATGCTCCCCGCAATTCCCGAAATTGTCCCCGTCCTGAATATTTCG
This sequence comes from Archaeoglobi archaeon, assembly GCA_029259415.1. Taxonomy (GTDB): domain Archaea; phylum Halobacteriota; class Archaeoglobi; order Archaeoglobales; family Archaeoglobaceae; genus Archaeoglobus. The sequence goes on from JAPDIW010000089.1 coordinate 10,940, forward strand.
GCATGATCCTTAACCTCTTCAAGAAGATCCTTTGAGGTAGCGGCAGCGAAAACTCTCTTCTTGTCTTCAAAGGTTGCAACGCCGGCAAAAGAGTAAACCCTTCTCGCGTTTATTTCAGCGGCGAACTGAACTATTCTCTTGCTCATATCTATGGCAGCTTGGGGTATTATGGGCACGTCTGAATGGATAAGCACGAATCCCAGATCCGCACTCTGATAAACTCTTACTGGCGGCAGGATAACGCCTTCAAAGAGAGATGCTACGGGGGGTAAAAGCCTTGAGTCCACTATCCCGATTGATTCGAGATTTAACTCCATGATGTAGTGTGCCGTTGCTATGGTTCCAACAAGCCCTATTCCCGGAAAGCTCGTTATCAAAATCGGGTTTTCAACGTCCACCTTATCGACAATAATCTCGGTCTCAAGTTCCATGCAAAAAAATTAGAAAAAGGTGTATATCAGTTTTCTGGCCTTACCCTAACTACGTATTTCTGCCCCTCAACCTCAACCTCAAAGCTTCCTTCAATCTTTCCTCCGGCTATCGGGAACGGCTCCTCCGTCATTTCACCTTTCAGGAACTTGAGGCCGGTTTGCGGGAATAGAGCGTAGATTAGCACGTCCTCATCGCTTGGATTCTCTATTCCTGCCTCAATTAGCTCCTGCTTCCTCTTCTCGAACTCAGGTTCAAGAAGGTCTGCAGGTCTGCAGTCTATTGGCTTCTCGTCGCCAAGAATCTTCTTTATGATTTCAGGCTTAATTGGCGCAGGCGTCCTTCCGTACATCCCCTTAACGAGATCCTTTGTCTCCCTCGTAACAACCTTGTACCTCCCCCCAACGAGGACGTTTATCACCGCCTGCACACCAACAATCTGGCTCGTTGGAGTTACGAGGGGTGGATAGCCCAAATCCTCTCTCACCCTCGGCACCTCCTCAAGCACCTCCTGAAGCCTGTCGAGGGCGTTCTGTTCCTGAAGCTGTGCAATGAGGTTGCTGAACATTCCACCCGGAATCTGGTAAACCAGCACCCTCGTATCGGGAATTGTCGAGAGAGGACTGAGATAACCGGAGTACTTCTCTCTCAGCTTCATAAAGTACTCCCTCGCCTCAAGCAGAACGTCCAGCTTCACTCCAGTATCGTAACCAAGCTCGTTCAGAGCGTAAACCATACTCTCAGTTGGAGGATGCGACGTTCCACCGCTGAGCGGGGACATGCATGTGTCTATCATCTCTGCTCCCGCTTCAACGCCCTTCAACAAAGCCATCGAAGCCATTCCGCTTGTATAGTGGGAGTGAACGTTTATCGGCAGACCAACTTCCTTTTTAATGGCTTTTACAAGCTCGTAAGCAGCCTTCGGGGAGAGCATGCCTGCCATATCCTTTAGACAAATCGAGTCAACCTCCAGCTCGGCCAGCTCGTTTGCGATTTCAACATACTTTTCTATTGTATGGACAGGGGAGATAGTGTAGCAAATCGTACCCTGGATATGATCCGCATCATACTTTTTGGCTGCTTTAATGGATGAAACGAGGTTTCTCACATCATTAAGAGCATCGAAAATTCTGAAAACGTCAAGGCCATTTTCAATCGTCTTCTGAACGAACTTCTCCACAATATCGTCAGGATAGTGTCTGTAGCCAACAAGATTTTGGCCCCTGAGCAGCATTTGGAGCTTGGCGTTCTTGACTCTCTTCCTGATTTCCCTCAGCCTTTCCCACGGATTTTCGTTAAGAAAGCGGTGGCAAGCGTCAAAGGTAGCCCCACCCCATACCTCTAAGGAGTAAATTCCTGATTCGTCAAGAGTTTCGAGAATCGGGAGCATATCTCTGGTCCTCATCCTGGTTGCAAGCAGAGACTGGTGCCCGTCTCTAAGAGTTAGGTCAACAATTTTTACTTTGGCCATACCACCAGCCTTGTCGAGAAATACAAAAATTTTTTGTTTTTTAATATTCTTTAATTAAAGGTGTACTGCAAAGATTTTTCGGGAAAGTTTATTTATGTCAACAGCAATGTTATGGCCATGAGGGAGATAAAGATAGTCCTGCCAGATTTGGAGGATGTGGTTCCGGAGGAGTTTATGCAGCACATGTTAAACGCGACTAAAGAAATACTGCTTGCAATGCGAACTCTGATAGATTCGGGTCTTGACAAGATTGAAGCCGTGGAAGAGATTGCAAAGGCAAAGAAAGAAATAAAAAAGATAGAGATCGAGTAGGAATTTATCATTATATAAACGATTAATATTCTTGAGAAAATAATAAATACTTCTGTACCCTACTACTTTTAGGTGTCTGAAATGGTAATGGCCAGTGAAAAACCTGTCCGCTTTAACTTCCCGGAGTTCAAGCCGGTTGTTGTTAAGGACAGGAAAGGCGAGGAAATTCTGATAAGGCAGTACATCCACGAGCAGGACAGGGAAAAACTGATAGAGATGTACGAGACATACGATCCAGACTACCGCTGTCTCGGTCTCCCACCGATAAGCAGGAAGGCCATCGAGAACTGGATTGACTATCTTGCAGAGAACGGATTTGCCATAGTGGCGGAGAAAGACGGGAAAATAGTGGGACACCTCGTAATCGTTCCTACAGAGGACATGAAGGTTGACCTTACAATATTCATCCATCAGGATTACCAGAACAGGGGACTTGGACAGGAGATGATGAAACTAATAATCGACTACTGCAAAAAGGTCGGGTTCAAGGGGATAATGCTCGTAACGGAGAGAAGCAACACAAGAGCGATTCACGTTTACAAAAAGGTGGGGTTCAAGATTGTTGCCCCGTATTACGAGTGTGACATGTATCTTGACCTGACCGAGCAAGATCAGTCTGAAAATCAGTAAACTTCGTTTTCTTTTCCGAGCAACTTTAGCAGTATTGCCTTCTGAGCATGCAATCTGTTCTCTGCCTGATCGAATATGATTGAGTGCTTGCCCTCTATAACCTCATCTGTAATCTCTTCTCCTCTGTGAGCTGGCATGCAGTGCATAACCACTACATCATCCTTCGAGAGTTTAAGCAGCTCATCTGAAACCTGATATGGTTGGAATGCCGCCATTCGTGCCTCCTTCTCTGCCTCCTGACCCATAGAGGTCCACACATCGGTGTAGATGACGTCAGCTTCCTTGACAGCCTCTTTCGGGTCTCTTACAAACTGCAGCTTCCCTCCCATCTCCTTTGCTTTTTTAACAATTTCCGGGTTGGGGTCGTAGTTCTCCGGCGTTGAAACTATCATCTTCATTCCCGTAAGTGCAGCAGCAAGAATCATGGAGTTGCAGACGTTGTTTCCATCCCCCACCCAGGCGAGGGTGACATCCTTAAAGTCCCCTCTGTACTCGTAAATTGTCAGGAGGTCTGCTATAACCTGACAGGGGTGCTCAAGGTTACTAAGCCCATTTATTACCGGAACGGTAGAGTATTTGGCAAACTCCTCTACGGTGCTGTGATCTCTCACCCTCATCATTACAGCATGAACGTATCTGCTGAGAACTCTTGCAGTGTCTTTTATCGGCTCACCCCTTCCAAGCTGAAGTTCATCCCAGCCCAGATAAAGAGCATGTCCCCCCAGATCCGTCATTGCCACCTCAAAAGAAACTCTTGTTCTCGTGGAAGGTAGCTCGAAAATCATCGCAAGGCTCTTATTTTTCAGATAATCGGTAACAACACCCTTGTATCTTTCCTCCTTTAACTTCTCAGCAAGCTTGAGAATTTCGAACAGCTCCTCCTTTTCAAGGTCAGCAATCGAGAGAAGGTGCTTCATACCGGTCAAAAATTTGCCAGTAATTAATTAAACTTTCTGTTTTTGAAGGTAGTGTTCTATCCTTTCCATGAGGTGCTTTCTGGTGAATGGTTTCTCGATGATTTCCTTGGCACCCGCCTCTAGTATCTCCTTTCCTCTGTGAGCTGCGAAGGCTGTAACGCAAATAATCACTGCGTTTGGATCTCGTTCTAATATGGCTTTAGTTGCCTCAACACCGTCAACCTCTGGCATGGAGATGTCCATTAATACTATGTCCGGCTTGAAATTTTCGTAAAGAGAAATTGCCTCTCTGCCGTTTAAGGCTACAATAACTTCATAACTGTCTTCAAGCATCAGCTTCAGAGCCTCAAGAACTGCAAGGTCGTCTTCAACAATCATCACTCTTGGCTTCATGCTATCCCTCTCTTACTTTGTTTGGAATAATATAAATGTTACTTTCTGAACAGGTAAATTCTTCTGGTCAGGCTTCTGTGTATCCTCTCCTCAGTCTTTAACTCCAATTTAAAATTCGAAAAGAAGTCCTCAATGTCGATGTTCGTAACGATTGCGGCCTTGCATCCTTTTTTGAGCACCCTCTGAAATTCTTCGCTGGTTTTGGAATAAAGCTCCTCAAGATCTCCAGCAGCTTTGGTAGACCTGAGGTATGGGTAATCTGTAGCTATACTATTTATGCTCTCATCCTTGAATGGCAGCCTTCTCGCATCTCCGAGCATAACCTCTCCCGCGATTTTATAGTGCTGAAGGTTTGTTCTGCAACCCCTGACTATTTTCTCCAGAAAGTCAATTCCGACAACCCTGATTCCCATAAGGCCAGCTTCGATCAAAAAACTACCTGTCCCGCACATTGGGTCAAGGAAAACCTCTCCCTCCAGAACTCCCGTCAGGTTAACTAAAGCTCTTGCCAACTTCGGCTTTATGGCTGATGGCATTAGAAAAGGCCTCTTATCCGGCCTTCTCAGGTAGAACTGTTTGGTATTTCTTACAAATTCAAGCACTCCCACATAGCACTTCTCTCCACTCACATAAACCTTGTAAACTATTTCAGGTTTCGAAACGCTGATCTTAGCCCCTCTCTTCCAGAGAATTGCACCGAGCCTCTTTTCGAGGGCAGTTTTCCCCTCAACCCCATTTATCCTTACGCAACAAAGCTTATCGTAAACAGGTATTTCCTTAAAAACCTGCTCCAGTTCGCTAAAAGTGCAGATGCCGTATACTCTCATTACCTCATTTGTGTAGGCAAGCCTTTTGAAAAATCTCTCCCCAGCGTAATCCAGCAACAGAAATCTGCCGTCAAGCTGATAGTCCTCAATCCACCCGTAGCGTTCGGCAAGAGTCAGAACTTCCTTTCTCGCTATTTCAATATTATCTCCTGAGAGATAAAAAAGGAGTTTCATTTTTTCTTCTTTTTCTTGTCTTTCTTCTGAGCTTTCTTTTGCTCCCTAATCTCAGCAATTTTCTTTGCAAGCTCAATCATTAAGTGTGTCTTGCTCCCTTTCTTTTCAACCACTACTCTCCCACCTTCTTCCCACCAAGATTTGGGATACTTCTTCTCCTCGGCCCTGAACTTTAAACCGAGCTGTTTACACGCCTCAACAAGTTCCTGGAGTTTTACATTCGGCACAGCAAACCTCTTTGGAATTCTCCTCCCTTCACTCCTGCTCTTCTTGCTGTCAAGGTTGACTGTCCAGACAACGCACTCCTTCACAACCTCACCCCATGTTCCTGAAGGTTATCTCAACCAGCGGGTGTGGAACATCCTCGATTATCTCGATATCTCTCACGGATTTAAGCCCTTTCTTTCTGACGAGTTTCTCAATTCCAAGCTCTATATCCTCCGGAACTTCAATAATGTAGGCTTCAAGCTCCTTTATGCCCAGCTTTGCTGCAGCCACAACTCTGTGATGCCCATCCACGAGGTAGTAGCGCGAATCCTTTTTTATCACGACTATTGGCTCCGCAAGCCCCCTTTTCAATTCGTGAATTCTCCCCTTCAGCTCATCAGCATATATTCTCGACTGTGTGGGAATGAGTCTTGCAGTTTCAACTTTTCCCCTTTTGACTTCCGTCCTGACACCATGAACTTTCTCGATGGTTTTCTTCAGCTTCTCCACCTTGTCCGGATCGACTTTCTCAATCTGACTTCTTATGACATCAGCATTGGAGATAATACCAACAAGCCTGTTATCCTCATCAACAACAGGAAGCTTCGAATGCCCGGTTCTGAACATAACCCTCGCCGCATCCCTTAAATCCATGAAATCTCTTGCCACATACAGCTCTCTTGACATGATGTCCTTTATTTTTGTTTCAGGGGGCTTATTCAGAAGGTCAACTGCAGAAATGTAGCCTACAACCCTCATGTTATCATCAACAACGGGAAAGCTATCGTGACCCGTTTTTCGAACAAGTTCAACAGCATCTCTGACAGTGTTATCTGGCTTTAACGTGTAAACGTTCTTTGTCATGTAGTCTTTAACTTTAATACTCATTAGAGAAGAAAAATGGCGGCAAGCTAAAAACTTTTTTTGCTAAAGCTTTTCGAGATAATCAACAACGCTCCTGAAAATACAGTATCCGTCCCCGTAGCCTTCTCCTTTCCCCACCTGGTAGCCGAAAAATGCCCTCTCTGGGTGAGGCATAAGGCCAAAGACTGTATGGGATGCGTTGCAGATTCCGGCAATGTTGTAAAAGCTCCCGTTCGGGTTCCATGGGTATCCTGCATACTCTCCTTTATCGTCAACGTACCTGAAAACGATCTGGTCGTTGGAGATCAGCCTTTCGAGGTATTCCTCCTCCCTACCTGAAGGGAAGACTACTTTGCCCTCTGCATGTGCAACGGGGAATATAACCACATCCTTTTTGAGATTTCGCACGAAAATGCACTTCTCACTCTCCTTTTTCAGAAAAGTGGGTCTGCACTCAAACCTGCTTGAGTCGTTCATTGCCAGAGCCATCTCCGGTTTCTCTGCCAATGGCTTATCCTCATCAAATCCCGGCAGCGCACCGAGCTCAACGAGAACCTGGAAACCGTTGCAAATTCCTAGGATAGGGTAGCCCATTTTAATGAACTCCTCCAAATCTTTTCTGAGGACACTCTTGACTCTCGCAGAAAAAATTGCTCCTGCCCTTATGTAATCCCCAGCAGAGAAACCGCCAGGAAAAACGAGGCACTGGTAGTCAAACACACTTCTTTGCTCCTCAAACCTTATCATGTCGCTGTAAAACTGTTTGACGTGGACGGCTTCCGCTTCAACACCAAGACTTCTGAAGGCCTTAACCGTCTCGTCCTCGCAATTAGTGCCTTCAATTCTCAGAACTGCAACCCTGATTTCCTCTCCGTCCATGCTAAAGCTTCTTGCTGCTATCTTTTAAGCTTTTTCCAAGTGCTATGGGACGTGTCCTAATAACATCCTCTCACCACATTGAAGTAAAACATGAACATCCTGCAAAACCTGTTCCAACATTCTAAGGCTCTTCTCCACCTTAAACTCCCAAACTTCTTCTCACTCCTCCTAAAATTCACAGTAATAGAACAGAAGAAAATCTTAGCCCTTTGTTTAAAAGAGCTGAACACGGATTCAATCAAAC
>JAPDIW010000027.1 GCA_029259415.1 Archaeoglobi archaeon
CACAGCAGCTATTTCCTTTACTGGAGTTCCTTTTTCGAGTTGTTTGATGATCCATCTGATTTTCTTGTTTGTTAGCTTTCTCACAAGAGTTGGATGTTGGGTTGTGAAATAATTTTTGGATACTACAGGTTTCGGCAAGAGAGTGATTAAAAGACTGCTAGGAACCTAATCGGTCTTGTGGCAGCTTAACTGAACAAAAAAATTAAATTGAAAATAGGAGATAAAGCCCGTAAATGAAAGCCAGAAGGAAGGCCAGCATCGTCAAAGCGGAAACTGCACCCTTCTTCCTCATCCCTGCGGTGGTGTCAAGAAGTATTGCCCTCAGACCGTTAAACGCGTGGAAAGACACTACAAGTAGTAAAGCCGCATACAAGGCCTTGAACTCTGGCTGAGCAACTCTGCTGGCCACTTCAGCATACTTAAGCGCTTCGTGAGATGTCATGTGAGTGACGTAGAAGTGTAGCGTGACGAGCAGAATCATCACAAGTCCTGTGAGCATCTGGAAAATCCATGCCACCGGTTCCATAACACTCTTTGTTGACTCCATTTCAACCACCCGTTAGAGAGTACATAATGTAGCTGGCGTACAGCCACACCACTACAGCTATCACAGTAAAGATTGCCAGCAGCGGCTTCCTGTATTCGTAGGCTATTCCGAACTCGTGCAGGATGATTCTGAAACCGTTGACACCGTGAAAAACTCCGCATAAAACCAGCAGTATGTCGAAGACAAGAAACTGCCTTGAAACGGTAATTGCAATCATGCTTTCGTAAGTTGCTCCAGTCTTATCGAGGAGTGTTGAGAGATACGTTAGATGAGCGAGCAGGTAGATTAGCAGCACAACTCCTGTCAACCGCTGAAACGTGAAGGCCCAGCTGAAAAGACTTCTTCCCTTAAACCTGAACCAGCCTGAAACGCCCATTTTACCACCTCAAAAGGCTCTTAAGTATGCTGAAGGCAGTCTTCCTTCTCAGCAACTGTACAGCCTTGGCCGGCTCGACATTCTTCGGGCACACTTCGCTGCACTCCATTGCGAGGTGGCATCTCCACACTCCATTGGATGAGCTTGCTATTTCATACCTCTCTTTCTGCCCCTCATCCCTGCTGTCTGCACAGAACCTGTAAGCTGCGGTCATGGCAGCGGGGCCAAGGCATTCATCGAGCGTTGCTGCTGCCGGGCAGACTGAGTAGCATGCACCGCATTTGATGCAGAGAGTGAAGACGTAATACTCATTCAGCTCCTCCGGACTCTGCAGCAACTCCTTTGGCTCTGCGTAGTTGTCGTCTTTTCTGATAAGGTATGGCTTCACAGCTTTATGCTTCTCAAAGAATCCGTCAAACTCGGTTATGAGATCCTTTATCACCTTGAAGTTGTCAAGCGGTTCAACCTTAACAGTGTTGCCGAGCGTCAAAACCTGCGTCTCGCAAGCCAATCTCGGCTTATCGTTAATCTTCATCGCGCAGCTACCGCAGATGCCCATTCTGCAGGAGGCTCTAAATGCTAGACTTGAATCATAGTTCTCCTTGATGTAGTAGAGAGCTTCAAGGACTGTCATTCCCCTCCTTGCGGGTACTTCGAAGCTCTGCCAGTATGATTTCTTGCCATCATACCTCCTGATTTTGAACCTGACCATCATACCACCTCAGTACTTCCTCTCCACCGGCTCCCACTTTGTGATTGTTACCGGCTTGTAGTCGAACTTAGGCCCTTCGGGAGTGTAGTAGGCGATCGTGTGCTTCAGCCAGTTCTCGTCATCCCTCTTTGGATAATCCAGCCTGTAGTGAGCCCCCCTACTCTCCTGCCTTTTGAGTGCACCGATCGCCACCACCTCTGCCAGGTCAAGCATGTAGCCGATTTCGATTGCTGAAGTTAAGTCTGTGTTGAAACCTCTCGACTTGTCGTTGATTTCCACATTTCTGTAGCGCTCTTTGAGCTCCTGTATCTTCTTTACAGCCTCCTTAAGGCCTTTCTCCTCCCTGAATATCCACATATTGCTGTCCATCGTCTCGTTGAGCTCCCTCTTTATCTGATACGGGCTCTCATCACCGCTTTTACCAAGCAGATCATCAAAGATCCTCTTCTCCTCCTTTTGCCTGAATTCGGCAGATATCTTACCCTGCTTGGCATTCAAAGCGTATTCAGCCGCAACCTCTCCTGCAACCCTTCCAAAAACGAGACATTCAGCGGTTGAGTTTGAACCAAGCCTGTTGGCTCCGTGAATGCTGACACAGGCACACTCTCCGGCAGCGAAGAACCCCTTCACCGCGGTTTCGCACCTCACGTTAGTGTCAATTCCTCCCATCGTGTAGTGGGCTACAGGCTTTACCGGAATCGGCTCCTCTACTGGATCAACACCCGCAAACTTTATCGCAGCATCCCTGATCAAAGGCAATCTCTCTTCTATCTTTTCTTCACCGAGGTGTCTGAGGTCGAGGGCTATGTAAGGCCCGTACTCTCCCTCAAAACCCCTTCCTTCTATTATTTCCGTCCACATTGCTCTCGAAACGACGTCTCTTGGTGCAACTTCCATCTTTTCAGGAGCGTACCTCTTCATGAACCTCTCGCCGTTCTTGTTCAGCAGATAACCACCTTCCCCCCTGCAGCCCTCTGTCATCAAGATGCCAGACGGAATAAGGCCAGTGGGGTGGAACTGAAAGAACTCCATGTCCTTCAGCGGGATGCCGTTCCTGTAGGCAATAGCCAGTCCATCTCCGGTAACCTGATGGCTGTAGGTTGTGAAACCGTAAAGTCTTCCAGCTCCTCCGGTGGCGAAAATTACCGCCTTTGCCTGGAAAAACTCCATATAGCCTGTTTTTAGGTGAATCGCCGAAACTCCCTGAACCGCCCCATTCTCAATCGCCAGATTTGTTATGAAGTACTCAGGAAAGATCTCGATATTATCATACATTAGCATTCGCTCGTAAAGGGTGTGCACTTCATGAAAGCCTGTCCTGTCTTTCGCATACGTGGCTCGGTTGAAGCTGTGCCCTCCGAATGGTCTCTGGGCTATAGTTCCGTCCTCATTTCTGCTCCACGGACACCCCCAGTTTTCCAGCCTTATTATCTCAACCGGACACTCCCTCACGAAAAATTCCACAGCATCCTGGTCAGCAAGAAAGTCAGAGCCCTTAACAGTATCCCATGCGTGAAGGTCGAAGCTGTCCCCTTCCCTTAAAACCGCTGCCGTTCCACCTTCAGCACAAACGCTGTGACACCTGATTGGATAAGTTTTGGCGATTAGCGCGATTGACAGTCTTTTGCTCTTTTCTGCTGCTGCAATAGCAGCCCTCATCCCTGCAATCCCTGCTCCGACAATAACAATGTCGTGCTGCATTACATCACCTTAAATCAATCTAAAGTTCACCCTCTATATATATTATACTAATTGCCACCTTGGTTTAAAATGCACTTAGTATGCTTTGTATTGGTTAGTACTTGCGACGGAATAAGTTTACCCACAAACAGAGTCGGCTGGGCACAATATAAAATCTTATATTTTTTAAGGAAGAAATAACGAGTGTGAAGGTCAAGGATGCGCCCAAAACCGCAACCTCCATCATCGTGAGGTCTGCTTCAAACGCCAGAATTTCTCAGTCAAAGATGCCAATGCTCGAACTAATGAGGAGGATTTTCAGGAAGGAGGAAGTGGCTCTTAAGGCGGTCAAATTCCTTACTCTGGTGGAGGAAAGGCAGAAGAGCGGAAAACCACTCAGGGTTGAGGAGTGGGAGAAGATAATGGAAGAACTCGGAATGGTACGGTCATCCTTTTACTCAATGAGAAACAAGCTCTTAGGGGCGGGAATGATAACAATTCGAAATGGGGAGTATCATTTGTCAGGAGCGTTCAGCAAGGATCTCGTTGACATGGCGAGATGGTGGTGGGTGGTTGTTCTCGGCTACGACCCTGAGAGCCTCTGAGCTTCGAGCTTCTTTATTCTCCTCTCTATCTCTTCAGTTAGCAGCTTATCTCCCATGGCCAGATTGTATGCCTCTCTGAGCTTCTCAACATCCCCAGTCTCCTCGCCCCACTCCATGAGCATTCTGGAAATTTTCCTGTCGATTCCAGGATAAATTGACCTTAAGGATGTGTAAATGAAGTAAGCCTTCTCGTAGTTGCCCAAATTCTCGTAGATTTCAGCCATTGCCAGTCTCGCATCAACTGTGTCCTTTAGCTTCAGAGACTCTTCAACCTTTTTCATTGCAGCCTCTGGATTGCTTAATGCTAAGCTCTTGCCCCACTCAAGCAAAACGCTTGCTTTAGCGTCTATCACAGCATCAGTTTCAGGCAGAAGGTCGAGTATCCTCATTGCCCTCCTGTAATCTCCTTCTTCTGAAACTTCGAGAGCGAAGAACAGAATTTTCTTGATGTAGCTCTTGAACCCGAAATCCTGAAACTCCATGACGAGCTTTGCCGCATCCTCGTACTTCCCATCTGAAAGCCTGCGCTCAATGGCTTCTTTGAGGAGGAGAAACATATTCTGAAGAACTCTTCTGTCCCCGCAACCCTTCAATTCTCTTAGTGCTGTCAAAAAAACGGCAAAGCACTTTGCCTCATCCTCTCCTTCAAGGTACCTAGAAAGCCTTTCGGAAATCTTGGCTACGAGGTATATTGCAACTGGAGAGTCTCTCAAAAGAATCAGGTATTTGCTGGCCTTTTCAGGATAATCGAAAATTTTCTTGATGGAGTGGAGAGTTATTGGGTCACTTCCAACGGCTTTCAGAACTTTAACGTCATCCTCATCAATAAAATTGGCGACGCTCTCTATGAACTTCTCCATGAACTTTTCTGGGAAATAATAAATAAAAAGCTTTTCATAATCTAAGCTTCCCAGCAAGAACTCTGGCGATGATTAGCTTCTGTATCTCGCTTGTGCCCTCATATATTGTCCCAACTCTCGCGTCCCTGTAAAACCTTTCGATGTCGTACTCCTTGCTGTATCCATAACCACCAAATATCTGCAATGCTTCGTAGGTGGCCTTAATTGCCGTCTCACTGGCAAAGAGCTTCGCAGCTGAACTTAAAGCCGGATTTGCCTTACCCTTGTCAATGAGCCAAGCTGCCTTGTATATGAGGAGCTTTGCAGCCTCTATGTCCTTCCACATATCTGCAAGCTTGAACTGAATCGCCTGGTGCTCTATTAACGGCTTCCCAAACGCCGTCCTCTGCTTTGCATACTCTAAAGCCCTCTCGTAAGCTCCTATTGCCATTCCGAGCTGTACAGCACCCACAAACACCCTGCTCTCATTGAAGAACCGCATTAGCTGGTAAAAGCCGAAGTTTTCTTGTCCGATTAGATGTGTTTCGGGAACAAAAACGTCCTTGAGGTATATCTCAGCCGTGTCGTGGCAGTTCAGCCCCATCTTTTTTATCCTTCTCGCCTCGTAACCCTCCCAGTTCGTTTCGACGAGAAAGGCAGAAATTCCTCTGTAGCCGGCTTCAGGCTGGGTTTTGGCAAGAATCACCACCCAATCAGAGATGCTACCGTTTGTTATGAACGTTTTTGTTCCGTTGAGTTTCCACCCACCTTCAACCCTCTCTGCTCTGGTTTTGATACCCCGTACATCACTTCCCGCATCCGGTTCGGTTATGGCAATGGCAGATGGAGTCTCCCCCTTAACGACTTTTGGTAAGTATTTTTCCTTCTGCTCCTCCGTGCCGAAGTATTTGACCATTGGACATCCAAGGGATGCTGTTAAGACAGCTGAACCTATGCTGCTGTCTGCTCTCGTAAATTCTTCAGCAATGATAGCACATCCGAGATAATCGAGTCCAGCCCCACCATACTCCTCCGGGATGTCAGCGGCAACATAACCAAGCTTAGCAGCTTTCCTGAATATTTCCCACGGATATTCCCCCTTCTCATCATACTCTTCCCCGTAGGGCATAATCTCCTTCTCAGCGAACTCTCTAACGCTGTCCCTGAGAATTCGATGCTCTTCTTCAAACTCAAAGTTCATGATTTTAATTTCTCATTTTTCACATATAAGATTTGCCGCTTTGTTGTAGGTGGATTAAATAGTGGCAGGCAGGTTATTCCATGAGTTCCGCTGTTTTGCTATCAAGCTCTCGCATTATCTCCAGTGCAACATCCTGAGAGATGAGCCCTTTGGCCATGGCATCAACCGTAGCGCTCTTCTTTGCATCGGTAATGTATTTCAGAGCAGCTTTTCTCAATCTGGAGGCCTTACCCTCTTTAATCATCTCTTCCAGCTTAGCCCCCAGTTCTGCTATTTCGGAATCAAGGTCTGGCAGCATATCCTTAGCCACGGGTTCAACAATCTTCCCCTGCTCAATCGCCTTCAACATCTCAAACTTCGCACTCTTTGCTGCGATGTATCTGGCGATAAGCTCTTCTAGCTCCCTTTCGCTTTCATCCGCAAATTTACGCTTGACAAAAATCTCGAGAGAGATGCCCTGCAACAGGAGAGAGAAGAGCACCACACCAAACGCCATAGCTGAGAGAAGCTGGTCGCCAAAGCTCAATGCCAGGGCAACCGGAATAACTCCCCTCAGCCCTCCCCAGAAAACCACGTGCTTCCACAAATTTGGAAAGCCATAGTACGTCATGACGGGATAGACAACAGCGGCTCTTGCTGCAATTACCGCCATAATCGCTACCAGAATCTCCTTCCATGCCGAGAATATCGTTATGTGGGTGTTTACACCAATCAGGATGAATATTATGGAGTTCACGAGGAAAACGATGATGCTCCAGAAATCCAGCATGATAACTCTTGTTGTGGGAGACATGGAGAAATCTCTGCCATAGTTTCCGAGAATAAGGCCTGCAGCCACCACAGCAATAACACCGGAGAAGTGAAACCTCTCTGCCAGAACGAAGCCGAGGTAGGCTACAACTATCGTTATCGCTATCTCAACCAGCGCATCGTCGATTTTGGCGAGAATTCTGTAAGCAAGATAACCTATTGCCAGCCCAACAGCTGCACCGCCTGCACACACAATTATAAAATCCAAAGCTGCATTTAGAGGGTCAAAAACACCCTTGAGCATCATTTCGAGGGCGATTGCGAAAACAACGACAGCAACACCGTCATTCAATACACTCTCTCCTTCAATGAGAATAGAAAGCTTCTTTGGGGCTGAAATTGATTTGAATGTGGCCAGAACTGAGACGGGGTCTGTTGCCGAAACCATCGCACCAAAAATCAGAGCAAGTGCCAGAGGAATGCCGAGAAGCCAGTTCAAAGAGAAGCCGACCACGATGGTTGTCAGGACAACCCCCAAAAAGGCAATTGATGCAATTGGACCGAAATTTTCCCTTAGCTCCTTTAAATCCATGTTCATTGCAGCCTCAAAGAGAAGTGGGGGGAGAAAGATAAAAAAGACGATATCCTTACTCAGAGGAATCTCCGGCAGTAAACCAGCAAGACCGACAAAAAGACCTGCGAGAACCAATGCAATGGTGTAAGGCAGCCTGACAAACTTAACCACGACTGCAACAGCAGTTGCAAGCATGAGAATTTCGATAAACTCGACCAGATTCTCCTCTATCATACACCGGGGCTTTGCAAGAAATAAAAAATTTTTGCATGCAACTCTGAAATTTCATGAACATCAAAAAAGCTTTTAATTCATCTGCTGACCAACCCTTGAGGTGGTACAATGCAGACAGACCTACCAGTAAAGGAAGTGATGACCACTGTCGTTTGCACGGTAAAGAGAACGGACAGTGTGCACAATCTTGCTAAAAAGCTTGTGGAGTATGGAGTAGGAAGTGCTGTAGTTGTTGAAGACGGTCATCCTGTGGGTATAGTCACCGAGAAAGACCTCATTTCGAAAATCGTTGCAAGGAATAAGGTTCCGAGCAAGGTCCTTGTTGAGGAGGTCATGTCGCAACCTGTGATAACGATCTCCCCCAACACAAGCCTGAGAGAAGCTGCGAGGATTATGATGAAAAAGGGAATAAGAAGATTGCCGGTTGTAAACAACAATGACGAGCTTGTTGGTATTATCACAGACAACGACATTCTCAGCGTTTCGCTTGACCTTGGAGAGTTTGCCTCGCTGGTTACGCAAGACGCTTTAGGTTACTCCATGCAGTTAGAAGGCCCTGTTATTGAGGAGGAAGAGGAAGTTGGGGGAATTTGCGACAGATGTGGGAAGTATGCAGATAAACTGTACCCCAGCAACGGTTTGAACCTCTGTGAGGATTGTATGGATTTTGAGGGGTGATTTGTTTTGGTTTTAAGACGCAACGTAATGGATATCGCTACAAAAGACGTTTTCACGCTCCCACCAACATCAACCCTCATGAATGCCCTCAAAATGATGCTTAAGAGAAATTTTAGAAGAATCCCCATAGCTGATGCGGGGACGAAGAGGCTTGAAGGGATAATTTCCGCCACCGACTTTGTAAACATTTTTGGAGGCGGACAGAAATTTGGACTTGTTAAGGGCAGGTATGGTGGAAATCTCTCAGCAGCTGTAAATGAAGTTGTGGAGACAATCATGGAAAGAAAAGTTGTGACAGTTGAGGAAACGGATTCACTTGAGGATGCTGTGGAGACGATGTTCGAAAAGAAAGTTGGAGGCTGTCCTGTAGTTAATAAAGATGATGTTGTTGTCGGTATTATCACGGAAAGGGATATCCTGAAGTATCTCGGACAAAACCGCACAATAGACGGAGTCGCTTCTGATTACATGACCTCAAGCGTCATCACGCTCAGGCCTAAGGATACCATTGAGAAAGCAATGAAAACTATGATCGAGAAAAAGTTGAGGAGGCTCCCTATAATAGACGACGGCATTCTTGTCGGTCTGATTACCGTCAGAGAGATACTTAGGTACTTCGGAATGGGTGAAGCGTTTAAAATGCTGACAAGTGGGAATATAAAAGATGCAATTGACAAGCCAATCTCGACAATTCTCGCGAACGATGAGCTGTTAGTTTACAAAGATATTCTAACATTCCCCAAAAATATAACCATATCGCAGCTTGTGAGCTCCATGCTGGAAAAGGGATATGGAGTGGCGCTTATTGTGGAAAATGGTAAACTTGAGGGGATTATAACTGAAAGAGATTTGGTCAGGTTCTTGTATTCCAAATCATGAATTTTATTGCTCAAGCATTAAATTTATCGAAATCCGCAGCCAAAAGGCTTGAGGAGAGAAACATCCTTCGTAAGGCTCTCGTTAAGCATCCTTTTTTTGCAGACATCGAGGAAGCGTTTAGGTTTGAGAAGAAGTTTGGCCAGTTTGAGGAAGGGACTGTGGTTGTTAAAGCGAAGGACACCCTGAAAGTCTTTAGGGGTTTTCCAAAGATCAGGAGGGCTCTCTTACTTCATCCAACAATCAAGAAGCATTTCGGCAGCAGAGAGGTTGTGCTTGAGGAGAAGATGAACGGTTACAACGTTAGAATCGTCAAAATCGGTGAAAATCTTTACGCAATTACAAGAAGGGGGCTGATTTGTCCTTACACGACGGAAAAGGCGAGAATTCTGATAGATGACGAGTTTTTCAGAGATTATCCAGACTACATGCTCTGCTGTGAGGCTGTTGGAAAAGCTTCACCCTACGTTCCAACAGACGTTTACGGCATAGAAACCCTCGACTTCTTCCTTTTCGATGTCAGAGATGGGAGAACAAACAAACCCGTAACGATTGACGAGAAGAAGGAGATTGCAGAGAAATACAACCTGAAGCTGGCAGAAATTATCGCAACCGTCAGTGCTGATGATATTGAGAAAATGAGAGAGGTTCTGGAAAAGCTGGACAGAAACCGGAGAGAGGGAGTGGTTTTTAAGGACAGAAAGATGGAGCTAAATCCGTTGAAATACACAACGAGCTACGCCAACCAGTCCGATTTGATGTACGCCTTCAGGTTTTTCGGTGAGTATGGCAGGGACTTCATGCTTTCGAGGGTGATAAGAGAGGCTTTTCAGAGCTTCGAGTTTGAGGAAGTAGAGAAGGAGTTTAACGAGAGATGTCTTCGACTGGGCAAAGCGATACTTGAGCCAATGATTGAGAGTATCAAAGCGTGCAAGCGCGGAGAGATGGTTTATGAGGAAAGTGAGCTAGTGTTTGAGAATCAGGAGGTTATAGAGCTTTTCAAAATGCACCTGAAGCTGCTTGGGGTTGACTTCACAATTGAGGTTCTGGATGATGGAAGGGTAAGGTTAAAAAGGTTCATGAGAAGTACAAGTGACAGAATAAGAGGAATACTTCAGGGTTCACCTTGGAAGTAGTGATAGTATGATTTCCGCAGGCATTGATCCGGGAACTGGAAGCTATGATGTGGTGGCGATTGAAGACGGGAGGGTAGTTTACAGAAGAAACCTCAAAACGGAGGAAGTTAGAGCATCACCAAAAATTGTTATTGATGCGATTGAAGAGTCGGGAGCGGAGATTGCTGCGGGACTCTCTGGCTACGGTCTGCCTGTAAAGCCGTTTGCAGAGCTTGACGAAGTGGACTTGCTGCTAATGACCCTAAACTTCGATTCGGAAAGGGCGATAGGGCTGAGGAATATAATCAGGGCCGTGAATGAAAGAAACGTCAACCTCTACACAGTTCCCGCTGTGATACACCTTCCAACAGTACCTCCTTGGAGAAAGCTGAACAGAATTGATATTGGTACTGCTGACAAGCTCTGCTCCGCAGTTCTGGCTGTAGCAAAGTTCAGCGAAGAAGAGGAGCTGACAAAACTCAATTTCATCCTTGCTGAGGTGGGAGAGGGATTCAACGCCTTTATTGCGGTGAAAAATGGTAGAATTGTCGATGGAATGGGAGGGACAACTTCGTTCCCCGGATATTCCTCTCTTGGAGCGATGGATGCAGAGTTGGCTTACATTATCGGTGAGTTTCCGAAGAAGCTGATATTCAGTGGAGGGATCAGGAGTTTCGCTGAAGAATGGAAGATTAAAGACAACGAGGTCATTAACATTCTCTCAGAGTTCGTGCTGAAAGGGATAAGGGCAATGGAAGTTTCTACAGATGCTGACTTCTACGTTCTTTCAGGCAGGTTCGCTCCGGATGTGCTGAGAAAACTTAGAGGAGAAGGAAAGGAAGTAAGGTTGCTTGGCGGTTTTGGCAGAGGAAAGCAATCTGCGCAGGGGGCTGCAATTATCGCAAATGCCATTGCTGGTGGAGAATATAAAGAGATAGTTGATTACATGCGCATTCTTGAGGCAAAGGGGACGCTGCTGGACTACATCACCTCGGATGTTATGGAGTATGTTAGGAGAGGGATGAAGCGGTTTTGATTTATAGCTGGGTTCCGTTAAATGCTTCTTACAATGGGTACAATGCTTAAATTTGAGGCTCTCCGACTTGCCGATATCAAAGAACAGTATTCATAGGGCTATTTGATGATGCCAAGTTGCCTAAGTGCTACTTTCACAAAGGCAAGTAAGATAATTACGAAGCCGATGATGAAAAGAGCTCCGATTGTGTACATAGCGTACCTTTCCAGACCAGTTTTTGCTATTGGTGATATGAGCAGTACAGCTATACAGAGTGAAAGCAGTATAAAAAACAAAAATTTAATAAAATCTAAAAATCTATTAAACATGTACTCCCACCGTAAAACTGTCAGAGGATGAATCACCCCACCCGACTATACCATCCACTACAGATGTTCCTGCCTCAAATCTATAACTGCCGACATTGTTGTATGTAACACTCAGTACAACCTGCTTTTTGTATCCTGATAAATGTACAGCCTGCCAAACAAGCAGTGTGCCCTTTCCACAAACAAATCCATATTCTGGTACAATCCAACAATTGTTTTCGTCCGTTAATTGGACCTCTCCTGTAGGCTCCAGTCCATCTAGAATTCCGTTGTAGTCAACTCCCTCTGGAATCAGAATAAAGTAGGACGTAAATCCAATACTCACTCCACCGTTTTCTACATCTATTGTAACTCTACCTTTTTCACCTTTATGATATGTATACCTGTCTGGATAAATGTTTATGTTCGCGTCTGGAGGTATTGGTAAACTCTTCGTGCTAATTTTACCCTTCTCCAGTAATGCTATTGGGTTATACTCCATCTTCTCCCTCCAAAGTGTATTACCTTTGAGTCTATAATCTTGGCTACATACTCCGTGCCAAGCTTATTTACAACCATCTTATATTTTTCTCCGTGGAATACAATTTCTACTTCATTCTTATCGCTAATCACGGCGTATCCATCTTTTAGCTTAATTATGTTGCTATTTTGCTTTGTTCCAAGTTCTGTAGCCATCGCTGTACTTGTACAGACTGTGATCAGAACTATCAGCACACTTACCACTTTCTTCATTCAATCACCTCCTACCTAATTGATACTAAATATCATACAATTGGTATTTAAATCTTTCTCTACTAAAATAAAAAATTTGACTAAAATTAAAGCCTTTTATTCAGATATTAAAAAAATAAGTTCGAGCTCACTATTCTATATCTCGAACCTTGTGCATTTCGTTAGAGCGTAAGGCAAAGCTTTCACAACATCCATCGCCGTAAAGTTGTACCCGAATTTCTCGTAGCACACATCTCCAGCATAGCCGTTCAGGAAGGCTGCTGAGCATGCTGCATGGAAAGCATCGTCGTTGCAAAGAAATGCTCCGCAAATTCCAGCTAGAACATCTCCTGTACCGCCGACGGTCATTCCTGCATTTCCTGAGCGGTTAACTTTTACCCTAAATCCGTCTGTTATGATATCTTCCTTCCCTTTAAGCAGTATCACTGCATTTGCCATCTCTGCAGCTTTCTCAACCTCAACTTCTCCGAAGACTCTCCTGAACTCCCCCATGTGCGGTGTCAGTATGCACTCGCAGTTCTCTGGTATTTCATCAACAAGTCCTTGAGCGTCCAGCACGGCCTTTTTGCAGCTTTTAAGAAGCTCCCGGATAACTTCTTCAAACTCGGGATTCTCTCCCACACCCATTCCCGCAACCACAACATCGTGCCTCTTCGCAAGTTCTTCAAGCTCTTTTAAGTTTTTCAACTCTATTCTCTCATCCCCCACACCTCTTACTATCAGATTGGGGCTGAAAGATGCTACAACCTTTCTTATCGACTCAGGTACCGCGGTTGTGACTATATCTGCCCCCACATACAATGCTGCGAGACTTGCTAAAGCGGGAGCCCCGGTGTACTCTCCACCCCCAACGACCAGAATTCTGCCGTGCTCACCTTTATGTGCTTCATCATATCTCTTGTAGCTGCTTATAACGTCTCCTGGACCGCAGAATTTTTCAAAAACTGGAGGTATGCCTATATCCTTAACAACAACTTCGCCGCAGACATCCTTAGCCTTATCTAACCCGTGCTTTGCCTTGTGGAATGTTACGGTCAAATCAGCCTTAACAGCCTCCTCATAATCTCCCGTGTCAGGGTTCAGGCCGGAGGGAACATCTACAGCAACCTTGAACGCATCACTCTCATTAATCATCTTTACTGCAGTGCCGTAAGGCTCCCTCAGCTTTCCCCTTACACCCGTACCGAGCATGGCATCTATGATGATGTCAGAATCAACATCTTCCGGCAACCCCTCTTTTATCGGAATTTCAGCTTTCCTGCAAATTTCCAGGTTTTTTATTGCTAGCTCCGTTTTTGGCTTTCCGAGGAGGAAAATCTCAACTTCAAAGTCCTTTAAATGCCTCGCGGCTACAAATCCGTCTCCGCCGTTGTTACCACTGCCAGCGAAAATCTGAACTTTGCCTTCGTAAAACCTTTTCATTATCTCCTCAGCCACACCTCTACCGGCGTTCTCCATCAGAAGCATTCTGCTCAAACCGAAATACTCGCAGTTTGTGTCAAGAATCTGCATATCTCTCGAAGAAATTACTTCCATGATGGATGTTCACGGAAGCCTTAAATATTTTTCATCGTAGCAGAGGACATGAATCCGTCAGAAGTCTTCGAAATCATTGAAAAACATACCAGATTCATGAGAGAGTCCATACCGCTGATTGCGAGTGAGAATTTAACCTCTCTGTCGGTAAGGAGGTGTTATCTTTCAGATTTGGGACATAGATATGCAGAGGGGAAAGTTGGACAGAGGTTTTACGAGGGTTGCAAGTTCGTTGATGAGATCGAAGAGAGGGCAATCAACTTAACCAAGAAAATATTCGAGGCTGAGCACGCTAATGTGCAGCCAATTTCTGGAGTTGTTGCAAACATCGCTGCATTCTTCGCTTTAACCAACGTGGGAGACACCATTATGAGCATTTCTGTGCCATGTGGCGGGCACATAAGTCACGATACCGTTTCCGCGGCTGGTTTGAGGGGGCTTAGGGTTATTCACTACCCCTTTGATAATGAGGAGATTAACATTGACGTTGATGAAACAAGAAAGGTTGCCTTAAAGGAGAAACCAAAACTCTTCATTCTTGGTTCATCCCTCATACTTTTCAGACAGCCTGTAAAGGAGATTAGGGAGATTGCGGACGAGATTGGTGCTTATGTGATGTACGACGCCAGCCATGTTCTCGGCCTCGTTGCTGGAAGGGCTTTCCAGAATCCGCTGAAAGAGGGGGCAGATGTGATGACTGGCAGCACCCACAAGACTTTCTTTGGGCCTCAGAGAGCTATAATAGCCAGCAAAAAAGAGCTGGCGGAGAAGGTTGACAGGGCAGTCTTTCCGGGTGTTGTCAGCAACCACCACCTCAACACACTCGCTGGCTATGTTGTGGCTGCCATGGAGGTTCTAGAGTTCGGGCAGGATTATGCTAGGCAGGTTGTGAAAAATGCAAAGGCTTTGGCGGAGGAGCTTTACAACCTCGGTTATAAAGTACTAGGGGAAAAGAAAGGGTTTACGGAGACGCATCAGGTTGCTGTCGATGTCAGAGACTTTGGAGGGGGAGAAAAAGTGGCAAAAACACTTGAGAATGCTGGAATCGTGTTGAACAAGAACCTGCTTCCGTGGGATTCCCTTGAAAGCACCGACAATCCTTCGGGAATAAGAATAGGCGTTCAGGAAGTTACGAGAATCGGAATGGGAGAGGAGGAGATGAAAATCATTGCAGAAATCATGGATGCGGCGATAAAGGAGAAGAAATCTGCTGAAGAGTTGAGAAAAGAGGTAAGGGAGCTGAAGGAGAGGTTTAACGTTATAAAATACAGCTTCGACCAGAGCGAGGCCTACATTTTCCCCGAGTTGAAATGATGGTGTTCATAGACCCCGATGGAGACATCGAGGAGATAAAGGAGGCATTCAGGATAATCAACCCGGAACTTTACGAGAGGTTGCTGAAAATAGACGGTAGCGATGATTTTTTCAGATACATGGTCAAACCCCTCAAAGTCAGCGTAAGGGTCAACACTCTGAAGGCAGAGGTGGTGGAAGTTCGGGAAAATTTGCGCGAGATTATTGTCGGAAAAGTTCCGTGGTGTAAAGAGGGGTTTTACCTTTCCACAAACGAGTTTTCGAGGATTCCTGAGCACCAGCTTGGACTTATCTTTTCCCAGGAAGCAGCTTCGATGATTCCGCCACTCTTGATGGAGCTCAAGCCAGGCATGACCGTGCTGGACATCGCAGCCTCTCCTGGAGCTAAAACGACGCAGATAGCACAATACTTGCAGAACGATGGCTGCATTGTTGCGAACGACGTGAAGCACTCAAGGATTAACATTCTCATCTCAAATCTGCAGCGTTGCGGAGTGCTTATCGCGAAGGTTACAGTTAAGGACGGGAGGTTCTTTGGAAGATTTCGGGATAAATTCGATGCCGCGCTTGTCGACGCTCCCTGCAGCAACATGGGGATGATAAGGAAGAACTACAAAAACATCAGGCTTTGGAAGCTCAGAGATTGTTACGGGCTTTCAAAGCTGCAGAAAGGTCTTCTGATGGCTGCTTATAAAGCAGTTAAGCCGGGAGGGGTTGTGGTTTACTCCACATGTACTCTGGAGCCGATGGAGAACGAGGAAGTGGTGGACTACCTGTTGAGAAACACCGATGCTGAGATCGAGGGGATTAAGCTTCCGGTTAAGAGTGTTAAGCCGTTCACGGAGTTTGACGGGAAGGAATACAGTAAGGAGGTGAGAAAATGCCTGCGCCTTCACCCTCAGAGCAGCGACACGGAGGGGTTCTTCGTGGCGAAGTTGAGGAAACCGTGAGAAAGCTTCTGAAGGAGCAGTTTGATGCGGAGCTTCCTGAAGACATTAGGTTTTGCTTGGGCGGAAAAAACAGGGTTTATGCGTACAAGAGCTGCGAATTTGACGAGATAGCCTCGCACAAAGGTATTTATTTTGGCACGATTGAAAGAGATGGCCTGAGACTCTCGATAGAAGGAAGCTTCATTGTCGGAAGAATTGCGAAGAAGAACGTAATCGAGCTTGATGCGGAGAGCTTCAGGAAGTGGATGAGAGGGGAGGATATTGAAGCAGGCGTTAAGGGCTATTACATCGTAAAGTGGAGAAATTACTTTGCAGGTTGTGGAATGGGAAATGGGAGGGTATTGAGGAACTTTGTTCCGAAGGATAGAAGGGTTGTTTTTGATTGAGTTTTGGTAATTCCAAAATATGAGAAAGAAAGTAAGTAAGTTATGTGAAACCTTATAAATTTAGCATCAAATTTCCTATATGAAACTCGGTTTTGTTGGTGCTGGAAGAGTGGGGAGCACTTCGGCATTCACCTGCTTGCTGAACCTTGACGTTGACGAGATGGCTCTTGTGGACATCGCTGAGGACCTTGCGGTTGGAGAGGCCATGGATTTAGCTCACGCTGCTGCGGGAATTGACAAGTATCCAAAAATCGTAGGTGGTTCGGACTACTCTCTGCTAAAGGGAAGTGAAATCATTGTAGTTACTGCTGGCATGGCAAGAAAGCCGGGCATGACGAGGCTCGATCTGGCGACGAAGAATGCTGGAATAATCAAGGATGTCGCGAAAAAGATAGTTGAAAATGCTCCTGAAAGCAAGATTCTGGTTGTGACGAATCCGATGGACGTCATGACCTACATAATGTGGAAAGAGAGCGGAAAGCCGAGAAATGAGGTTTTTGGCATGGGGAATCAGCTCGATTCGCAGAGGTTGAAGGAGAGGCTCTACAATGCAGGAGCGAGGAACATCAGGAGGGCATGGATGATTGGGGAGCATGGAGACAGCATGTTCGTTGCGAAGAGCCTTGCAGATTTTGACGGAGAGGTGGACTGGGAGGCAGTGGAGAAGGATGTAAGGTTTGTGGCTGCAGAGGTTATAAAAAGGAAGGGTGCAACGTTTTACGGCCCGGCTGTTGCCATTTACAGGATGGTGAAAGCAGTAGTTGAGGACACGGGAGAAATAATCCCTACAAGCCTTGTTCTGCAGGGCGAATACAGAATTGAGAACGTGGCTGTTGGCGTTCCTGCAAAACTTGGAAAGAATGGCGCTGAGGTTGCAGACATCAATCTGAGTGATGAAGAGATTGAAAAGCTGAGAAACTCTGCGAGGATTCTGAGAGAGAGGCTTGAAGAGCTTGGTTATTAGAGCGACTTTGGGACAAAACTACCCTGTAACCTTCACTGCAAACAGATTGTGCAGCAAACCAACAGCAAACAGAGCCATCTCTCTTCTATCTTCTCTCCTCTGCCTCACCACCCATCCAAACCTTCTCTTATCAGCTGAAAAACCTGGATTCGCTCAAATTCCTCTTGAAATACCTCTTCAGAAACCTATAAGGTGCTTCAACGATCCTCTCAATAACTCTCAGCCATTCAAAGCCAATTCTCGCCATATTCTTCTTAGGAATGACGTAGACGACAGTCTCAGCATTAAACTTCCTTAAAGTCTCTCTCGTGCTGTAGTATTTGTCCAGGGAGATAGAGTTTATCTTTACTCCCATTTCCTTCATCATTTCCATAACCTTCTCAAAAGCCTCCTTCTCAGATCTTGCAGAATAACCTGTCCCGACGTACATCCCAGTATCGAGGTCAATTATCCTGAAAACATAGCGAAAATCCTTTTTGGGATTGCTCCTGTAATGCCTGGT
>JAPDIW010000073.1 GCA_029259415.1 Archaeoglobi archaeon
CAAACGAATGGTAAGATCGAGAGATTCTACGGGACTCTTGAAGATAAAGCCAGATACTTTGAAACTCTGGATGAGTTTGTAGAGTGGTATAATTGCAAAAGACCTCACATGAGTCTCAATCTGGAGGAGTTAGAGACACCTTATCAAGCATTTTTGAGAAAGCTCCCACCTGAGAGAGTATTGGTTACTGCTGGAGGTGGTTCGATGGCAGGAAATAATTTTAGGAAATCACAGTCAGCGTTAAATATCTTCTTCATCTCCAAGTCTGAGACACAAAGAAACTAGATATCATTTATCAGCGAGAGAGAGTCAGAAGTATAGATTCTGACTAATCATCTAAAAAATTAGGTATTAACATTTTTCAATTTTCTCATTATTTTTTAAATTGTAATTTTTTAGAAAAAGTTATATTTTCTGTATAACTTTTCCCCTACAGAGGTGGTAACATGGACTATAAAAGTGAGTATGAGAAGAAGCTCATCAGTCCTGAAGAGGCTGCAAGACTGGTAAAGGACGGAATGCACATAGAAATAGGCGGTTCTGCTAATACGGCCCTGATTATAGACAAGTATCTTGCAAAGAGAAAGGATGAGCTGAACCACGTAGAGATAGGGACGTTCATAGATCTTGCACCGTACGAGTTTCTGAAGGCTGACCCTGAACAGGAAACGTTCAAGTGGGAAAGCTGCTTTCTCTATGAGCCGGTAAGAAAATATAGCAAAGAAATTGGGCCCTGCGTGCATCGTCCGGGGGTGCTTTCCGATGCAGGAATGATTGCGAAGGAACTCGGGAAGACGATTGGAAAGGAGGATTATTTGGACATAGCCTTTCTCGTAACCACACCCATGGACAAACACGGCTACTTTAACTTCGGCGTTACCTGTACATTCCTGAAATCGATTGCAGAAGCAGCGGAGACTGTTGTTTTGGTTGTCAAGGAAGACATGCCGTGGATTAATGGAGGTTACGATGAGTGCATCCACATTTCAGAGGTTGACTACATCGTTGAAGACAGGGAATTTCCGACACCGTTCCTGCCGTTTCTGCCACCACCAACCAAAGAGGATGAGATGATAGCAGAGAACATAATCGAAGCAGGGCTTATAGAGAATGGTTCAACGCTTCAAGTTGGAATCGGTGGGTTGCCAAATACCGTTATAAAGATGCTAAAAGAGGCGGGGTTCAAAGACCTCGGAATACACACGGAAATGATCGGAGATGGGCTTATGGAGTTGATAGAAGAGGGTATAGTTACAAACAGCCAGAAGAAGCTTGATAAGGGTAAGTCAGTATTCTCCTTCGCTCTCGGAACGAGAAAGCTTTACGATTTCCTTGACAGAAACCCGAAGGTTGCAACATATCCGGTAGAGTATACCAACCACCCGTTCGTCATAGCTCAGCAGCCGAAAATGTTCACCCTTAATCAGATAGCTCAAATCGACCTGATGGGACAGGTAAATTCGGAACAAATTGGGTTGCCATCCCCAACAGGTAAGATTTACCAGGTAAGCGGCACTGGCGGGCAGCTTGACTTTGTCCTCGGTAGCTTCTACAGCTTCGACAGAAAGGGGAAGGCTGTACTCGCAACTTACTCTACATACAACGGCACTTCCAGAATTATTCCTGCACTGCCGAGTGGAGCGGCAATTACCGTCCCAAGGTCGATTGTGCAGTACGTGGCAACTGAGTGGGGTATCGCTTACCTGAGAGGTCTGCCGATCTACAAGAGAGCCACAGCGTTGATCCAGATTGCTCATCCCGACCACAGGGATTGGCTTGAGGAGGAAGCAAGGAAACTCGGCATACTCCCACCCAAGTACAGCATACCTTTAGGTAAGGCAGATGGCGTGATTTACAGAAGGGACTAAAAAAACGGCCTTCCCGACTCTTATTTTTTATATAACGGAGTTAAAGAAAAGAATTTTAAAGCACTCACAAACTTTTTTCATGGAAAAACTACCCCACCTCCTGAAGCACTGGGTTGAACACACGAAGGAACACAGAGAGAGATTCGAAGAGGTTGCGAGAAAGATTGAAGACACGAATCCGAAAGTCGCTGAGAAACTAAGGGAGGCGGCAGAAAAATACAGAGAAGTTGAGGAAATTCTCAAAGAGGCGGCTAATATGAGGTGACCAGATGTTCAGGCTTAAGGTGGAGTCGGAAGAAGGGCTCTGCAAGATGAAACTTTACCCCGCAGACCCGGAGTTTTCAATTGGAGGATACGGCAGAGACGATATTCTGGTCTTTAAGGGCGCTCCCGTAAGTCTTTCCGCTATTCAGAAAATGCTCGAAAGAGAGTTCGGGGAAGTTCTGATCAGCCTAAAAGAGAACTCAATAGAGATCGAAATGCAGCGAACGGATTGCACCCTTGTGATGGAGGATATTGCAGTTGCGATTCGTGAAATGATGGAAAACGCTGCTAGAGATTTAGACAAGATAGAGGAGGTCATCAAGGAATCGCTGGAAAAGTATTTGAGAAGGGTTGGGGGAAATAACGGCAACTAGCTCATTTTTTCAGCCTTAAAACAAGAAGGGCGATCGAGGCTGCAGAAGCAATTGCCACTGATTGTAGCAAGCCAAAACCTGAAATTTTCAGGACGATAACGAGAATAGCAAAGGTCATTATAATCGAACCTGCAATTGATAGATTTTCCAGCGAATTCAGGAGGTTTTCGCGTTGTTCGTCTTTCATCAACCTTCGTTGCCGGGAGGCTGAAAAATCTTTTCTTACTTTCAGGAAAGATAACAAAATAGTAAGAGATATTTTAGCAAGCGGTTTCTTCTTTAGCTAAAAACTCCGAGCTGGAGCGTAAGCAGACCTAATGCAATAACTGCAAGTACAATCATGTCCTTTATTTCAACTATGGCTCTCATGTTAGCCAATTATTCCGAAGGTATTTAAATCTTTCCCATTTTATATTAACCATATTATTATCATTATGATGAGGGAACATAAGCAAACTTTTTTGCTTTAACGCCAAGCATGGACAATGGTGGAAAAGGTCAGAGAATACATGTATAAAAACGACAGGCTATTTGAACTTCTGGGTGCGAGCATTGTAGATATGAAAGAAGGATATGCAAAGGTCGAAATGGTTGTTAAAGAAGAGCATCTCAATGCTGCAAAAGTCTGTCACGGTGGTATCCTGTTCTCTCTCGCAGATTTGGCCTTTGCTCTGGCAAGCAACAGTCACGGAAAGCTTGCACTTGCCATCGAGGTGAGCATTACATACATGAAAGCCACTTTCGAGGGAGAAAAACTCATAGCTGAGGCAAAAGAAGTGAATCTTGGGAATAGGACTGCTACGTATCTGATGGAGGTGAGAAATTCCAAAGATGAGCTTATAGCTCTTGCAAAAGGAACAGTTTACAGGATAGACAAGGAATTTCCCCCTACCTCCTGACAATGTTTACAAAGTTCTCCAGAATTCTCAACCCAATCTTCCCGCTTTTTTCAGGGTGAAACTGAAAGCCGAAGTAGTTTTCCCTTTCAATTCCTGAGGGAAAGTCTATTCCGTAGTCGGTTTTGGAAATCACGAACTCATCGTCAGTCTGCATGTAGTAGGAGTGGACGAAGTACACAAACTCTCCACTCTCAATGCCTTCAAGTATTTCTGTCTCCTTTACTATTTCAAGCGTATTCCATCCCATGTGCGGCACTTTTCCAACGCTCGGAGGAAATCTCACGACTTTCCCGGGGATGTAGCTCAACCCTTTATGCAAACCACCCTCTTCGCTTTCCGTGGCGAAAAGCTGCATTCCGAGGCAAATTCCAAGTATCGGAACCTCCAAAGAATCTATTACGTCTTTCATCGTGTTTAGCCTTTCAATTGCAGACCTGAAAGCACCCACTCCAGGAAAAACAACTCCTGACGCGCTTTTTATTTTATCCGGGTTTTGAGTTACAACTATACTCGCTCCTACCGTTTCAAGAGCCTTTGAGATGCTCTTCAGGTTTCCGACGCCGTAGTTGACTATAGCAATCATCACCGGATTTGGAGAAAAAAGATTAATTAAGGTTGTTCTAATTCAATCAATGTACAAGATAATCGAGGCTCCGAATTCCGGGAAATATCCCTTCAGCCACAGTCTGATTGTCGGGAAAAGCTGTATTATCGACACTGGAGCCGGTGAGAAGCTCGCTTCATTGAGGTTTGATTATGTTCTCAACACTCACTGGCATGAAGATCACATAGCGATGAACAGTATAGGCAGAAAGGTTCTAGCACATCCCCTCGATGCTGAAGCGATTGAAAGCTACGAGGAGTTCAGGGAAAGGTATGGCTTGGGTGACATGGTTAAGCTGTTTATAAATTTTGAATTTGGTAGTGTCGATGACTTTTTTGAGGATGGTGATGAGTTTGAATTTGATGGTGTTAGCGTTGAGGTTTTGCACACTCCCGGACATTCAGCGGGGCACTGCTGCTTTGTTGTGAATGATGAGGCTATTTTTCTTGGCGATATCGACCTCACAAGCTTTGGGCCGTGGTATGGCTGCCTAGATTGCGATGTGAGGGATTTTGCTACCTCGGTGAAGAGGCTGATGAAGGAGGTGGAGAGCAGGGAGACTCATTTGGTGATCCCATCTCACGGAAACCCGGTTTACGGCAAGGAGAACATAATCGAAGCTCTGCAGAAGTACCTCAACAAGTTTTGTGAGAGAGACAAGAAGATTAAAGAGTTGGCAAAATCAGGTGTGGATCCTGTGGGGAAAGGTGTTGTTTACAGAAAACTACCTGAGCCAAGGGAGATCTACCTGCACTTCGAAAAAATTATGGTGGAGAAGCACCTCACCACTTCTCTCGATGAATTCTGTCAGGGTTGAACCTATCCTCAGCCTCGTAAAAGTCCTTCTCATTTTTCGGATAGCCGAGTGAAACGACGCTGAAAACCACTATGTTCTCAGGTATCTCCAGAAGCTCTCTCAGCGCCTTCATTCTTTCCTCTCTCGGATAAACACCAAGCCAGACGGAGCCTATACCGAGACACCGTGCAGCAAGTAAAATGTTCTCAGTGGCGGCACTGCAGTCCTGAACCCACATCTCGTAAGGATATTTCGAGAGCTTGGGGTCAGCGCAGACCACTATAGCTGCACTCGCATGGGGGAGCATCTGGCCAAACGTGAAAGCTTCGCTCATCTTCTTAAGCATCTCCTTGTCTCTGACAACTATAAAGTGCCAGGGTTGCTCGTTTCCTGCAGAAGGGGCGAGCATCGCAGCTTTGAGAATTTTTTCGATGTCCTCATCGCTTATTTCCTCATCCGAGTAAACTCTGATGCTTCTTCTGGTATATATCATTTCAAGACACTCTTCCATGAAGCCAAGTGTAGCCAAAGTTAATAATACTTTCAGAAAAAATTGGAACATGGCGTGGACGACACCATATTCGAAATCGGGAAGGTCTGCATTGGTGCCTTCAGGGCCGTGGAGTTATGGTATGGATGCAATAGCCGTTCATGCAAGCTTTGAGGGTGTAGAGGATTTGCTTCCGGGAGATATGAAAAGTGACGGAGAGGGATATGTTTACTTTGCCGACATAGTCTCTCAGAGCCCGAACTTTCCAGAGCTAAACTTTGAGGCTCCGGGACTTGTTCAGTACAGAGAATTCGCCATTTTTCTGAAAGTTGAGTACAACGGAAGAAACTATGCATACTGCCCCTTCATGTATGTTGACAACGATGTCTCTCTTTTGAGAGGTTTTGTAGCGGGCTTCCCAAAAAAGATTGCCGTTATTGACATAACAAGAGACCATCCGCTGCTCAAGCAGAGAAAGTTCGGCGGTGTGGCGATGAGGGGTGGTTATAACCTTGCAAAACTCGTGGTTGAACCAGAAGAGAAGGTTGATGCGAACCCGCTCGACAGCTTCGGAAGCTGGATGCTGTACAGGTTCGCCGAGCCGATGGGAGTCAGAGATTTTGTTGAAATTGTTCCTGAAGTGACCTATTCAAAAATCGAAAGAGGTTCCGGAGAACTGGAGCTTTACGGCGGGATAAACGATGAACTGCCAAGGGTTAAGGAAATCCTTGGAGGCTACAGATTCTCGGCCTTGCTCAAAATAAGGGAAATCAAAAAACTTCAGTAAGGGAAGAACTCAAACCAGTCTGGTTCGTATTCCTCCACCCTTCCCAAGTCGGAGAGTCTCAGCAACTCTGAGTCGATGGGTATTTCGTAGAGGTATTCTATTTTATATTTTCTAGCAAGTTCTGATGCTTTCCCCTGTCCGAATATGTAGCTTCTTTCACCGCAGTTTGGACATTCAAAGTAGGCCATGTTCTCCACGATTCCCAGCACGGCGGTCTTCGTCTGCTCTGCCATTGTTATGGCCTTCTCCACCACTGAGGCCGTCAACTCCTGTGGGGTGGAAACTATAACCGCGCCATTTGGCTTTGCATCCTGCATTACCGTAAGCGGAGCATCACCTGTTCCCGGGGGCAAATCAATCAGCAGGTAGTCGAGATCCCCCCACGCAACCCTGCCGAGAAACTCCCTTATCATCCCCGCAATAAGAGGGCCTCTCCAGATCACCGGTGTTTCCCTTTTTGGCAGCAGAAACTGCATGGACATGACCTTTATCCCAAACCTCTGCGTTAATACCGGCTCCAGACCCTCATCGCTTACAGCTACCCTACCGTTCTCAAGACCAAAGAGGTGGGGAATGCTGGGCCCGAGAAAGTCAGCATCCAGAATTCCAACCTTTTTTCCCTGCCTGGCATAGTGCACAGCGAGCAACGCTGTGACGGTTGATTTTCCAACTCCACCCTTACCACTCATTACTGCAATCCTGAAGCCAATCCTGTCAAGTTTCTTCTTAATATCTTCATCCGTAACTCTTCTCTGCATGAGTAAAAAATCAAAACTCGCTTTTTAAATTCATGTATTTGTGAACTTCTTACAGGCTTCTCTGTCACACAGTTCTGGGTATAGGGAGGGAAACATTACATAAATCGGCACGGCCCAGCAGAGCGTATTTCTGCAAAAATTATCAATATTGAATTCAATATCTTTATCTTCAAGGTGTATCCGGTATTTTGAATCTTCAACTTCATACGCCATCAGAAACTCCTCTTCTTTGCCAAATACCTTAACTAGGACAAGCCCCTTCTCATCATTGAGATATCTGCAAACTGCAACAAGGCCATCGTCAATAAGTATGAGTTCTCCCTTTAGCTTATCAAAATCCAGAGACTTAAAATTGCTCAATACCTTTTTTGCCTTTTTGTCACTGAAGATTTTTGCGATATCCTCTGTTGTTAAAGCAACAGGTTCAAAGACTACTTTTGACTCCGAAGCTCCTCCCAGATTACACATGCCGAGTGTCGAGTTCATGTTCTGTTGTTACCCACGGAACATAAAAAATTTTTTTATTTGTTTGGATTAAAATTTAATATCTGAGGTTATTTTTTAACCTCCTTGGTTAATTGTTAACCAAAAAGGTTAATTTTTAACCTTAGAGGTTATAACAAAAGAAAAAAGTTAAAGCATTATTAATGCAACTAGGCACTATGGATACCTTTGAAGCCCTTGCTTGTTCAGGGCAGAGGAAAGAAATATTGCAAATCCTTTCAGATTCTCCGAAATCAATTAAAGAAATTAGCGAATTGACGGGTATGTCTGCTCCCCTCATTTCGAAGCATTTGAAAAAACTCAGTGAATTGGGATTTGTTGATAAAGACGGCACACGCTACGCTCTCACTGATAAAGGCTACTTCATGTATCTAGCCCTTGAAAAATTCAGAAAAATAGCAGAGATACTGGATAAAGAGCCTGAGTTCTGGGAGAGCCACGATTTTAGTGGAATTCCGGACGAATTCAAGTTAAGGATAGACGAAATTGGGGATTATAGGATATTGAAAAGCGGTAAAGATGAGGTGCTGAAGCATTTTAGAGTGTTTTCTTCCATATACACCGAGTCTGAGGTTGTCAGAGTTGCGTCGGCAGTTTTCTTTCCCTCCCACCCCAAAATGTTTGAAGAAATTTCATCTAAAGCTGATGTTGAGGTCGTTATACCATTAAAAGCTTTGAACACGCTTAGAAATGAATACAGAAAGGAGCTTGAGCAGTATCTTGCGAATGGGGGTAGGATCTACGTAAACGATGATGTCAGGTTAACGGTAATTGTTACGGAGAAAGCACTTTGTATGGGCTTCTTTCTCCGGAATGGGAAGTATGACACGGAGAGCGGTCTGTTAAGCTTGGATGAAAGCGCGATCAGGTGGGGTTTTGAGCTTTACGGTTATTTCAGAAAGAATGCCGTTCCAATAGAAGATTGATGCTAGCAATTGCCACACAGACATAATTGTTTAATGCAGAGTTGGTGCAATATATGTAAAAAGCAAAACTGGAAGTGAAGAACTATGGCATCAATAGACTACGTAGTAATTGGAGCGGGTTATGCGGGATTGATGTGTGCTGAGGCCCTTATGGATAGGGGATTCAAGACTCTCGTATTTGATATGAGGAGTAGTGGAGGGGAGATTGCCGTATTCTCGAAGCTCGAAGAATTTAAATCAAAATACGAAAAATATATTGAAAGAGTTAGGGAAATAAGAGAGGACATTCCCGTTGACATTGGAACTGTTATCAAATCAAAACCCGTCATAATCAACTCAGGAAATGGCTTGAAGAGATACGAGGCAAGGAGGGTAATACTTGCCACTGGTGCAACTGATGCTGCACCAGTGAAGCTCAACGTGCTGAGCAAGAAGGTTGGAGGTATTTACACACTCGACAATGCCTTGAGAGAGATTTCTGAGAACAACAGGATAGGTGAAAAGGTGCTGCTGGCAGCCAAGGATGATGTGGTTGTGAAGCTGGCTGAGTCCCAGCTAAGTGAGCTTGGCTATGAAGTGGAAATCAGCGAACTCACAGGTGATATTGAGGTTATTGGAAAAGAGAGGGTCGAGGGGGTGGAGATTTCAGGTGTCAGGTACAACTGCGACACCCTTGTTGTTTACGGGGGTAGAAACCCGTTCAACCCGCTCAAGCTGAGGGGAACTCCAGTTGGCAACGTTGTAACATGTACGTATGATTATTCCAAAGTTGAGGAGAATGTAAAGAACTTTATTGCAAAGATTTAGAACTTTTTTACACTTTGGATTCAAGGATAACGAATAAAATAGAAAAACTTAATACCATGTGCGGCTGATGATGATGCAGGTGATATTATGGATGTTAGAGAGAGAATAAAAACAGTTGCAGTTCTCGGTGCAGGACTGATGGGACACGGAATTGCAGAAGTGTGCGCAATGGCTGGTTACAACGTTACAATGAGGGACATCAAGCAGGAGTTCGTGGACAGGGGAGTGAACATGATCAAGGAAAGCCTTGCAAAGCTTGAGCAGAAGGGCAAGATAAAAAGTGCTGAAGAAGTTCTGGCAAGGATCAAACCAACAACCGACCTTGAAGAAGCTGTAAAGGATGCCGATCTTGTTATCGAAGCTGTACCTGAAGTTGTGGAGATAAAGAAGCAGGTATGGGAAGAAGTCGATAAGCTCGCAAAGCCTGACTGCATCTTCACGAGCAACACCTCAACAATGAGAATAACCATGCTCGCCAGCTTTACCTCAAGGCCTGAAAAATTCGCCGGCCTGCACTTCTTCAACCCCCCAGTCCTTATGAAACTCGTTGAAGTAATAAGAGGCGAAAAAACAAGCGAGGAAGTCATGGATCTGCTTGTTGAGTTCGTCAAGAGCATCGGCAAGGTTCCAGTAAGAGTGGAGAAGGACGTGCCAGGCTTTATTGTTAATAGAGTGCAGGCTCCTGCGAGTGTCCTGCTGATGGCAATTCTTGAGAAGGGCATAGCAACTCCTGAAGAAGTGGATGCAACCGTAAGAAGGCTCGGCCTCCCAATGGGTCCATTCGAGCTTGTTGACTACACAGGAGTTGATATCCTCTATAATGCACTGAAATATTATGCACAGACGATTAGTCCAGACTACGAACCACCCAAGTTCCTGGAGGAAATGGTTAAGGCGAACAAGCTTGGAAGGAAGACAGGACAGGGATTCTACGACTGGAGTGCTGGAAGACCGCAGATCGATTCAAGCAAAGCCACTGACAAGATCAACCCGATGGACTTCACCTTCGTCGAAATCAATGAAGCAGTCAAGCTTGTAGAGATGGGCGTTGCAACCCCACAGGACATTGACACAGCAATAAAGCTCGGCCTTAACAGACCATTCGGACCATTCGAGCTGGCAAAGCAGTTTGGTTCTGAGCAGATAACCAAGAGGCTGGAGGAGCTTGCAAAGCAGTTCGGAAAGAAGATTTTTGAGCCTGCAAAGACTCTCAAAGAGGGAAAGCTTGAAGAGATGCTGAAAGCCGGTGAAGCGGAGAAAAAAGAGGAGAAAAAGGAGGACGAGTTCGAGACGATAAAGATTGAAAAGTTAGAGGGCGGAATAACGAAGCTCGTACTGAACAGACCCGACAGGCTGAACACGATTTCACCACAAGTTCTTGACGAGCTTGATAAGGCAATTACACAACTCTGGAACGACAAGGACACGAGAGTCATTGTAATCACTGGTGCTGGAGACAGGGCGTTCTCTGCCGGAGCTGACCTAGGAGGAAGCATTATCACGCACCCCTTCGACTTCCTTGAGCACAACAGGAAGGGTGAGAGGGTATTCACTAGGTTGAGAGAGATTCCGAAACCAGTTATTGCAGCCATAAACGGCTATGCTCTTGGAGGAGGACTTGAAATTGCAATGAACTGTGACATAAGACTCGCAAAGAAATCGGCAGTTCTTGGATTTCCAGAAGTCGGTCTCGGTATCTTGCCAGGATGGAGTGGAACACAGAGGGTCGTCAAGCTCATCGGAATCAGCAGGGCCATGCAGCTTGCTCTGACTGGTGAGAGAATAAGTGCGGAAGAAGCAGAAAGGTGGGGATTGGTTAACAAGGTCTTCGACGACGACAAGTTTGAGGAAGAAGTTATGAAATACGCCAAGAACATCGCAGAGCGCTGCGCCCCGATTTCAATGGCTCTAATCAAGAGACTCATCAACAAGGGCGGAGAGGTGCCGATGGACATTGGCCTTGAGTGGGAGTGCACAGCAGCAGGACTGCTTTTCGCAACTGAAGATATGAGAGAAGGTATTTCAGCCTTCCTCAGGAAGGATAAGCCTCAATTCAAGGGGCGCTAAATTTTTTATTTTTCTTTTGTTGGAGATTTATTAAAATATATCGGGTTGAATGACTAATACTTTATTCTCCAAGTCTAAATCACTAGCAGCAATACCACAAATGCGATGTCCAGAATTAGCGTGACAATTGAGTTCAGCAGCACTATTTTCACACCAAACTGACCGAACAGGGAGAGGTGCATCGGCAGCGAATGCTTGACCGACCTCGTCGAGAAGCTGATGACGTTACCCAGAATCAGACCTACAACTGCCCATTTCCACTCCAAACCCGAATCCATGAAACCAGCAGCCGTCACAACGGCGGATCTAACATTAAAAAACTCGACTATTGCAATAGTCAAGGCTTCAGCCTTAAAGGGCAGAAATTTCAATGCTTCACCCATAAAATCAAATACGCCGAGCAAGGAGAGGAGAGAGACGACGAAATACGTTATTCCCATAACAACTGCAATTCTGAGAACATTTTGAGAAACTGAGGCAGTTTTGAGTTCCTGAACGCTCGGAGCGCTGTGGTTCCATCTCCTCGATAAAAAGAGGCCGATAAGAGACTTGATTATCGCCACAGCAAATCTTGTTCCGGTGTAAACAAGTCCGGCAAATCCCAGAACCGGTATTACGAAGGGAATGAAGAAGGCGTAGAGGTGACTGAAAACGCTCGGAAAGGAGTTGAGAAAAGATATTGCAATGACCTCTCTGTCGTCAATCTTTTTCTCCCTCCAGGCTTGGGATAGCATGGAGTAGCTGGCTGTAGGGCTAACGAAACAGGTTGCAAAGCTTATCACGGCAAACTCGCTCACACCGAATTTTCGCAGCGCTGGTTGGAGTGAATGAGCAAGTTTTTCAATGTAACCCTTCTTTATGGAGTAGCTGACCGCATAAATTGCAACAATAACGACGGGAAGAGTTTTGATCAGGAAAATGGCTGTGAGGGTTGCTGCTTGAGCAATTAAGCTTAATGTCATAGGTAATCAAAGAGAGTTGGCTGTTTCCTCTTGCACAACTCTCCAATTTTCTGGAAGTCCCTCTTGTATTCCTCTTTAAGCTGAGGCCTGTAGAGAACTGCTGCAGGGTGATAGATTGCGATGACTCTGACCTTCTTTCCCCACCTTTCCACCTCGTAAACCTTCCCCTTAACTCTGGAGATGGTCGTGAACTCGAGACCGAACAAGTTGAAAATGAACTGGGCTGCAAACCTTCCAAGGCAGACTATTACATTCGGTTTAATAACATCAAGCTGCCTTACCAGGTAGTCTCCACACTTCTCGACTTCTTCCGGAGTTGGATCGCGGTTGTTAGGAGGGCGGCATTTCAGAACGTTGGTTATGTAAACGTCCTCTCTCCTCAAACCGATTGATGCCAGCATCTCCGTAAGAAGCTTTCCCGCAGCACCAACAAACGGCTCACCTCTCAAATCCTCATCCCTTCCCGGCGCTTCCCCAACAAAAACCACCTCAGCTTTTTCATTCCCCGCACCGGGAACGTAATTTGTTTTGGTTTTGTAGAGGTCGCATTTTTTGCAGTTCAGAATCTCGTTAACTATTTCCTGCAGAGACTCCATCGGAAAACCTTCGGTGTTAAATTAAAATAGTTTGCTGATGTGTTGCTTGTGCAGCTTTACTGAGGGAGTTGATAGAGTATGGTTTGATTCAGCACTACTCCAGCAAACAAAATTTATTTCCTGAAGAAGAAAACCGAACGTGAACCCCTTCAAGGTTATGATCGGCTTTGCCGTGGTGGTGCTCGGCCTCACCCTACTGGCTTTGAGCAGTGCAGAGAATGTGGAGTACGGAGGAGTTGTAATCATAGGACCGTTTCCGATAGTCTTCGGCTCTTCTCCCGATATTGCAGTCTTCATGGTCTTCATAGCTTTAATTCTGATTCTCCTGCCTTTGCTGATGAGGTGGTAGGATGCTCG
The DNA here is from genome assembly GCA_029259415.1 of Archaeoglobi archaeon. Taxonomy (GTDB): domain Archaea; phylum Halobacteriota; class Archaeoglobi; order Archaeoglobales; family Archaeoglobaceae; genus Archaeoglobus. The sequence goes on from JAPDIW010000073.1 coordinate 13,060, forward strand.
CTCTGCTTTCAATTATTATAATCCTCCTCGGAATTTACTTGATCATTTCAGGATTGAGGGAAGAGTGGCCAGAGTTTGAGGAAGAATTTGAAGAATGGGAAGAAGAGCGAGAAGAAGTGACAGAGAAACAGGAAAGAAAGGAGAGAAAGCCAAAGAGAGAAGTAAAAGGGGGAGGAGTGATTCTCATAGGCCCAATTCCCATCGTCTTTGGCGACAGCAAGTACGCCTTTCTCTCCTTAGTTCTCGCTGTAATTCTGATGCTACTCTCAATCGTCTTAATTCTCATGGTGTAGCGATAAGCACGGCCAAACATATCGGAAATTATTTATTTTGACAAATCAAATAGTAATGGTGATTTTATGGCAGGAGGATATATGGGCAAAATTTTGAAAGTGAATTTGAGCGAGGGCAGCATAAAAGAGCTTCCGATCGACGAGGAAATTGCCAAAAAATATCTTGGTGGGAAAGGATACGCAGTAAGAATTCTCTACGATTATCTCACTGAGTATGAGAAGCTTGGAATTGCTCCGGAAGATATAGACCCGCTTGGAGAGGAGAATGTCCTGATTTTTGCAACGGGACCGGCAACAGGAGTTACGGGCTTCCCAGAACCGGGAAGATACCATGTGATGACTCTCAGAAGTCCGCTGACAGGCGGAATCGGCTCAGCCAACAGCGGAGGCAAATTCGGCCCCTATCTGAAATTTGCTGGCTACGACATGATTATCATTGAAGGCAAGAGTGAGGAGCCGGTGTATTTAGAAATCGTTGACGGTTCGGCAGAGATTAAATGCGCCAAAGACCTGTGGGGCAAGAACACCTTCGACACAACCAGAGTTCTCACAGAGAGAGCTGGCGGGAACTGCAGTGTAGCATGCATCGGCCCTGCAGGAGAGAATCTCGTACACATCGCGTGCATAATCAACGAAGAGCACAGAGCAGCAGGAAGGACTGGTGTGGGAGCGGTAATGGGGTCAAAGAAGCTCAAGGCGATAGTGGTCAAAGGATCAAACAAGCCTGAAATAGCGAGACCTGAAGAATTCAAGGCGGTCAGCAAAGAAATGCTCGATAAAATAAAGCAGAACCCCGTAACAGGTGAGGGGTTGCCCAAGTACGGAACTGCTGTTCTGGTTAATGTGATAAACAATGCCGGTGCTCTGCCCTACAAGAACTGGCAGGAAGCGTACAACGAGAAAGCTGACGAAATAAGCGGAGAAACACTTGAAGCTAAATACTTGAGGAAGAGAGTTGCATGCTGGGGGTGCAGCATAGGGTGTGGAAGGGCAACAGAGGTTAAAACCGGTCCGTTCAAGGTTCTAAACACTGAGGGGCCGGAATACGAGTCCATCTGGGCACTCGGCAACGACACGGCAGTTATCAACCTTGAAGCGATCATCAAAGCTAATCACTTCTGCGATGAGCTCGGCTTGGACACCATCTCCATGGGATCAACAATAGCGTGTGCGATGGAGCTTTACGAGAAGGGTTACATAAAGGATGAAGACCTGCAGGGCCTCGACTTATCATTTGGCAGCGATGCCGCGATGGTTGAGGCTGTATGGAGGACAGCTTACAAGACCGGCATTGGGAAATACTTGGCTCTCGGAAGCAAGAGGTTGGCTGAGATATTCGGTGCACCTGAGCTTTCAATGAGCGTTAAAGGACTTGAAATGCCCGCCTATGATCCCAGAGGGATCAAGGGCATAGGTCTGAACTATGCCACCGCAAACAGGGGTGGTTGCCACGTTTCTGGCTACACGGTCTCGCCCGAAATCGTTGGACTGCCTGAGAAGATTGACCCGCTAACCTACGAGGGTAAGGCGGCATGGGTTAAGGCATTCCAGGACTTCACGTGCGTCGTTAACTCAGCCGTAAACTGCCTCTTCACAACCTTCGCCCTGGGAGCAGAGGATTACGCTGTGATGCTCTCACACGTTACTGGCTGGGACCTGAACACTGACGAGGTAATGAAGATCGGAGAGAGAATCTACAACCTTGAGAGGGTTATAATCAACAAGTACGGCTTTGACGGCAAGGATGACACGCTTCCAAAGCGCCTGCTGACCGAGCCGCTCAAGGAGGGGCCAGCAAAGGGACAGGTTGTCGAACTGGACAGAATGAAGGAGGAGTACTATCAACTCAGAGGCTGGGAAAACGGAGTTCCAACAAAAGAAAAGCTAAAGGAGCTGGATATTCCCTAATTTTTTACTGTATTTCCTCTATTATTTTGTTCATCTCCTCAGCTTTGCTTCTGAGGATTTCAAGAGCTTTTCTCATCACTTCTCTGACTGGTAAGGCTCCAGTTCCCTCCACCGTGAACAGAAAGTTGTTGGTTTCTTTAACGTTAATGGCATTCATCTCGCAAACTTCCACACACTCTTCACACATCGAGCAGGCCATCAAGTCTTTAACCTTGACTCTGTCCCCATCTTTCTCGAAAACATTCCTCGGACACGCTTTAATGCACTCTCCGCACCCGTTGCAGTTCTCGTTTATTTCAATTTCGGGAATGATCTTGTAAACGCAGACCGAAACCGGCTGGAACTTCGCGTGCTCCCTTCCCGTTCCAAGCCTAGCTACAGCTTCCAGCATTAACTGCTGCCCCTCGAAAAGCTCCAGAACCGGAATGTTGTCTATTGCAAAGACTACATCAGGGTCGTCGCTGATAAAATCTCCCGAGTAAACGACTTTTGGCCCCTCCACGTTCAGTCTGAGGGAAATCTGGCAGTTGGGACAGCCCTCTCCCCCACACGCACACTCGTGCTGCATGTTGAACCTGTCCAAATAGGTCTTTATTGGAACCATTGCCAGCCTGTGAGCAATCACTTCATCATAAAAGTAGCTGGAGTTCAGGTATATATCGACGTAATCCACTGCCATAGTCGGAACTTCAGCTTTCATTGCCCTCCTGAATGAGTTGGCCAAGGCTGGTGATGCGTTTTTCAAAATAAATTTGATTTTGAATTCTGATTCTTCCAGAATTTCAATTTCCGGCGTCATCAGACTCTCCTACCCCTCTTCCCTCCTGGAGGTCTTGTTCCGTCGTGCGGAATCGGTGTAACGTCCTCAATTCTTCCTATCTTAAGTCCAGCTCTTGCAAGAGCTCTGATAGCTGCCTGCGCTCCGGGGCCAGGGGTTGTGTGCTTGTTTCCTCCAGGCGCTCTTACCTTTATGTGGACCCCTTCAATCCCCTTTTCCTTTGCTATCGCTGCAGCCCTCAGAGCAGCCTGCATCGCTGTATAGGGGTTACCTTCATCTCTATCAGCTTTGACTATCATTCCACCACTTACCCTCGTGATAACTTCAGCTCCAGTTATGTCTGTAATCGTGATTATCGTGTTGTTATATGAGGAGTATATGTGAGCTATTCCCCACCTTCCACCCTTCTTCTTCTCGGCCATCAGACCACCTCAGTTTTTGCCAAAGGGGAATTCTTATAGAAGGATATCTTGCTCTCAAGCTCTTTGGTTACGATAAAGCTCGGAGAAGTAACTCTCCTCCCATCAACAGCAATGTGACCGTGAGTTATGAACTGCCTTGCCTGCTTTATTGTCTTTGCCAGTCCCTGCCTGTAAACCATCGTCTGGAGCCTTCTTTCGAGGAAGTCCTCAACGCTCAGGTTTAGGATATCATCGAGAGTTGCGTTTTCGGGGAGTATTCCCATCTTGTTTAACTTCTTAATAACCGTCTGTGCCTTGGCTTTTGCAATTTCACCCTCCTTGCCGGGGAGACCGATTTCAGCTAGAAGGTCTCTCGCGACTCTCCTGTACTTTCTCAGAATGTTCTGAAATCTCCAGAGTTCTCTCTTGTTTCTGAGGCCGTACTTTATCACTAGCTCCATTTCCTTCTCAAGTCTGGCCTTATCCCACGGATGAGTTGGAGTTGTGTACTTCTTTCTGTGGCGCTTTGGGTCACCCATCTAAAATCACCTCTTTCTCCTCACAACACCGACAGTTCTTCCCTTTCTGCCAGTTGATCTCGTCCTCTGACCCCTGACCTTCTTGCCTCTTGCATGCCTGACACCGCGATAGGCTTTCATCTTAATCAGTCTCTCAATGTCCAGCATTCTTGCGAAGTCAACGTCCTTCGACAGCAAATGAAGATCCTGGCCTGAGTATGGGTCTTTTCTCCTGTTTAGAAGCCATGATGGGAGGGATTCGATTTCCTCCTCAATGAACTTCTTGACTTTCTCTATCGTCTCATCATCAAGCTCTCCGAGTTTAGCTCTCCCATCTACTCCCAGCTCGTTGACTATGCATCTTGCAGCCCTTAGTCCAATTCCCTTTATCCCCGTAAGAGCGAACATGAGACTCTTGTTCCCATCCAGGTCTGTATCGGCAATTCTCACGATATGCTTGAACGTCATAATACCACCGTCTAAGAGGAAGCAAGCTTGGAAGGATATTTAAAGATTATGTGCCTATAAGGAATTTGTGATTTCCTAAAATTATTTCCTGCCATCGAACCACCTCCAGCAGTAACCCAATACTCTCTCAGGTGGGAGCTTTCTCAAAAATGCTTGATAAGGTGTCTCTAACTCCTCCAGATTGAGACTCATGTGAGGTCTTTTGCAATTATACCACTCTACAAACTCATCCAGAGTTTCAAAGTATCTGGCTTTATCTTCAAGAGTCCCGTAGAATCTCTCGATCTTACCATTCGTTTG
>JAPDIW010000087.1 GCA_029259415.1 Archaeoglobi archaeon
GTTCTTTTTTAGGTCTTCCTGGCTTCTTTAGCCTTGGAATCTCTCCTGTTTCCACGTATTGTTTGTAGATCTGATTTACTCTTCTTGTTGAGATTCCTTCAATCTCTGCTATTATTCTGGTTGGTGTCCCCTTCTTCTTTTCTCTGATTATCCATTTTATCGCTTTTTCATCGAGTTTCACACAGGGGTTTGTTGAAGTGGGAAATAATTTCGGGAAAAGACACTCAGGATTAATTGGCTTCTAAGACTCTTTTACAACCAAATATTGAGTTGTCGAAAGAACAACCTCCCGGTATAACCTTTTTAACCCAGCCAACCTCCCTTTCACAATGACCGTCCGCAGTCTTCTGGCTGAAGTCTCAAGGGCGGCGGAAATCGCTGCCAGCAACCGACACAGGTTTATGGTTATCCTGTGCTCAAAAGAACTCGATGAGAGAGTTGTCAAGCTTGCAAAGAGGATTTACAAGAAGCACAGAAAGAGGACGGACGAGGATGACCTCCTCGTTGCGGGTAGGAGCGATTTTCTTGAAATTACCCGAAAATACTTCGATGGGGAGTTTTTACACTACAAGGACTCACCAAAAGTTCTCGGTCAGACCTACTCTTCCCTGCTGATAGACTTCACCGAAGGATTTCATCCCAACGACCTCGGAATAATCGTTGAAACAATCAAGGAGGGAGGGATAATCATCGCCTTCTCTCCTCCAGTTGATGCATGGGAGAACTTGAAGAGCAGGTGGCATGAGGATCTGGTTTCAGAACCCTACACTGTTGAAGACGTCACCGGACGATTCTTTGCGAGGTTCATGAGGAGAACAATGCAGGCGGAGGGCATTATAGTATTCGACGCAGACAGGAGGAAGATAGTAAAACACTACGAGTTCGAACCAAAAGAGGTTTCGAGAGAGGAAATTGTTATACCAGAGGACATCGAAATCAAGAGAAAGCTGTACAAGCTCTGTGCCACGCAGGATCAGGTAAGAGTTCTGCAGCTTTTCGAGCGTTTCTTTGACAGGAAGAGGGAGAGAAAGGCAGTCGTGATTACAGCAGATAGGGGGAGAGGAAAAACAGCAATCCTCGGTATCGCCACACCCTACATCATTTCAAGGTTGGAAAGAATACTGAAAAGACCCGTTAGGATTATGGTAGTAGCTCCAACCCCTCAGGCTGTTCAGACGTACTTCAGGTTCCTTCTGAAGGCGATGGTCAGGCAGGGGATGACGAAGTACTTCGCCAAGGAGACGAACGGCATGATAACTGTAGTGAACAGCAAGTACGCAAGAGTAGAGTATGTGGTGCCGAGAAGGGCGATGATGGAGAAAGACATGGCCGACGTGATAATCGTGGATGAGGCTGCGGGAATCGATGTTCCAGTATTGCTTAAAATCACCGAAGGAGTCAGGTACATGATATTCTCCACAACAATACACGGTTATGAAGGGACAGGTAGAGGGTTCAGCATAAGATTCCTGAAAAGGCTTGAGAGCGATGAGAGTGTGGAAATCGAAAAAATCCACATGGAAGAGCCGATAAGGTATGGCAGGGGAGATCCCATCGAGAAGTGGCTCTACGACGTTCTCCTGCTAGACGCACAGCCTGCAGAGCTTGATGAGAAAGACGTAGAGGCGATAAAGCAGGGGAAGCTTGAGTTCAGGGAAATTAACAAAGATGAGCTTGTGAACGATGAAAAGCTGTTGAGGGAATTCTTTGGAATTTACGTGCTTGCTCACTACCGCAACCGACCCTCTGACCTCGCAATACTGCTCGACATGCCGAACCACATTCCTTTTGTCGTTACTGTTAACAATAAGCCCGTCTGCTCTCTCCACATTGCGGTTGAAGGTAATCTTGATGATGGAACGATAGAAAAAATAAAGGAGGGCTACAAACCGAAAGGACAGATAATTCCCGACCTGATGCTGAAACATTACTGGGACTTCGAGTTTCCTAGAATGGTCGGGGCGAGGGTTGTGAGGATAGCCACCCACCCTTCGGTCATGGACATGGGAATCGGGAGCTTTGCTCTGGCTAAAATAGTCGAGTGGGCTTACGGAAAGGAAATGGACTGGGTTGGTTCGGGATTTGGTGTCTCGCCTGAGCTTCTCCGCTTCTGGGTGAGGAACGGCTTCACACCCGTACACATCACACCTCAAAGAAATGAGGTCAGCGGGGAGCACACTTTAATTGTTCTCAGAGCTTTAAAGTACGATGTCGAGAGTGTTGTGGAGAACCTCAACTCAGAGTTCACTAGGAGACTGATTGAGTACCTTGCAGATGAACTGTCTGACTTGGAGACGGAAACAGCAGTTCTAATTCTAAACTCACTCAGAAAGAGCTTCGAAATTCCTGCTCCAAGGTTTGGAAAGGTTGAAAGAAGGAGGATGAGCAAGTATTTCCAAGGTATGAGTTTGTACGAATATGTTTCGGACATAATCAGACCGCTCGTTAGGTATTACTTCTCAAGAACTGACAGGGAGGAGCTTGATGAGGTTGAAGAGGCAGTTCTGGTTGGGAAGTGTTTGCAGCTCAAGCACTGGAGTGAGCTGCCGGGTGAGGGTTATAAAAAGTACAGGTTACTGCTCAACGCTGTGAAGAAAGTCTGGAGATGGTACTATGGAGAGGATTAACTTTGATGCGGAGTTTGTTGAGAAGATAATCAACGGAGAGAAAATTACCACGGTAAGGAGAGGAATAAAGAGCTACCCGGTAGGGAGGATCGTAGAGCTAACATCAAACGGAGAGAGATTTGCCCTGGCCAAGGTGAAGAAAGTTGTCGTGAAGAGGGTGAGGGAGCTTACAGACGAGGATGCTATCAGAGACGGATTCAAAAGCCGTAATGAACTCATCTCGGCGTTAAAGAGGATATACGGAGACATAAGGGATGACGAATTTGTTACTGTAGTGCATTTTGAGGTCGTAAAGTAAGCATTTAGCCAATTACAAACTAATCGCCAAGTTTTTATCAGTGTCAATCATAAGAACACCAATGGAAAAAAGCGTTCAGGACACAGTCCATGGTGTGATAAAGCTTGAAGAGTGGATGGTTGAGATTGTCGACACGCCTCAATTTCAGCGCCTCAGAAGGATTAACCAGCTTGGCTTTGCCAATCTCGTTTATCCCGGAGCGAACCACACGCGATTTGAGCATAGCCTAGGTGTCATGCATGTCACAAGACTCCTCCAGAAAAGAATTGGTTTTGATGATGTCGTTGTCGCTGCTGCACTGCTCCACGATATTGGCCACGCTCCCTTCTCCCATGGAAGTGAGAGGCTTCTGGAGAAGTATGCCGCCTACAACCACGAGAGCATTTCGAAGGTTGTGAGGGGAGAGCTTAAAGACAAGCTTAATGACCTCGGATTCAAAATATCGGAGATCGAAGCAATCGTCACGGGGAAAAGAAAATCTGTTGTCAACGGAGAGATTGATGCGGACAGGATGGACTATCTTGTTAGGGACTCACACTACACGGGCGTGGCTTACGGTGTTTTCGACATATACAGGCTGATAGACAAGATAAAGTTTGATGATGCAGTTATTGTCGAGCAGGGAGGTGTTAAGGCTGCTGAGAGTCTCCTCATATCGAGATTTCTGATGTACCCTACTGTCTACTTCCACCATGTCTGCAGGATTGCGAGGAAGATGTACGAGAGGGCAATGGAAAGAATAATCGAGAGCGGATTTGAGGTTGAGAGACTCCTTACAATGGATGATATGGAGGCAATGATGCTCCTCAAAGAGAGAGAGAAGGAAATATACGACAGGTTAAACAACAGGAGGTTGTTCAAAAGAGCGGTTTACGTTTCCCGAAGGTCTCTGGACTTCAGGGAAGTAATGAGAGTCAACGAGAGAAGGGCTGAGAAGGAGATTGCAGAAATTGCAGGTGTTGATGAGAAGTATGTCATTGTCGACATCCCTCCGGTTGAGGAGATGAAAGAGTCGGGGGTTATGGTCGAGACTGATGGAGAACTTAAGCCTCTTGAGGAGGTTTCTCTACTCGTAAAAGCTTTGAAAGATGCAACTGCTGAGAACTGGAGGCTTGGCGTTTACACCGAAAAGGAATTCGTGGATAAAGTGGGAAAGGCCGCTGCGGATTACTTCGGCATTGAGAAGGTCGTGCAGAAGTCTCTTGACGAGATCTTTCCGAGTTAACCAAACTTTTATACTTTCGACGATTAATACGATTATGATCGGACTGATTGGCGGAATGAGCTGGGAATCTACGATGGAGTATTATAGAATAATGAACGAACTTGTCAAGGAAAAACTCGGAGGTTGGAACTCTGCCGAAATAATTCTTTACTCTGTCAATTTTGAAGAGATTGTAAGGATGCAGAGGGCAGGTGAGTGGGGAAAGTTGGGGGAGATTCTTGGGGACATTGCTGTGAAGCTTGAAGAGGCAGGAGCAAAGGCTGTTCTTATCTGCACGAACACGATGCACAAGGTTGCTGATGATGTAGAGAGGAGAATCAGCATTCCACTAATCAACATAATCGATGTAACGGCAAAAGCTCTCAAGAGAGACGGAGTTAAGAGAGCCGGATTGCTCGGCACAAAATTCACGATGGAAGATGGCTTCTATCAGGAAAGGATGAAAAGGCACGGAATCGAAATTATTGTGCCTGAAAAGGAGGAGGATAGAGAAGCTGTTCACAGCATAATCTTCGACGAGCTTTGCCTAGGAATAATCAAGGAGGAGTCCGAAAGAAGGCTGAGAAGGATCGTTAGTAAGCTAAAAAGCGCTGGAGCCGAGGGGATAATCCTCGGCTGCACCGAGCTGCCGCTTATTTTGAAAGACCCGGAGTTTTACGACACTACAAAGCTACACGCCGAGGCCGCTGTGAACTTCCTCCTCAATGGTTGAGTAATGGTAGCATAGCAAATTTTTTAACATTCCGTTACAACTTCTTTCATGCAGGAACCGCCAGTACCCGTCTATCCTCCTCCATATAAACCGCCAGAGATGAAGGTTCTCTACTTCATCGCCTTCATATTCGGCTTTGTTGTTGCTGTATCGCTCTCCGTTTACTACTACACAGAATTTGTATGGTTTGATTCAGTCGGTTATGGAGAGGTATTCCTGACGTATCTCAAATACACCTTAGCCTTCTTTTTCCTTGAGTTTCTGATCTTCTTTATCCCCCTGTTACTTACGAACGTCGCAATAAGGAAGGTAACGCTCGAATTCCACGGGGAGCCTCTAAAAATACCCCATTTGCTCGACTTTGGGATTGCAGTATTTGCCGCACTAACGGTTAAAAACTACTGGAGCAGCACGCTGTTCTATTTTAACTCATCAGAATTTGGACTTACCGACCCAATTTTTGGCCTTGATGCTTCCTTCTACACATTCCAGATGCCTTTCATTAAAATCTTGCTCGGATCTCTGCTTGCTGCCGTGCTGATATCGTTAACAATTGCTGTTTTTGCGTACATGTACGCTTTCCGGTGGGTTAAGAGCTTAGAAGAATTCAAGGAAATTTTTCCCGGCAGCGGGTTCCTCCACCTTTCAGTTCTTGTTACCACTTCATTCATCCTTTCTGCTCTTCTTGTATTCATTTCCAGATTCGAAATCGTACACTCAGAGCACGGCCTCATCAGTGGAGCAAGCTACGTTGACGTAAACGTTCTTTCTCCATCACTGCTGTTCCTTTCTGCAATGGTGCTTCTCTCCGGTATTTTTGCCGGATACCTCGTGGCAAAGAGGAGGGTTGAGAGAGTGTTTCAGGTCATAGGGGTGCTTTTTGTAATCGCCATCCTGCTAACTTTCGTTGCTCCATTCTTTGTTCAGAAGTTCATTGTCGAGCCATCTGAGCTCAGCTACGAGGAAAAGTACATTGCCTACAGTATAAACTACACGCTCTTCGCGTACAACCTGCACGATGTAAAGCTGCAGAAGTTCGAGTACAAAGATGATGTCAACTACACTGATGTCCTTGAGGCAAAGGAGACGATAGACAACATAAGAATCTGGGACCACAGGCCAATAGTTGATGTTTTCAGGCAGCTACAGCAAATCAGAACATACTACGTTATCAAAGACGTTGATGTTGACAGATACAGAATCAACGACAGCTACGTCCAGCTTCTGCTTGCTGCGAGGGAACTCTCGACGGAGAATCTGCCATCGAGGGCCCAGACCTGGTTGAACAAGCACCTGATATACACTCACGGCTACGGAATTGTTGCCTCGCCGGTAAACAAAGTCTCGAAGGAGGGTCTGCCGGAGTTCTACATCTACGACATACCTCCTGAAGGTTTAATCGAAATTGAGAGGCCAGAAATCTATTACGGAGAGCTTACCGATGATTATGTAGTTGTGAACACGCTTCAGGAGGAATTTGACTATCCAAAAGGAGATGTGAACTTCTTTACCAAGTACGCCGGAGATGGGGGAATAAAGCTCGATTACATGAAGAGAGTGCTGTTCTCCTTCAGGTTTGGGGATGTCAATCTGATTCTTAGCAACTACATCACCGATGACAGCAGACTGATGATGCACCGCGATATAGTGGAGAGAGTTTCGACCATAATGCCGTTCTTCGTTTACGATGATGACCCCTACGTGGCGGTCATCGATGGTGAAATCTGGTGGGTAATAGATGCCTACTCCATCCTGCAGAACTTCCCGTACTCTGCTGAGGTAGGAGGTTTTAACTACATGCAGAATCCTGTGAAAGTGTTCGTTAATGCCTACAACGGTAGTGTCAGGTTCTACGTTGTTCAGGAGGACGCCTACGTAAGAGTTCTCGAAAAAGCTCTCCCCGGGTTGTTCTTGAAGAACATGCCAGAAGAGTTCAGAAAACACATAAGATATCCAAGAGACTGCTTCGAGGTGCAGGCCCACGTTTACTCCACATACCACATGAAGGATGTCACAGCCTTCTACAACAGGGAGGATGTGTGGGCCGTTGCAAAGGAGAAGTATGAGGACAAGGTCATAGAAGTCGAACCATACTACGTTACTCTCGCCATAGAGGATAAGCCCGAATTTGTTCTAATACTCCCCCTAACGCCCGTAAACAGGGACAACATGATTGCATGGATGGCTGCGAGATGCGACGAGAAGTACGGAGAGCTGATAATATACGAGTTCCCCAAAGGGGAGCTGATATACGGACCAATGCAGATTGAGGCAAGGATCGACCAAGATTCTGAGCTGTCCAAGCTCTTCACTCTCTGGAATCAGGCGGGTTCGAGAGTGATAAGGGGCAACCTATTAGTGGTGCCGATAAACAACTCGGTGCTTTACGTAGAGCCAGTGTATCTGAGGGGAGAGTCCGCAAAAATCCCTGAGCTTAGACTAGTTATCGTGGTTCAGGATGAAGAGCTTGCAACTGGCACGAACCTTTACGAGGCTCTGGACAACCTGTTTAAAGCCGAAAAACCCACTGAGAAACCAACACCCGAAAAACCGGCAGAGACCGAAGAACAGAAGCTGGAGATTCTGAAGGAGTACTACGGCAAGCTGGTTGAGGCGGCAAAGAGCGGGGACTGGGAGACTTTTGGCGAGATGCTGAAGAAGATTGGAGAAGTGTTGGGATACAAAGAACAGTGAATTTTGTGGAAAACTTTATTAGCTTTTTGTTATTTATTCGCTTATGGAGTGGTACTGGATAGGTTTGCTGATAGTAGTGGTTCTTTTCCTTCTCTCGGCAATAAGAATCGTCAAGGAGTACGAGAGAGGTGTCATCTTCAGGCTCGGAAGACTTGTTGGGGCGAGAGGGCCTGGACTGTTCTTCATAATCCCTATTCTTGAGAATATGGTTGTCGTTGACCTGAGAACCGTCACCTACGATGTTCCCTCACAGGAAGTTGTTACAAAGGACAACGTAACAGTTAAGGTTAATGCAGTCGTTTATTACAGAGTCGTTGACCCAGCAAAGGCTGTGACTGAGGTTTTCGACTACCAGTACGCTACAGCGCAGCTCGCTCAAACCACGTTAAGGAGCATAATAGGTCAGGCGGAGCTCGATGAGGTTCTCTCTGAAAGGGACAAGCTGAACGTAAAGTTGCAGCAAATAATCGACGAGGAGACGAATCCGTGGGGTATAAAGGTCACTGCTGTTGAGATCAAGGATGTGGAGCTGCCTGAGGAAATGAGAAGGATAATGGCGATGCAGGCTGAGGCAGAGAGAGAAAGGAGGTCAAAGATTATCAGGGCTGAGGGTGAGTATCAGGCTGCAATGAAGCTCAAGGAGGCTGCAGAAGTTCTTTCAGAGAGCGAGGGAGCAATTCTGCTGAGATACCTGCAAACACTGAATGAAATTTCCGCCGAGCGGAACAACACAATTGTCGTGCCAATTCCTGTGGAATTCCTGAAGTTCTATGTGGGGAAAGCTAAAAGTTAAAAGTCCTTATCCATTTTTTACTTTATGAAAATAATTCCGTGCCCGTCTTCTCCGTTGCTGGCAAGAAGAATTGCGGAAGTTTCGGGACTTGAAGTCGGAAATGCGGTTTTCAGAAGATTTCCTGACGGGGAGCTTTACGTCAGAGTTCAGGAAAAAGAGGGTGTTGTTGTTGGAAGCATAAATTCAAACGATGACCTCATAGCACTAATTTTCGCTCTGGATGTGCTTGATAAAGCAAAGGCTGTGGTTCCATACATGGGCTACGCGAGGCAGGACAAGGCATTTCAGGAAGGAGAAGCGGTGAGCATCAAAATCCTTGCAGAAATTCTGGAAAGCAAGGCAGAGGAAGTTATTACGGTAAACATTCACAGCAGAGAGGCTGCGTCACACTTTAAGAACCTAATAAACCTCGATGCGATGTCCTTAATCGGGGAGCACTTTGCAGAAAAGGATGTGGTCATGATTTCCCCCGACAAGGGGTCTTTGGAGAGAGTGAAAACAGCGGCAAAGTACGCTGCCTGCGAGTGGGACTACATGGAAAAGAAGAGAATAGATGCGACAACGGTGGAGATAACACCAAAGAGCATCGATGTTGAGGGCAAAGATGTTGTAATCGTTGACGACATAATCTCAACCGGTGGAACGGTGGCGGAGGCTGCGAAGATTCTGTACAGTCTGGGTGCGAAGAGTGTTAGTGCTGCATGCGTTCATGCGGTTCTTGCTGACAACGCGGCCATTAAGCTCTTCAATGTCGGAATAAAGGACATCATTGCAACCGACACAATAGAGTGTGCCTTCAGCAGAATAAGCGTTGCGGAGCTTATTGCAGGAAGCATATGAAAAACTTTTATGCATACCTGAATTTGGAATGGAGATGAAGAGAAGAGTCGTGGCCACAGGGACATTCGACATAATTCATCCAGGACACGTGACTTTCCTTAGAGAGGCGAAAAAACTCGGAGATGAGCTTATCGTGATAGTTGCCAGGGAGAAGAACGTCAGGCATAAGCCAAAGCCAGTTGTTCCGGAGGAGCAGCGCAGGAGGGTTGTTGAGGCGATAAAATACGTTGATAAGGCCATTCTCGGCGATGAGGAGGACATGTTCAGGCCTATTATGGAGCTGAAACCTGACGTCATAGTCTTGGGCCACGACCAGCACTTCGATGAGGAGTGGCTTAAAGAGGAGCTCAAGAAGAGAAATCTGAATTGTGAGGTTGTCAGGATTAAAGTTAAGGAGGAATGTCCGCTTTGCAGCTCTCACAAGATAATTGAGCGGATTTTAGAGAAGTACGGAGGGAGATAATGTTGTTGATGATTCCTGGCCCGGTTCAGCTGCATGAGAGAATCATCAGAACTATGGCGAGACAGATGATTGGCCACAGGACGGCAGAGTTCAGCGCAATAATGGAGTTCTGTGTTGAGAAGCTTAAGGAAGTTTTCGGAACAAAAGGGGACATCTGCCTCATTTCTGGCTCCGGAACAGCGGGGATGGAGGCCGCAATAGCTTCATTCAGCAAGGTGAAAAAGATTGCGACGCTTGAGAACGGAAAGTTCGGTGAGAGGCTTGGTGATATAGCGGAGCGCTACACTCAGGTTGAAAGAGTCAAAGTACCATGGGGAGAGTCCTTTGAGCTTGATTCGGTTAAGGAGGCTCTGGACAACGGCTGTGAGGCAGTTGCCTTCGTCCACAACGAAACCTCAACCGGAATTCTCAACCCTGCAAAGGAAATCGCCAAGCTTGCGAAGGAGTACGATGCACTCATCATCATGGACGCAATAACGTCTGCGGGTGGAGATTACGTAAAAATGGATGAGTGGGGTGTTGATGTTGCCATTGTAGGAAGCCAGAAGTGTCTTGGCGCACCACCTGGGTTGGCAGCAGTGGCTGTGAGCGATAAAGCCTGGGATTACTACAACGAAAAGTGTCCCTATTATCTCGACCTTGTAGCCTACAAAAAGAAGCTGAAGGACATGCAAACTCCCTACACTCCCGCAGTCCCCCTCTTCTTCGCTCTGGCTGAGGCCCTGAAGATAATTGATGAGGAGGGATTGGAGAACAGAATCCAGAGGCACCGTATTTTAAGCGCTGCGGTGAGGAAGTGGGCTGTTGAAGCAGGTTTAGAACTCTTCCCCAACCTGAACAAGTATTCGAGTTACTCAAACACGGTCACTGCCATAAAGATGCCTGAAGGTATTAGCGACTCGGAACTCAGAGGAGCGTTGAGAGAGGAATATGGAATACTTGTCAGCGGAGGACAGGGAGAGCTCAAAGGCAAGATTTTCAGAATCGGAACTATGGGCAACGTCGGAAAATTTGAAACGGTATCAACTCTCGCAGCGCTTGAAGACATTCTGATGAGAAAGAATGTCATTAAACCGGCTTTGCAGTACGCTCAAGTTCTCCTGAGGGATTTGCAATGAAGATCGGAATAGCAGACACGACATTTTCAAGGGTAAACATGGGAAAAATAGCGATAGACGAGCTGAGAAAGATAAGCAGCATTCCTTACGAGCGCTACACTGTTCCAGGCATCAAGGATTTACCCATCGCAGCAAAAAAGCTGCTTGAGGAAAAGGGTTGTGATTTGGTCATCACCCTCGGCTGGGTCGGTGGGACGCAGAAGGACATGTTCAGCTACATCGTTTTGAGCATGGGGCTGGTTATGGTTCAGCTCATGACGAACAAGCACGTCATAGACGTCACAATCCACGAGGATGAGGCTGAGGATGAAAAAACGCTGATGATGGTCGCAGAGAACAGGGTTAGGGAGCACGTCAGAAATGCGGTTGATTTGCTTGTTAATCCCAAGAGGCTGCAGAAGCTCGCAGGTACTGGTCAGAGGCAGGGTTATCCCGATGTTGGGCCGATTTGGAAGTAGTTTTTAGATTTTGGATTTTATTTTTCTTTTTGTTTTTAGTAAGTTTGCTAATGTCAATCTTTTTGAATTAGCTAGACAGGATGAATATTCCAATCAATCTTTTAACAAAATTATAATTTTTTGTCAGTCTTCGTCACTTCTGCATGTTCCTATACGAAACCCAT
Organism: Archaeoglobi archaeon; assembly: GCA_029259415.1. Lineage (GTDB taxonomy): Archaea > Halobacteriota > Archaeoglobi > Archaeoglobales > Archaeoglobaceae > Archaeoglobus. The sequence goes on from JAPDIW010000087.1 coordinate 11,393, forward strand.
ATAAACTACTTTATCTACATTTATTACATGGTAGCAAAATCAATAAAGTTGAGCGATGAAACTTACAGGAGACTTGTCGAACTTGCCGGCAAGCTTCAGGCAGAGCGGGGAGAGCCCGTTTCCATTGAGGAAGCAATCAGGTATCTTATGAAGAAGGAGATTACTCCTCTTGCAGGCTCTTGGGACGTTACGGACGAGGAGGCAGAAAAACTCAGGAAGTCACTTACGGAGGGGTGGGCTAAGTGGAGAAAGTCTGCTTAGACACTGATGTGCTCATCGACCTGCTGAGGGGGAAGCAGGATGTGGTTGAGAGGGTAAGGGAGCTTGAGGAGAGATGTGAGATCACAACCACTTCGATAACGCTCTTTGAACTCTACTACGGTGCCTTCAAAGTGGGGAGGGAAAAGAACGTAATGGCAGTTAGAGAGTTGGCTAGAAGGATAGAAGTACTCGAATTTACTGAAAAGGATGCCGAGCTTGCCGGAAAGATGTCTGCAGAACTCGATAGAAGCGGAGAGGGGTTGGATTTCAGAGACGTGCTCATAGCTGCAATCTCGGTCAATAGAGGTGCAAAACTTTACACGGGGAATCTGAGGCATTTCAAGCGGTTGGAGAAGTTCGGTTTGAGATTGAAAGACTAACCGAGGATAAGTAACATTTCGGAATCTTTCAACTCTAAAAACCAGTCTAACACTATTTTTGAAAGACAAAAACTCTTTTCAGAAAAATATATTATCAAAGCAGAAGTAAAGAAGGAGCGTGAAAAGAAGAGCCCCCCTAAGCTCAAAGTACCTCATAATTCTGGCAGCAATTGTTGGCGTGATATCTGGATTAGGGGCTTTTATATTCTATTTCCTGCTTGACCTGTCCACCAAGTTTTTCCTTGCAGGTTTGGACAGCCATAGTCCACCTCTTGCGGGAGGAGAGGCGGAGATTGTCAAAATAGACTTCCACGTGGGAGTGCTTCCACTTCCGGTAGTTGTCGCACTTGGAGGGTTGCTCAGCGGTTTAATCGTCTACAAGTTTGCCCCTGAAGCTGAAGGTCACGGAACTGATGCTGTGATACGGGCATTCCACAGGGCGAGGGGAGTGATAAGGGCCAGAGTCCCAATTGTTAAAACAGTTGCCTCAGCAATCACCATCGGTAGCGGTGGTAGTGCGGGGAGAGAGGGGCCAATAGCTCAGATTGGTGCGGGTTTTGGGTCTTTCATCGCAGAGTTGTTGAAACTTTCCGACAAGGACAGGAGGATTCTCGTCGTCTGCGGTGTAGCTGGGGGTATAGGCAGCATTTTCAGAAGTCCTTTTGGGGGAGCAATTTTTGGAATAGAGGTGCTCTACAGGAGAGATAACGAGGTTGAAGCGATAGTTCCGGCTTTTGTATCATCCATAGTGGCTTTTGTAGTGTTCGACGTAATGATGAGCAATTTTGCCAACACACCTTTTGGAATGTTGCCAATTTTCAAAATTCCGCAGGTAACAATTCACTCACCACTCGAATTTCCGATTTACGCAGTTGTCTCGGTTCTCGCGGCATTTTTTGGAATTCTGTACGTTAAAATCTTTTACGCCGTGCACAACTACTCGAAGAGGGTAAACATTTCCCCTTACCTCAAACCAGCAATTGGAGGATTCCTGACAGGAATTATAGGCCTTTTTCTTCCAGGCGTGCTGGGAATGGGATACGGATACGTCCAGATGGCCATTGACGGTAAACTTGCGGTCTCTGTCATGTTTCTCCTGATTATCGGGAAAATTGTTGCCACCTCTCTTACAGTGGGGACTGGAGGCAGTGGAGGCGTTTTTGCTCCTTCAGTAGTTATAGGAAGCATGCTTGGTGGTTTCGTTGGCTACACTTTCCACTACCTCTTTCCGGACATTGTAGTTCAGCCTGAGGCCTTCGTTCTTATAGGGATGTCCGCCTTTATTGCAGCGGTGGCAAAAACTCCGATTGCAGCTATTTTGATGGTTCTTGAGATGTGTGGCGGATACTCGCTCCTTCCCGCTCTTATGACCTCCGCAACTATCGCATACTATCTTACTGGCGATTATTCGATCTATTCTGAGCAGGTTGCGACGAGAGCTGAGAGTCCTGTGCACAGAATGGAGATGTCCATCGATGTTCTTGAAAATGTGAAAGTCCAGGATGCGATGGTGCCGTTAGAAAAGCTCGTTGTTGTCACGCCTTACCAAAGGGTTAGCGAGGTCCTTGAGTTGATTGAGAAAACTGGCCATATGGGTTTCCCTGTTGTATTGAACGACAAACTGGTCGGAGTGGTCACATTCGAGGACATTGAGAGAGTTCCGTTTGAAAATAGGGACAAAACGCTAGTTAGAGATATCATGACGAAAGACCTGATCGTCACGTATCCCGACGAAACGCTTGAGGAGGCTTTGATAAAGCTGGTTGATAAGGGAATAGGCAGACTCCCGGTTGTTGACCGCGAAGATGAGAGGAAACTTCTGGGATTGATAACCAGAAGCGACATAATGAAGGCGCACGCGAGAGAGGTTAAGAGGATCGTCTCATGAGGGTTTTACTGATTACCGGCAAGCTGGCTGAGGAAATGGTGAGGAAATACGGAAAAGGAGCCGATGTCAAAGTCTGCGATATCGATGTTGCAGCATTCATAACTCCATCGATGCTTGAAAATGAGGATTTCAGCGGCTACGACCTCGTACTCGTTCCCGGACTGACTTACAACTGCAACTGGGAGGAGTTTGAGAGGAAAAAGGGCGTCAAGGTTAGACTTGGCCCAATCCACGCCTACGACCTGCAGCATGTGTTAAAGCTAATTGGCAAAATCGAGTTCTCCCACAAAATTCCCGCATGCAGGCTAGCGGAGTCTTTGAAGGTTGTGGAAACGATAAAGGAAATAGATGCCCTTGACGAGAACTTCGCTTTTGAAATTGGCGGTGTTAGAGTAGGCGGGGACAGCAGAATGAAAGTTGTTGCGGAAATAGCGAGTTTCTGCGACTTCGACGATTTAAGGGCAAAGATTGACCATTACACGGAGAGCGGTGCGGACATCATAGACATAGGCGTTCCGCTTGAGTTCGATGAGGAGTGGTTATCAAAAACCCTTAAGGTAGCTGTTGATTATTCAAAGCTGCCATTAAGTATCGACACTTTCAACAAAAAAGCTATCGAGATTGGGGTAAGGCACGGCGTCGACATGGTCATGAGCATTTCGAAAGACAACTTTGATGCTCTCGACCTTATTGAAGACCAGGCAGTGGTTGTGGTGGAGAGAGACGTTCAAGCTCTGGTAAATCTGGTTGGTAAGGTTAAAGAAAGGACAGAAAAGGTAATAGCTGATCCAATCCTCGATCCACCGCTCAAGGTTGCGGAGTCGATAATGAGGTATGTGGAGTTCAGAACGCTTGACGGAGAAACACCAGTTCTTTTCGGAGCTGGAAACGTAACCGAGTTGAGCGATGCGGATTCAATTGGAATCAACGCTCTGCTGGCGTTCATCGCTGAGGAGCTTAAATGCAACCTGATGTTCACCACAGAAGCGAGTCCAAAGACCTACGGAAGTGTCAGAGAACTGAGACTTGCCTCTTACCTGGCCAAAGCAGCCAGAATAAGGAACTCTCCACCCAAGGATGCTGGCATAAGCCTGCTCGCTCTCAAGGAGAAGGTGAGGTATGAGGAGAGGGTTGAGCTTGACGGCTTTGTTAACGCTGAAGAGAGCAAGGAGTTCGTGAGAGACCCTCTGGGCGACTTCATAATTCAGGTATTTGACGGAAAAATAGTCTGCAAGCACGACAAAATGACGATTGTGGGTGAGAGGGCAAAGGATGTTGCCGACACTGCAATAAGGAACAACCTCCTCTCAAGGCTTGACCATGCAGCTTATATCGGTAGAGAGCTAATGAAAGCCGAGATCGCAGCTTTGCTGCACAAGAGCTACATTCAGGATAGAGATTTAAATTTTGGATTTTATAAAAAGAATTCTTAACATTTTACGCCAAAAAAGTTGTTTAGTTGGTTGATCGGTGAAAAATGCAAGATAAATGTTCGTAATCTTCTCTGTAAAGCTTCGTAAAGGTTCATAAAGTTTTTGAAGCTTAAAGATGAGTTTTTAGATAAGGGTCGAGAAAGTTTCGTTATAAATAAAGGGGAACAACAAACTATTGAGGTGGTGAAAAATGAGAATGAGATTGGGTTTGCTGGGTATCCTGCTGATAATGCTGGTGGCGGTGGTGTCAGCAGCACCACAATGGCAGCAGAATGAGAAACCTCAGATTACTGATAAACCTCAGGTCAGAAAACCGGACTTCGGGAACGCCGATAGAAACTTCCAACAGGCTAAGGATTGGTTCAACAAAACTAAAAAGAATATAGAGGAAGTAAGAAAGCAAGCAGAAGAAAAGAGATTCGAAGCATGGAAAAAGCACCTGCAGGCGTGGGTAGAGGTTGCAAAGAGATGGGTTGAGAGAGTCGAGATGAGAATACAGAACATGAACGTGGGCAATGAGACAAAGGAGAGGTTGATGATTAAACTTCAGGAAATTGAAGACAGATTGTATGAAATTGAAAGCAAGATTAACTCATCACAGAACTACACGGAACTGAAAGGAGTCGCTGCAGAAATCAAGGGGATGTGGGGAGAGCTTAAACAGGGAATGAGAGCTGTAGCGCATGAGTATGCAGTTGAGAAGTATGAAAAGTTCCTTGAAAGGTTGATACAGGTGAGAGACAGACTTGAGGCTGCAGGAGTCGACGTGAGCGAGCTGGATGCGAAGATTGAGGATATAGAAGCGTCTGTTGAGGAACTCAGGAACTACACCGGCACACCGGAATTTGCAGAGAAGGTGAGAGAGATAAACCAGTTGTTTACGGAGGCCTTTGAAGTTGTAAAGGAACTGGCAAGGGAAGCAAGACCTGAGTATCACACGGGATTCGTATACGCTTACGTTAATGGCTCATTTGAGCTTAGTGGAAATTTCACTTCGGTTCAGATAAAAGGCGATGGTAACGTAACCATTCCTGAAGAGGTCATCGTAACGAAGGTTGACACTCCCGGTGTGAAGATGATTAAGGCGAAAGGGAGCTTCACCGCCACTGGAGAGGGTGAGTTCAGAATTCTAGCTCACGGGAGCGGTGAACTAATACTAAACGGAGAAGGATATTACAGAGTTAAACAGACTCCTACAGGGCCGATGACCGAGGAGATTGAGTTTGAAGGGGATGAAACCGTCACTTTCGGGTGAGAGCTATGAAGTCCAGAATCGCAGTGATTGCGGTGCTCTTTGCAGCTTTACTCCTCGCAGGTTGTCAGGGTGAGCAGCCGGAGTCGCCCCAGACCACTCAACAAACCACGGGAACAACTACAACGACTCAGGAGCAAACAGAAGAGATTGTGGAGGACATCAATGTAACACAGGAGCTTCAAGAACTTGAGCAGCTCCTTCAGGAGCTTGAAAGCCTTGATAATGTCGAGTTCAATATTTGATTTTTCTTTTTTTGTAGTGCTGCAAGAACAACTATTGACAACGGCAAAACCGAAACATGCGCCGACCGGGATTTGAACCCGGGGCAGGGGCTCGGCAAGCCCCTGTGTTACCAGGCTACACCATCGGCGCTTGAATGCTCTTCAATCCATTGTTTAATAAGCCTTTCGTTTGTTTTTAGGATGGTTGTAGACAAGTCTTCTACCTTGTTTTGGAAAAGACTACGTTGTATAGCAGCGTTTAAAATGAAGAAAAGCGTGGAAAATGGAGTTTTTAGCTCACGATTGCCGCGACAGTCTTACGATTTTCGAGTAACACTCTTATTTTTTTATAGAGGTAATGTTTTGATCCGCAATTGTCTTTTCCCGAAATTATTTCCCACTTCAACAAACCCCTGTGTGAAACTCGATGAAAAAGCGATAAAATGGATAATCAGAGAAAAGAAGAAGGGGACACCAACCAGAATAATAGCAGAGATTGAAGGAATCTCAACAAGAAGAGTAAATCAGATCTACAAACAATACGTGGAAACAGGAGAGATTCCAAGGCTAAAGAAGCCAGGAAGACCTAAAAAAGAAC
>JAPDIW010000088.1 GCA_029259415.1 Archaeoglobi archaeon
CAGAGAAATCTCCGCTTAATACGGAAGAGCTGGAGGAAGCGATTGCTAAAGCCTTCAAAAAACTGGCAGAATCAATATCTTTTGCAAAAAGGTGGATTGAGAAGTTTCTGGGTGATAAGTTTAAGATGTTATGCACTTAACCATAATTTAGCCAGATGAGCTAGGCGATTGAACTTCTTAAGGAAATCATAAGGAAATTGATGAGATATAGAGAATTTCATGGGGTTCTGTGAGCTGGAAGAGTGGTTAGCTGAGAGAATCAGACTGCACAAAGAAGGGCTGCCTTGATTGTCGTGGTTGTGGTGTTTTGTGGAGCTGGAGTGATTGTGCGGGTTTCTGGTTTGCTATCCACCCCAACCCGAATAGTCCTGCGGCCGTCATTCCCGCCAGCCTGATGAACCGCAGCCTTGAAAACTTCATGCTTGTTTTTTATGTTTTTAGTATAATTTCTTTCTCTTTTTCAAATTCCGCTTGGTTTTCGATATCGCCAATTTCTGAGAGGTTAAATCCGAAAAATACACGCAAAAAATTTTAACCTTAACGACCTAAATAAAATAGATGATGAATCTGGCAGAACCTGAGCTTTGCGATGATGACGGCTGTACTCTCTGATTAAAGCAAGTCCTTCTCTGCCATCTCTATCGTCCTTCTTATGGCCTCCTGAAGAGCCTCAGGCAGGCCTTTTATCTCTATCTCCATGAAGCCCCTGACTATTGCAGAAACTGCCTCATCTCTACTCAGGCCCCTCGACATCAGGTAGAAAATTTCTTCTTCAGCTATCTTCCCGATTGCAGCCTCGTGGCTGAGCTCCACATTTGGATACCTCGCCTCAAGCTCTGGAATGGCGTCAATTAGGCCATTTTCGGACAGCATCAACCCCTTGCACTCGAGGTGTCCCTTCACCTCAGGAGCGTCACCGACGATGTGTCCCCTCGCAATAATCTTCCCTCCCTTGCTTATCGTCCTCGAAATTATCTCCGCTCTGCTGTTCTCACCCATTAAAACGGCTCTCGTTCCTGAATCGATAACGCTGCCCTCAAGAGCAACGATTACACTGTTAAATATTGCCGTAGCATCCTTCTCCACGTAGGCCGTTGGATAGGTCTGGACGAGCTTTACGGGGTTGAGGAGAATGTAGTTGCTTATGAAACTTCCACCCTCCTCAACCTTTATTGCAGTTCTTGGTCTAACCTCTATCGTCGTGTCCCAGCTGTGTATCATTGTGAAAGAAAGCTTTGCATTCTTTTTGACGAAAAACTCCGATATGCCGATGTGCATTCCCGCAACGCCGGGATGAGAGGTGCAGCCGGATATTATGTTCAGCTCCGAACCCTCTTCAGCAATAACTATGTTGTGGACTCTCTGCTTCCCAACCTTTTTGAGGTAAAGGCAGGCTTCCACCGGAATCTCAACCTTTGCTCCTGGAAGGGAGCGGATGAAGTACCCGTTAACCTCCTCGGTGTCAGCCATCTTTGTGAATTCATCCTGATCCCTTCTCAGAATCTTCCAGAAGTAGTCCTTCAACCAGTCGTACTTCTCCATCGCCTGCTTTATGCTCATCACTTCCACTCCCTCGAAGAAGGACGCGAAGGTCTTTGCATCCTGGTCTTCCAGCAGAAATGTCCCCGACCTCCTTGAGCTGTCAAGTTCGATTCCAACTTCCTTCAGTCTTTCCTTATCTACTCCGAGTTCTCCATATTCCTCAGACATTTCACCAAACACCCCTCATACCCGTGGTTTCTTATCTGGTTCAAGATGTCCTCAGGCTCCCCAATACATGCGATTCTGCCGTTGTAGAGTATTGCAGCATAATCAGCATCCACATAATCGAGAATGTGTCCCTGATGCGTTATTATAATCCCCGACTTCGTCCTCTCCTCCTCACTCTTATCCCTCTCAAGAATTTTCCTTATTGCATCACCAATGAGAGCAACGTTTTCTAAATCAACACCGCTGTCCGGCTCATCGAGCAAAACCAGATCAGGATTCATCAGCATGAGCTGCAAAAGCTCCGACCTCTTCACCTCTCCACCCGAAAAACCGACGTTTATCTCTCTGTAGAGGTGGTCGGTCATCTTCATGGCTTCAGCGAGCTCCATTATCTTGTCCTCGCTGTAACCACCAACTCTGGCACAGTACCTCAGCACGTCTATCAGCTTTACGCCGCTTATTTTGGGTGGATTCTGAAATGCGATACCTATTCCAAGCTTAACCCTCTCGTTGGTTGGCAGATTCGTGACATCTATTTTCTTGAAGAGTATCCGCCCACTCGTAACCTTGTACGACGGGTTTCCTATAAGGGCGTTGAGAAGCGTTGATTTACCCGAACCATTTGGGCCGAAGAGGACGAAGGTCTCCCCCTCTTTGATGAAGAGATTAACATTCTTGAGTACCTTCCTTTCCCCAACCTTCACTCCGAGGTTAACGACTCTGAGCACACCCATGGCAATTCAAAATTCCCAAGCTATTTAATATTTCGTGAGTTTTTAGCTGAGCTGAAATCAGTCACCTTTATTAGCACTCAAGAAAATTTCATGTGATGGACATTGAGGGCTACGCGAGAAGAATGCTCGAAAGAATGAATGAAGATGAGGTTAAAGCTCTTTTAGCTGAGAGAATAGCAGAGATTAAAGGCTGGAGTCTTGAAAAGGCCAAGCACTGGGCCGAAGCGGTCATTGTAGAAGTAAAGAACGCTTACAGCAAAAGCAACTGGCTCCTCGACTACCACAAATCAGGAGTGACGATGGGTGAGTTTGGTGTGGGTTCGAGGGGTAGAGGTGACTTTTACGTTCACGAGAAAATTGCGGAAGTTATTGGAGACTCTGGAGCCGTTGTTTCATCGAAGGATCTGGACGATGCTGGCGTGGTAAAAGTTGGGGACTTCTACATTTCCGTAGCTATAGACGGCATCCATTCGAGGTTGAGCGAGTTTCCGTTCATCGCCGGCTTTCACGTCACAAGGGCAGCAATGAGAGACGTCTTTGTAATGGGCGCAGAGCCGGTTGCGGTTTTCTCAGACATACACGTTGCAGACGATGGAGATGTAAGCAAGATATTCGACCACATCGCAGGAATAACTACGGTATGCGAAGCCACAAACGTTCCGCTGGTCAGCGGGAGCACTCTCAGAATAGGGGGCGACATGGTAATAGGGGAGAGAATGACCGGCGGTGTTGGCTGCGTTGGAGTCTCGAAGCACATAACCCCACGAAAAAATGCCAGGGACGGAGACGTTATTCTGCTCACGGAGGGGGCTGGAGGAGGGACTGTGGCAACGACTGCCATCTATTACGGCATGCACGAGGTGGTTGAGGAGACAATAAACCTAGACTTCATTAAAGCTGTAAAAGCGGTTTTCAGAGCTGATCTGGTCAGGAGAATCCACTCCATGACTGACGTGACGAATGGGGGGATAAGGGGTGATGCGGAGGAGATAGCGAAGGTTTCGGACAAAGCCTTAATTTTCGACTACGAGAAGGTGAGAAGCTGCGTTAATCCGAGAGTCCTCAAAATGCTCGAAGAGCTGGAGATAGACTTCATGGGCGTTTCAATCGATTCGCTATTGGTAATCTGCGATTCGGAAACGGCAGAGCTTGTGAAAAATGCTATAAAAAAGACGGGAGTTAAAGTGGAAGAGGTAGGATGGGTTGAAGACGGGAAAAAGGGAGCCTTCGTCCTCGAAGATGGGAAAGTCAGGGAAATCAAGCCGAGATTCAGGGAGTCCGCCTATACCCCGCTGAAAAAGGTGGTTGGAGAAGAAACTCCCCCAGACTTCGAAGAGATGAGAAGAAAAGTTGATGAGGCCGCAATAAAGGCTGTGGAGAAAAAGAGAAAGGTGCTGGAGCTAATTGGAAGTGTTTGACTCCTCCTTTATTTCTCTGTTGATTCTATCCTCAAGTTCAAGCAGAACCTTCAGAATGGTGAAGTAAAGCTCCACAAGCTTGTTTTTCTCCCACTCAGCATACTTCATTATGAGCCTGTCAAGCTTTCCCTGCAGCTTTCCCATCCTGTAAAGTAAGTACATCATGTCTTCAACGCTGTTGCTGAAGGTGAACTCCATCCCTCTCTCCCTCTCGTAAAGCCAGGCTCTCCTCATCGTTTCGCCAATCGTGCCGTAGTCTATCTGCAGGAAGTCCTTCCTGGTTCTCAAAAGCTCTTCAAGCTCGTACCTGTTGGGAAGAACCATATCGTTTATAATTGCTGAAAGCTCAACAATTCTCGTGAAGAAGATGTAGAATATCGGATTGAAGATGTTTCCGCTCTTCTTTAGATTCTTTGCCCTCTCCACGAGATCACTGTCAAACAATTCTCTAACCTCTTTTTCAAACTCTTCCAGTTTCATTTGTCCGATGAATGTGGAAAGGTATTATAAACCTTGCCTATAATGCGAAAAAGTGCAGATTGAATTTTACAGAAGGAAATACGGTAGAGGATGCAGGCCCCACCTATCCATCTGCATTGATGGGCAGCACTACCACATCGACTCTTCTCCCGCAAATTATGGTATAAACCTCATCACCCACGCCCACACAGACCACCACGGGCAGAGGAATATGGCTAACAGCAAGGCGGTGGCGAGCAGAGAGACTGCGGCAATACTCGAGGCATACACGAGTAAGAAGTTTTCAGGCGCTGTTTTTGAAGTCGGGAGCAGGATAAAAGTCGGAGAGGTCAGAATAAAGACCTACCCAACATACCACATGCACGGCTCAACGGCTTTCTACTTCAAGGATGGTGACGTTCTGGTTACGGGAGACGTTAAGGATTACTCGAAGCTGCCGAAATGCAGGGTTCTTGTAACGGAGGCGACCTATGGTCACCCTTCAAATGTTTTTGAGGAGGAAATTGATAAGCTTGTAAAAATTGCGTCTGAGAAGCCCGTTTTCGGCGCTTATCCCATTGGAAAAGCCCAGAGGGTTGCAGAAATCCTCCAGGAGGAGGGGTTCGGCTTCTCCGCTGAAGAGCAGATTGAGAGGATCTGCAAAGCTGTTGGTCTGAAACCTTCAGACGGGCCACTAATAACCTCTCCAAGAAACCTCCCGCGCTACGGAGGGGGGTATGTGCTCACCGCGCAGAGGTTCTACAGGTGGCCGAGGATAACCGTAAGCGACCACCTCGACTACAGAGGCATCCTAGAGATGATAGACCACTGCGAGCCTGAAGAGGTAGTCTTTTACCACGGGAAGCCGTCAAAAAAGCTTCTGGAAGTGTTAAAAATTGAAAGAATTGCCTGCAGAAATCTAAACGATATCGAGGCGGTTTAGGGTGGAATGTGTTCAGGCGGCCTAACAGCCTTGAGCTTAATAGCCTCCTGCTCACATCCAACAACACACACGCCGCACCCAAAGCATTTTTCCTCGTCAACCTTTGCAACGTCTTCGATTGTGATAGCTTCAAAGGGGCACCTCTCCTCGCAAACACCGCAGGCTATGCACATGTCCTCATTAACGTATGCGAGGTACCTGCTTTTCTCAAGCAGGCTTCCGATAGGTACGTTGCCGTACTTTGCCGAAAGGAAGAACTCACAGCAGTCATCGCAGCAGTTGCAGTTAACGGTCACCCTTCTGTCCACAATTTTGCCCGTGTTCGGCCACGTATGAACTAAGCCATCCTCCTCGGCCTTCATGATTATCTCTATCGCCTCATCCGCCGTTATCTCCTTTCCCGATCCTCTGGTGATAACGTACTCAGCCCCTCTCCCGAACTGGATGCAATGCCAGAGGGACATCTCGTCCGTGCGCTTGCATCCATCTCCTGTAAGGTAAGTGACATTTCTGCAGGAACACGGAACAACGGCGATCTTCTCCTGAGCCTTTATCATCTCTACAATGTTCTCCTGCGGAAGAACGTCTGGCAAATCCTTTATCGCCCCGTAAGCTGGGATAACTCTCCAGACCTTGAAGTTAGCCATTGCGAGCAGTTGCCCCATCCTAGCGTGTGCCTCCTTCTCGCCGAACTCCTTCCACATCCTTGCATACTCAGGGTCTTTCATGTGGACAGAAGCGAGGGTAGCATCGTGAAGCTGAACTAAATCCTTTGCAAACCTGTAGTAGTTCCTGTTCTGGAAGTCCTTCGGAAAAACAACCCCTTTGAAGAAGAGGTTCTCAAGAATCTCCTTAACCCTCTCGACATCCATTCCCAGCTTCTCTGCAACCTCTTCAGGACTTCCCGGAAGCGCTGCAGCGACCTTCGCCTCCTCCTCGTTCATGAGGTACTCCAGAATTTTTCTGAGTCTCTCAGAGTCTGGAAAACCAAGTCTTGCCATCAAAATTTCGTAGCTCATGAAAAAAATTAGTCAAGTTTTACTATTTAAATCTAATCCAAAATGCGTACTACTTCGTTGGCAAACTCCATCGTTTTGAGATGGCCTCCAAGGTCGGGAGTTTTCTTTCCTTCCTTAATAGCTCTCTCTACAGCCGCTTCAACATTCTTGGCCTCCTCAACGTAGCCAAAGTGGCGCAGCATCAGGCAGGCTGTGAGAATCATTGCTGTCGGGTTAGCTATGCCCTTCCCTGCAATATCGAAAGCAGCACCGTGAACTGGTTCAAAAATGGCGGACTTTTCTCCAACATTTGCTGAAGGTGCGAGGCCAAGGCCTCCAACAAGTCCAGCAGCCAAATCCGAGACGATGTCGCCGAACATGTTGGTTGTGACTATCACGTCAAACCGGAAGGGGTCCATAACCAAGTACATGCATGCTGCATCGATGTAGTAGTCGTTGAACTCGATGCCCTCATACTCCTTCGCAACCTCTCTGCAGACGTCCCTGAAAAGGCCGCAGGTCTTCTTCATGACGTTTGCCTTGTGCAAAGCGGTGACCTTCTTTCTCCCCTCTCTTTTGGCCAGCTCAAAGGCGTATCTCGCAATTCTCTCCGAAGCTTTCCTCGTGATTACCCTTACAGCCTCAGTAACATCTCCAAACTCAAACTCGAAGCCCAAGTAAAGGCACTCGGTGTTCTCCCTAACAACCACAATGTCCAATCCGGGATAAAGGCATTCAATGCCCTCAATTGCTTTTGCCGGCCTCACGTTTGCGAAAGTCTCAAGCTCTCTCCTCAACCTGACTATCACATCCGCAGCAGTTTCTCCAGCAGCCCCGAACAAAACCGCATCGCTCTTCTTGCAGGCCTCAAGCGTCTCATCAGGGAGCGCTTTTCCATACTTCTCCAGTGCCTCGTCTCCCGCTTCATAGTAGCTGTACTCAAATGGGAGGTCGAGTTTCTCGAGAATGAGCATCGCGGCCTCCATTACCTCCTTGCCAATCCCGTCTCCCGGAATGACGACTATTTTCTTCATGCCTTCTCCCTCAGGCTTTTTGCAAACTCGACCAGCCCGCCTTTATCAAGAATCTCCTTCAGGAAATCGGGCAGCGGGTTTATGGAGTATTCCTCACCCTTCGTTTTGTTGTAAACCACACCTTTCTCGTAATCAACTTCCAGCTCGTCGCCGTCATCTATCCTGTCCACATCCTTGCACTCCAGAACCTTCAGACCTATGTTGATGGCGTTTCTGAAGAAAATTCTCGCGTAGGACTTTGCGATTACCGCTTCAATTCCCGTTGCCTTCAAAGCTAGCGGTGCGTGCTCCCTGCTGCTCCCACAGCCGAAGTTCTCACCAGCAACTACAAAATCACCCTTCTTAACCTCTCTGGCAAACTCAGGGCGTAAATTTTCAAAAACGTGCTTTGCAAGCTCCTCAGGTTCGTTAATAACTAGATACTTCCCCTGTATAATGACATCAGTGTCAATGTCATCTCCGAACTTCCAGGCTTTTCCCATGAGCTAAGTTAGGGCAGAATTAAAAAATCTTTCAGATGAAATGACTCGGACTCAGGAGTGTCACCACCACCGCAGTTAAAACGCCAGCGAGAAACATTCTGAAACCGCTCACGAACATGTTGAACTTGGCCGACCTCCCCATTACAGCGCCGAGGATAAAAAGGCTCGCGAATCCTATCGTCACGGCAGCTATAAAGGCCTCTTCGAGCGGCAGGAAAGCGTAAGGGATTATGGGTAGGATTGCACCTATTATTGGGGCTATCCCGTGAACGATTGACGAAACGTAAGCCGCAAAGCGGTGTGCCCTGTCTATCGCCGATTCTTTCGAGTTTATAAGCAAAGCCCTCTCCTTCTGATCCCTCATGATTTTTTGCTCTATTCTCTCGGCCTCAAACGCTCCCCAGGAGCTCGAAATGCCAAGAGCAAGAGCGGTGGCTACTCCGGCCGTTATAATCAGTCTAGCAGAAATCTCGCCCGAGAGGTGTGAGCCTATTATGAGGCCTAAAATTGTGAGGACTCCATCAAAAAAACCTATTATAAAATACCGTCTCGAAACTGAGGCCAGGTCGGTTACCTCGCTGTAAAGGCTGATTTGTTCCCTTATTTTTTTGAGCTTATCTTTCATTGAACCTGTTCCAGAACTTCCTCAACATCAAGGTTCATCGACGCCAGCAACTTTTTAGCTTTTGAGTAGGAAATTGGGTCAAAGTCCTCATTTTTGGCCTTCTTAACGAGTGCTTCGAACTCTCTGCTGCCGAGTGTCTCTTTCAAAAACTCAATGAAATCGTATTTACCAAGAACATCAACGTTCTGGCGAGATACGAAAGAGTGTGAGTTGAAAATCATCGCCTTGTGCTTCCAGCACTTCTCACACTCTGAAACGAGGATTTTCTCTGAATCCTTGGTAAACCAGAATCTCTGGTACATCACCCCGCCGCAGTCGCAAAATCCACCGAAAAGCTGCTCCTCTACCTCTTCGCCATTAACTCCTAGCCCGTCTACTATGAGCTTCTTCAGTGGCTCAATCAGCTTTATCATATCAGACTGGTACGACCTTCTTCACTTCGGGAACTTTGGTTCTGAGATACCTTTCGACGAAGGATGTCAGCGTAATCATCGACATCGGACATCCGCCACATGCTCCGAGAAGCTGAACCTTAACGGTTCCAGAACCCTCATCAACGTCGACAACCGCAATATTTCCCCCATCTCTCATCAAAGCTGGTCTAATATCTTTTTCAACGACCTCTTCGACTTTCTCTCTTAATGACATATCCTCTCTTCGCTTGATAGAAATAATAAGTTTTTTGGTTTCCCATCGTGAGGTTCGTTATTTTTGAGGAGAGATTTTATAATCTTAAACTAACTTTATTCTTAGTTCGAAATTCCTATCTTTTGCTATTCCTTTCATTAATTTTTCCAATTCGATTTAAGAGTTCTGATATGTACCCCAGCGTTTCATTTAGATCTGGAAAATACTCACTCGGATGTGCACATTCATTTCTTTTACTTAACAGCCCATGCAGAGCTTTCATTTCACTTTTCGTCAAAATTTTCATATCTTTTGCAGCTTCTATAATCTGAAATTCTGGGTATTTCTCTCTCAATTCCTCTTTACTTGAAACTTTCCAGTTTGGTCTTTTTTCTTTAAGTAACTCGATATTTTCTACAATGAGATCTTCCAAAAAGTCAATAAATCCAGACCAAGCTAGAACGTGTGCAGCTCGGAACAGTCCATTTTCAACACACCTCAGTGCTTCTCTAAACAACTCGTCTTGTCGAAGAGATAAGCCGTCTAACTCCTTGTAACTTTCGTCTAATTTTACAATTCGTGATTTTCCTGCACTTTCATATCTGCTCAGAAGTTTATGAGCGTGCCTTTCAAAATTTCTAGTTTTTTTTTAGCCCACTCTTCAAGTTCTGACAGTTTAACTTGAGAGCAGGTTTCTTTTAAGCGAGCGAAACAATTTGTCATAAACTTCTTCATCGTTCGTTTCTGGTAACTGAAGTTGAATGTTTATATTTATGGCAAAACCTGTTGCTAATCTATCCAAACTTCTTGATTGAGAGGCAGAGTTAACCAGCTCAGTAGCGTCGTTTACTGGAGTTGCAGATTCGTCTTCATTCTCAAAATCTGCAAGATTGCACAATGCTTTAAACGTCAAGATTATTTTTTCAAGCGTCCTTTCTGAATGGCCTGTTTTTGATGCAAAGAAGTTTCTCAGAGCTTCTTTATCTTTTCGGTGAGCATCAGGGTAAGTATCAAAGAGTGGCTTGTAAGCATTTTTTATGGCATTTGCCATTACTTTTGGTGCTAATTCTTTATTCCGATATTGCCTCCACAAATTTGTGGGAGTTCCAGAAGTGTCGATAAATCCTAGTGCTTTTAATACCTTTATAATACTCTGATCGTTACTACCAGAGAATCCTATCGATTCAAGCCATTTTTTGTTACCTTTTGAGGTACATTTACTTCAATTATTTTTTCAAAAAATTTCTCTATTTTGCCAGGTACTGTTGTGTATGGAATTTCCGACATATTGACCCCTAATTTCCTAAATATTTTTGAATATAAAATTTACTATCACTCGACTTTACTTAGTATAAAATTATTAAAAATAATTAAGATTTCCTCACTATCCCTATCCTCACCTTCTTACCTTCAACATTCCACTCCTTAACGTATCCCTCAGCCTTGCCGAACGTCAGCTTTTCCGACCTCGTTTCGCTCTTTATATACTCCTCCCATCCCTTAACGAGTTCTGGGTCCATCTCCACCATCGTCTGTATGAACTCCTCCACGTCCAAATCGAGTTCTTTCCTCATCTCCTGAATTCTTCTAACAATTTCCCTGGCGTACGCTTCCCTCATTAGCTCATCGTCAAGCTCCTTATAGATGTAAACAACCCCTTCCGGGAACTCCGCATACTCGTATCCATCAGGCAGCCTGTAATCAATCAGGAGGGCCTGTTTGGGATCAAGTTCCTCTCCCTCAAAAACCAGCTTTTCAGGAATTTCCTTCAGTGAAGCGACGTACTTGGCAAACTCTCCAGCCTTTTCCTTCAGCAAAGGCCCGATGTACTTGTAGTTCGGCTTTATTTCAATCTCTTTCTCAAAGTTGTCAACAACCCTGATTTTCTTCACGTTGCACTGGCTTAAGATGATCTCCTCAAGCATTTCCACAGCCTCCCTGACCTTTTCACTTGATGTTTCGACAACGAGCTCTCTTAACGGCCATCTCAGCTTCCTCTTCGCCTTGTTCCTTGCATTCGCTGCAGCCTCAACAATGTCCTTCGCGATGTCCATAGCCTCCTCAAGCTTTCCGTCTATCATCCCCTCTTCAGGCTCGGGATAACTCTCCATGAAAATCGACTCCTCCCCGTCCCTGAATCTCTTTACGACGTGCTGGTAGAACCACTCGGATATGAGGGGTGCGAATGGGGCAATAACCCTCAAAGACCTGTCTATTACCCTGAACATGGTGTAGTATGCCGCAATCTTCGAGGGAGAATCTCTCTCCTCCCAGACTCTCGGCCTGATAATCTGGATGTACCACCTGCTGAACTCCTCAACAAAGAAGTCGAAGAAAGCCCTGACCACCCTGTGAACCTGATACTCCTCCATTGCCTCATTTGCCTCCTTGACGAAGCTTTCCAGCTTTGAAAGAATCCACCTGTCCTCCATCTTCAACTCTCCCTTCTCACCAAACTTATAATCGTCAAGGTTCATGTAGGTGTAGGCAAATCTTATGGCGTTCCACACGACGTTGAGCATCCTGTTTATGTTCCTCGCTTCCTCCCAGCTAAATCTAAGGTCTTCCCAAGGAGCCGAGTAGAGCACGTAAAGCCTGAAACCGTCAACACCAATCTGGCTGACAACCTCTTCCGGCTCAACGACATTGCCTAGGCTTTTGCTCATCTTCCTTCCCTGCTCGTCCAGCGTGAAGCCGTGCATAAGAACTGCCTTGTAAGGAGCTTTATCAAAGCAAACAACGGAGGTTCCGAGCTGGGAGTAGAACCAGCCTCTCGTCTGATCATGACCCTCCGTGATGAAGTCCGCAGGCCAGAGTTCCTCAAACTTCTCCTTCCTGAGCGGGTAAGCTATGCTGCCCCAGCTCGCAACTCCGCTGTCGAACCATACATCAAAGACATCAGGAACCCTTCTCATCTTCCCTCCACACTTGCAGTCGAACGTCACTGCATCGATCTTCGGTCTGTGCAAATCTAAATCGTTCTCCCAATCAATTTCCTCAATGCTGCCGACAACTTTCATCTCCCCGCACTTTTCGCATATCCAGACCGGAATCGGGATTCCCCAGTAACGCTGCCTGCTTATGCACCAGTCCTTGGCGTTGCTCACCCAATCCTTGAACCTGGCACTTCCCGCCCACTCCGGTATCCACTTCACTTTGTCGATCTCCCTCAGCATCTCGTCCTTCAACTCAGAGATCTTGATGAACCACTGCTCGGTGGCTCTGTAAATGATTGGCGTCTTGCAGCGCCAGCAGTGACCGTATCTGTGAACAATCTTCTCTTCAGCAAGCAGCAAGTCCTTGCGATACAAATCGTCAATTATCTCATCGTTCGCCTCTCTTACATGCTTTCCAGCATACTTGCCAGCCTTCTCAGTGTAAACTCCTCTGTCGTCAACCGGATTGAAGATTTCGAGCCCCTTCTCCACACCCAGCTCGTAGTCCTCAACACCGTGCCCCGGAGCTATGTGAACACATCCGGTGTTCTCTGCTGTTACAAAGTCGGCGAAGAAGACCTGGTGCTTCCAGTTTTTCTGGATAGGAACTTCCTCAGCCAGAGGATGTTCGTATTCCAGACCCTCTAAATCTTCACCAAGGTAGGTTTCAACAACCTCCCAGGCGTCGTAATCCCCCTTGCCGAGAACGGAGTCTGCAAGCTCCTTTGCGAGTATCAGGTACTCGACCTTTCCGTTCTTCACAGCCCTAACTTTCGCATATTCTAGGGAGGGATGGACGGCAACGGCCATGTTAGCTGGTAGTGTCCACGGGGTGGTTGTCCAGATGACTATGTATGTGTCTCTCTCACCCTTAACCGGGAACTTGACGTAAATGGACGGATCCTCTTCGTCCCAGTACTCGACCTCCGCATCTGCCAGTGCTGTCTCACAGCGGTAGCACCAGTTGACAACCATCTTCTTCCTCTCAAGCAGCCCTCTCTCGTATGCCCTCTTTATTGCAAACCACGCCGCATTCATGTACTCTGCCTTTATCGTCATGTACGGCCTGTCCCAGTCCATCCACACTGCGAGGTTCTTGAACTGCTCGGTCATCGCGTCCTTATTGGCCAAGGCGTAGTTCATGCACTTCTCAATGAACTTGTCAATTCCAAAACTTTCTATATCTCTCTTCGTCCTGAATCCGAGCTCCTGCTCAACCTTGACCTCAATTGGCAGTCCATGCATGTCCCAGCCGGGCGTGTCTGTTGGGGCGAAACCTGACATCCTCTTGTATCTCAGTATCGTGTCCTTCAGAACCTTGTTCCAGGCTGTACCGAGATGTATTCTGCCTGTTGTGTAAGGAGGACCGTCAACAAAGTAAAATTTCCTCCCTTTCCTCTCCTTAACTTTCCTGTAAATTTCGTTATCCTCCCAGAACTTGAAAATCTCGGATTCCACATTTTTAGGTGAGTATTTAGCAGGAAGCATGAAACCAAAACTTCTCGTAGATTAAAAAAGTTACTTGAAAGCCTCAACACACATAAGGTTTGAAAAGACTAGCCTGAACTTGCCTGAAGAGCGGTGTATATTTCCCTCCTTTTCTCTATGAACTCATCCGAATTTCTGTCCCTTGGCTTCTCAATGTCGATTTCAATAAACCTGACGACTCTGGAAGGTCTTTGCGAGAGTACAACAACCTTATCAGCAAGATAAACCGCTTCATCAATGCTGTGGGTGACAAAAACAACCGCTTTTCCTCCAACAATCCTCAAAAGCTCCTCCTGCATCCTTTCCCGCGTCCTCGCATCAAGGCTGGCGAAAGGCTCATCCATGAGAAGCAGGTCGGGATTTACTGCCAGCGCTCTCGCAATCCCGACCCTCTGCCTCATTCCACCGCTTAACTGTTTCGGATAGTAGTTTTCGAACCCTTTCAGACCAACAAAATCTATTATCCTCCTCACAACATCTCCGTCCTCAACCCCCATGGCTTTCAGGGCAAATTGGATATTACCGTAAACAGTCTTCCATGGCAGAAGCCTGTCGTCTTGAAAAACGAAACCCATCCTATTCACACCTTTAAAATCCACCCTACCCTCGTCTGGTCTTTCGAGTCCCGCTATTATCTTAAGGATGGTCGTTTTTCCACACCCGCTCTCCCCAATGAGGCAGACGAACTCCCCCTCTTCAACGCTGAAAGTAACACCATCAAGAACCTTCAGGTTTCCGTAGCTTTTCTTAAGCCCCTCAACCGTCAGCGCCATGGCATCACCAGTCTTTCAGCTTTCAGCAGTAGAGTGTTCATCAAATAGCCAATTACCCCTATCATAGCCATTCCTGCCACGATTTCCGCAGTTCTCCCCCCAACTTCGTACATGACCAGTATGAAGTATCCGAGTCCCTCTCCTGAAGTGGCAATCATCTCTGCTGCAATGATGCTCATCCATCCTACCCCTAACCCTATTCTGATTCCGCTCAAGACTCCCTGGAGGGAGTGGGGAAGAACGACATCTCTCAGTATGAGCCTTTCAGGAGCCTTGAAAACTCTGGCCATCTCCAAAAGCTCCTCAGGAACGTTTCGCGAGTAATCGAAAACAGAAACGAAGCACGGGAAAAATGCTCCAACAAAGACGATGAAAATTTGCGACACCTGAACGGTGTTCGGCAAGGGAGCAAATATGACGTAGGCGAGAGGTATCCAGGCCAGAGGTGGTATGGGGCGGAGAGCTTCAACCATTGGTGTTACAACCTCCGCAAGGGTTCTATTCAAAGCTGAAACTATTCCAAGAGGGATAGCTATTGAGAATGCGAGCAGTGAGGCTGTGAGTACTCTCAAAAGACTTGCAGCAGCGTGCTGAACGAGGGTTTTGCCGAGCACCGGCTCAGAATTAAAGAGGAGAATGAAGAACGTTTCCGCTACTTCGTGTGGGTGAGGTAGCTCGGTAATGGCTGAGACGAGATACCAGAGAAAGATAAGAAGAATTGCGCCCTTCAGTCTCATGTTGTTATCTCCAATCCTGCTTTTTCAGCAACCATTCTCAGCAGAAAGTCCTGAACTGTCCCGAATCCGGGTATTGCAACCTTCTTTCCAGCCAGCTCCTCTATGCTGCTCGCATCTTTCGCAACTATCGCAGAACCCTCGCTGTTTGCTCCTGCAATTATGCTGATTCTGACATCATCATTTACCCTTTTAAGAGTTGCAGGTGCTCCTCCAAGATAACCCACCTCAATTTCTCCGTTCTTGAAACCCTCCATCTCCATCACGCCGTTCGCAAACTCCTTTGCCTCAACCAGCAATCCAACCTGGCTGTAATAACCCTCCTTCATCGCAACATAAAAGGCAAGCTGGTGCAAGTCAGCTGTTAAATATCCCACTCTTACTGTCTTATTCACTTTTTCTGGCACCCAGCTTTCATTCTCAGCTAGCTTGCTGTTAACATAATCATACACATCTTTGTAGAGAAAGTCCTGAAAGAAGTCATCTTCGCTTTCGTATCCAAGCTCTTTCACGCTCTTCTTGAGGTAACCACCCCTCTTAAGATTCTCAAAGTACTTAACGAATTCCTCTTCATCCGGATACTCGATGAACTTAATCCTCTTCATTGCCTCATCAACAACCTCTCTACTTTTGCCTGTAAACTCCATTGCATACTCTATCACCTTCTCTCTGTTGTCTGGATTGTTGATGAACCTCGTGGCTTTTACATGAGCCCAAACAATAGCTGTGACAAGCTCTCTGTCATCTTTTTCAGTTGTCGCGACAACGCAGCACGGGTGGTTCGGCCATATATCAGCAGATGTTGCTATAATTTTACCGTTACCGTTCACAACAGCCTCACTTACGAACGGCTCCCAGGCAACGAATGCATCAATCCCTCCAAGCTTAAGCTGCTCCACCATATCACGAGGAGACATTGTGACAACCTTGATTTTCCCCTCCCCAACTTCTGCCTGCTGACATCCAGCGAGGAGTATCGCAAGTGTCACTGCAATGGCGACCAGCCTTTTCATGGTTCAAAGCAACTCCACCTGATTATAATTTTTCCCCATTTGACCTTTAAATATCCAAATCAGAAAAATTTTATTAGCTAATGTTCTACTTTGGACATGATATTGAGACTTGCAGAGTGTATAGCGAGAGAGGAGGATTTTGGTCAGTGCCTTGAGAGGGTGCTTTCTGAAAAAGGTTTGAGGCCTGCAGAATTTGCGAGGAGAGCGGGAATACCCCAATCAACTCTTTACAAGATTTTGAGAGGCTACAAGCCGAGATACGATACGCTCGCCAAAATTTTCTCTGTCCTGCATGAAGAGAGAGAATTCATAGCTCTGATCGCTGCGAGATACGTTCTGGAAGACAAGAGGTTTGATGAGAGGGTTAGAGTTTACCCCGCAACCACGCTTGAAGATGCGATAGTGGCGATTGTGAGAGCTGAAAAAGAAGGGGCAAAAGCGATTATCTGCGCTCCGGTAATCAGTAGTCTCGCCGAGAAGATTGTTGATATACCAGTAATAACCATAAAGCCGGAAAAAAGTGTTGAAAAAGCTGTAAAGACGGCTATTGAAAAATTCAACCTTTGAGAGTTTCCCTTATGTACATCTTCACACACGCCTTGTTCTCGATGACGTGCAGGATGATGAGGACTGCTGCTACAAGGGCAAGGTAAGTGTGGATATCCTCCCAGACCTGCTTCTGAAAGCCGAAAATTACTAACTGCCCCGCTCTAGGTCCGCTTGGCCAGAAATACAGAATGAAGCCAGTTATTGTTGTGATAATCCCGCTGGTAATCATCGAGTAAAACAGAAGAATTCTTCTTACTTTCCTCCAGATCATAGTTGTAGTAAACTCTAAGATTTATGGTCTTGAGCAAAACTATTTATACTAAAACAAAACAACAAAATACATGGGTAGGAAGCGAATCTACGAAGTTGTGCAGCATATGCCAGCAGAAGAGCTCGATAAAAGGATTAAAAAAGAAAA
>JAPDIW010000084.1 GCA_029259415.1 Archaeoglobi archaeon
ATTGAGGAGAAGCACAGAGGGGACAAATTTTAAAGCTTGAAGGAAACTATTTGAGAAGTGAGAAGAGCAACAACGGTTTTATTCTGCTTATGGCTGTATTATCAAACTGCATCGAGTATTTGAGCCACAAGCTTGGTGTAACTTTCTACGATCTGGTTAATCTTTGCTCCGTTGAAATTTGGAAAGGTTTATTTACTTGATCACATGGTGAGTAAAAACACCAAAACCTTATATTTTCTTACGATTAGAATGGAGTGATGGACTTGGTGTGCATGCAGTTATGGCCAGGCGGGCAGGAATGGTTGCTGATACTGCTGGTAATCTTTCTGTTATTCGGAGCAAGCAAGCTGCCAGAAGTCGCAAGAAGTCTTGGTAAGAGCATGGGCGAGTTCAAGAAAGCACAGAGAGAGGCGGAAATGGAACTGAGACAGTTCGAAAGGGAGTTAAGAGAGGGAAAATACACCAAAGATGAGAAAAGGGCAAAGCTCGAAAAAATAGCGAGAGATCTGGGAATAGATCCAGAAGGAAAGAGTGATGATGAGTTGCTGGAAGAAATAAACAAAGCGCTTCCCAGGAGGGAAAAGGCAGAACCGTAAATTTTTATATCTGTTGCCTTTCTACATGTTTTATGTTTCTCGAAATTTCAATTTACTGCAGAGGAGGCCAGGGAGGAGTAACTACTGCAAGGATTCTGGCTGCTGCAGCAATGCTTCAGGGGTATTTCAGCCAGTCCATGCCACAGTTTGGCCCTGAGAGGAGAGGGGCGGAGGTAAAAGCTTTTTTA
This sequence comes from Archaeoglobi archaeon, assembly GCA_029259415.1. Classification (GTDB taxonomy): domain Archaea; phylum Halobacteriota; class Archaeoglobi; order Archaeoglobales; family Archaeoglobaceae; genus Archaeoglobus. The sequence continues at coordinate 785 of JAPDIW010000084.1, forward strand.
AGAATCTCGGATAAGGAGATAAGGCGGAAATGCCCGATAACAGATCCTGATGTTGCCATTCTATTTGACCACAAGCTCCGTTACGATGGAGATCCTGATACTGTTATCGTTAATTACAGCTCAAAACTATTTGAGGATAAAAGCAAGGTCTGCTATCTTGATGCTACGGAGATTGCAGTAAAGAACGGCCTCATAAGTGCGGGCTGGCCTATACTCGGCCCTGCAATGGGTGGTGCTGCAGCGAAGGTTTTAGATCTCGATTACGAATGTCTCATGAAGGCAATAAAGATGGAGTTAGGTGAGAAGGCTGAAAAAAGTGTGAAAGCTGCTGATGAAGCCTACAGGGTGGTCAAATGCGCCTAGACCCTATACTGTCTAAAGCAACTGTCGGATCTGCGGGCGAAACAGGAAGCTGGAGAAACTTCAGACCTGTTGTTGAGGCTGAAAAATGTTCGGGGTGTAAGGAGTGCTTTTACTACTGCCCGGAGGGGGTAATTGAGGTAAAAGGTGTTGCAAGAATCGATTACAGGTTTTGTAAGGGGTGTGGAGTTTGTCGGGAAGTATGCAGGCAAAAAGCGATTGTGATGGTGCAAGAGGAGTGAGGAAGCTTCTGACAAGCAATGAAGCTGTAGCAGAAGCGGTGAAGCTGGCAAAACCTGATGTTATAGCAGCTTATCCGATAACCCCTCAATCACCCATCGTCGAGAAGCTTTCAGAGATGGTTGAGAGTGAGGAGCTTGACTCCAGATTTGTGAGGGTCGAGTCGGAGCACTCTGCAATGGGTGTTGTTATCGGAGCTGCAACAGCAGGAGCGAGAGTATTCACTGCAACCTCAAGCCACGGTCTTGCGTACATGTACGAGATGTGCTGGTGGGCTGCAGGATCAAGATTGCCGATAGTGATGGCGTTAGCAGCGCGTTCAATTGGTGCTCCTTGGAACATTCATGGTGACCACCTTGATCTAGTGTCCCTCCGTGATTTGGGATGGATAATCAGCGTTGCTGAGAACGCTCAGGAGGCATTTGACATGACCATCAACGCATTTCTGTTGAGCGAGGAGGTTAACATTCCTGTTGTGGTTGCAATAGATGGCTTCACGATGAGTCACACTGCAGAAGTTGTTAACGTGAGGCAGGTTGAAATCCCGCCGAGAAAACAGGCTTACAGAATTCTGCCGGGAATGGAAGTTGCTTTGAACGCGGTAGCATTTGGCGAGGCGAGAATGCTGGCACGCTTTGATCTTGCCAGAGATCTGGAGGAGTCCGCGGGTTTGATAGAAGAGAAGCTTGGTGGTCTGGTTGAGGAATACAGGCTTGAAGACGCGGAGTATGCTGTTGTTGTGACTGGTGGATTGAGCGGAGATGTGAAAGATGCGGTTGACATGCTGAGAGAAGAAGGCGTTAAGATAGGTGTTATGAGGCTCAGGTTCATCAGACCGTTCCCCAAGAAAGCTGTTAAGGAACTTCCATCTCAGGTTCTGGTTGTTGATAGGGCGAATACGGACTTGAGAGGGGTTCTGTCGGTAGAGGTAGCTGCATGCGGAGTTGAGAACAAAAATCTCGTGGCGGGTATTGGAGGAAAATATCCGACGGTTGACGAACTTTACTCCTGCCTGAAAAGGTTTGTTGATGGCAAGCTTTCTGATGTGGAGTGGTTGATATGATTCTGCCGGGAAATGCAAGCTGTCAGGGATGTCCAATAGCAATGGCGATGAGATGCCTTGACGAAATTGAGAATCCAGTCTTGGTGATTCCTGCAGGCTGCTCCACAGTTATTGCTGGACTTCATCCGAAGTCTGCGATGAAATGTCCTGTGGTGCACGTACCTTTCGCCTCAACTCACTCAGTTGCATGCGGGTTGAGTGAGGCTTACAGAAAGCTTGGTGTTGATGCCACAATTGTAGCATGGATGGGTGACGGTGCCGCAGATATCGGCTTTGCAACTCTCAGCGCATCGGCAACGAGGAAAGACGACATTCTGACGGTTGTCGTTGACAACGAAGCTTACATGAACACAGGCACCCAGGCGAGTCTGAGCACCTTCTGGAAGGCGAAGACAACAACCTCACCAACAGGGAAAACCGAGGAAAAGAGGAATCTTGCACTAGTGATGCTGGCACACAAGGTTGATTATGTAGCAACAGCTTCAGTTGGATACATTCGTGATTTGAGGAGGAAGTTCAGGACGGCAGGTAAAAAGGACGGTTTCAGGTTTATCCACGTCCACACCCCCTGTCCTCCGGGCTGGAGGTTTCCGAGCGAAAAAACGGTGGAGGTTGCGAGAAAGGCGGTGATGAGCGGGGCTTGGATACTCTGGGAGTACGACGGGAAGCTTAGAATTTCACCGCCGAGCGAGAAGTACGCTGACAAGTCAAAGAGAATCCCGCTGAAAGAATACCTCAATCAGGGAAGATTCGCACATCTCAGCGATGAGGACGTCAAAGAAATCGAGAGGAAGATAGACGAGGAGTGGGATCTACTACTCAAATTTTCCTAAATTTTTCTGAATCTTTTTCCGATGAAATAAACCTCAGCACTCCTCTTTCTTGAAGCCTGGGGGCTATGGAATTTTTTGAACCTGAAATAGGGCTTGAGTTCGTTGAAGAATCTCTGAATCTCCTCCCCCTGAAAAACTTTAACCACAAAATTGCCTCCGGGCTTTAAAACCTCCTTTGCAATGTTGAAGCTTGCTCTGGCCAAATCAATAGACCTAAGGTGGTCAATCGTCCACTTCCCGCTGATTTTCGGTGAGGCATCGCTCATCACCACATCATAGCTGGGAGAAATCTCCTTGATTTTCTCAAGAGTTTCCGGGAGTGTTATGTCTCCGCGGATAAAAGTTACATTTTCAATAGGTTTCATAGGATTGAGGTCAACCGCAACAACGCTTGCACCAAGTAGAGCAGCAACCTGACTCCATCCTCCCGGAGTCGCTCCGAGGTCTAGGACCATGTCTCCCTCTCTGATTAGTTTGAAAGTTCTGTTCATCTGAAGCAGCTTGTACGCTGCCCTGCTCCTGTATCCTTCCTTCTTGGCTTTCCAGTAGTAGTAATCCTGCCTGTCCTTCATATCGTCTTCACAACCACTCTCCTTGTTCTTGGCCCATCAAACTCAACAAAAAGAATACTTTGCCATGTACCGAGAGCTAACCTTCCGTTCTCGATGGGAATTACAACAGAGTTGCCGAGAATCGTGGCCTTGAGGTGAGCATCCGCATTGCTGTCTATTCTGTCATGCTTATATCCTTTCCCGAACGGTACCAGCTTTTCCATAAATTCGAGAATATCTTCAAGCAAGCCCGATTCACCTTCATTTATAACCACGGATGTTGTCGTGTGGGGCGTGTAGACTACAGCTAAATCTCCGCCATCAATACACTTCTCAACCTCACCTGTTATGTCGATTATCTCAACCCTCCTGGTTGTTTTCAGAGTTATTTCCATACCCAATCACGGAAGTCTCAACATATATTCCTTCCCTTGCCCAATTCCGAACTCACCAAGAACGATTCTGTCAAAGTCGGTGTGTCTTGTTTCAATCACTAATTCGTCATCCCTCAACTCCCTCACCAAACCAAGTCCGAGGTATCTGTCACCTTTGTAAACTCCGACCACCAGTCCTTTGATTTCTTCTTCAGAAACCAGATAGATGTCCTCAACCTCGTAGAGCATCTTCAGAGATTTGATTATGCTGTTGTCAACTTCAGCCTTCTCCTCTGTTATTATGACCAGAAAGTCATCTCCCCTTTTTACCTCTTTAACGCTCACCTCAAGCACTTCCTCTATGAAATCTTTGACAATGCGCTTTCCGCTGAAGAATCTTCCTGAAACCTTTGACCTGTCAACCACAACAACCTTTGAACCTTCAAGCTCTTTCCTGTACTTTTCCATCCTTATTTTTGCCCTCTCCTCCCTGCTTCTCTCTACAACCTCTCCACTCTCGACCCTATAGATGTCCCAGCCTTCCAGAGTTGCATCATCAAATAAAGCAACGATATCCGGGTTGATTATCTCGAGTTTGGCCAGCTTGTAGTCCAAAGCCCTCTCTCCCCTTACCCAACCGGTTGTGTTCACGATCTTCCTCCCGTCGAGCTTTCTCAGCTCTTTCCAGAGCCTTGCAACTCCTCTGATGCACTTAATCTCTCTTCCCATCGGCGAAATAACTCCAACAAAGTAGCCGTTGATGTACCCTGCCTGTGAAAGATTTACGCAGTTTTTGGCAAACCCGTATCCCATCGCACCTGGATGTAAAAGCTCAGACTGACCGACGTCAAGGTCGAGGATGTAGCATCCTCCTACCTTATTTGCCAGAAACGTCGCAAGAGTGCTTTTCCCCACATCCACTCCACCGTAGAGGAAAAGAACCTCCCAGTCCATTTTTGCAAGCTTCTTCCATGATTCTGGAATTGTGCAACCCTCAACTACTCTGTAATCACCCTCAGCAGCAATCTCGCAGTCCTCCAGACAGTAAATTGGAACGAACTTTTCAGTAAAAAATTCGGAAATGGAGGCTCCGCAGACCTCCGCTTTTCCCTCTATCTTTACTTTTCCCCTAGCTATTACGGTTCTTCCCTTCTCAACCCTCATTCTCAGTTGTGTTGAAGGATATCTGCCATGTCAGTATGTTTGGCCTTGCGTTAACAACCTTGGTGAAGTTTTTATCCTCCATTATCGCTATACTCAACCCATCTCCGAAGTTTTGAACCTTGTAGTACTCAAAGTTCTTCTCCGACTCATTCATTCCCCCGAAGAAGTAGTTGCCCTCGAAGTGCATTGCCCAGACCTTCTCGTAGCTTCTGTTGTTGAAGTTGTACCTGTACCCCTCAAAGAAAAAGTCTGCTGGACTTTCGTTTCCACTTCTTATCCATTGCCTCACAACATCTCCATATGCGAAAAATGCGTAGGCAAAGCTTCCGTTTATGCGGGAGAGGTAGCTGTAACTCTTGTTTCCAAAGCTCGGATATTTTCCTTCAACTGTATCAACAGCCTTTTCCACAATGGGTTTGTAGCCGACCACCAGAGGAGAGAGTTCGCTTACAAGAGCAATTCCGGGCTTTCTGAGCTTCAGGGTAAAGTTTCCGTGCTGGATTTCATCTTCTTCAGCAAAATAAATCTTACTCATTCTTGCATCCACAAAGTAAAGGGGTACAGCTTCCCCAAAATCGGCAATCATTACTTGTGAAATCCCGCCCGTAACCTCAAGAACCTGTCTGCTGAATATGGCCGGAATCAGCAGCTTGTTCAGATTGGATGTGACCATGTCCGCGAGTGGATCATCTTTCCCCAGCTTGGAGGTGTAAGAGAGGTTGTAATACCGTATGTAAACAGCATCAGCTGGAGTCCAGTTTACGTACTCTCGAAAATCATCAAGTCTGTAAACAACCTCTCTCTGCTCTGCACTCCCACCACGAAGCATGTATGCGAATACCGATCCGATCATGATCAGAGCGAGAAGTAAAGCGAGCAATCTTGCTGATTTTCTTTCCATCTGTTTGGCCATGGAGAAACGTTTCAGTATGGCAGATAAAACTTTCTTCACAACAACTTTTTTAACATCTCCAGAGAACGAAATCTAATGATTCTTAGGAGGAATCCAGAAGAAGCAAAGGAAATGCTCGTTTCTAAGGTTATTGATGGAAAAACCTGCAGCTCAAGGTTTGGTGATTACAGGCTGGCAAAACCGACGATGGTTGTGGTTGAAGAGCCGAATTCATTCGGTTTTGAGTTCGATTACGACGTCTGTGGGGAGAAGTACAGCGAAAGACTGTCAAGGAGTATAGAAAACGCAGCTGAGAAGCTTAGAAAGTCTCCCCACACAAGAAGGGTCTCAATACCTCTCTGGTATCCGAAAGACCATCTCTGCAGGAATCCTGCAGCAATTACGGAAATTTCATTCATTTTCCATGAGAAGCTCCACCTCACAGCCTTTGTTAGGTCTATGGAGTGCCTGAGCTACTTCGAGCACAACTTTGATTTCCTCGTTGAAACTCTCGAAAAGCTCTCAAAGAAAACTGGCCTGGAGGAGGGGAGCGTTGGAATGCTGATAACGATCCCTCACTTCTACGAGAGGGATCTAGACAAGGCTTCATCGTTTGCAGGAAAGGTAAAGGAGTCTTACGGTTATCATGAGCTGGGAACGCACCTCGTAGAGGACTACATCTCCTCGGCATGGCATTCAGCACTCGAAACAATCTACAGCAATGGCAAAAAAAAGAGGACTGAATGGGGAGACATTTTTGAGGGGCAGCAGGAGAGTCTCTTCGTTCACAGGCTTTTTATTGAGGTGCAAAACCCTGAAGAAAACAAGCTTCACGACAAAGCTCCCTTTACGGAAAAATACGGGATTGAGTACGCACATGATTATATAATGTACGCCGCAAAGCTTGATGGAGAGGTTAGAGAGAGAATTCTGAAGGAAGGGGAGGAGTACACCTATGCAGAGAGGGCGAGGTACTGCGAGAGGGATGATGTGAAGGTTGACCAGTTGTTCAAAGTTATCGAGAAGCTGAAAGAGAACTCTTGCAGGAGAGACTGCTACGTTGGGATTTCCAGGCCGTGGGACTTGCTTAGTGATGAACCACCGTGTTTGAGAGGTTATCAGTTCTCGAAGTACGGAAATGACCTGATAGGAACGTTCTACATGAGATCCAACGATGCTTATGGTGCGATGCATGCGAACATGTATGCCTTTGCTTTGCTGACGAAGTACGTTGCTGAGATGACAGGCTTTGAATCTTACAGGTACAACCACTTCGCACTCGATGCCCACATATATGCTGAATTCATCGATGCTGTTAGAGAGATACTTTATCCGGAATCTCCAAGCTATATTGACAAGGTTTCGGGGAAGGGTTAAAAACAGCAGGAATGCGGGAGAAACAATGCTTGCGGAAGTGATTTCAGCGGTATCTCTGATTCCAATGCTCGTTTACGTGAAAACACGCAGAAGGTTTGCCGGCTTTCTGGGCTGGGCACTCTTTTCCATTGCCTGCCTTGTAAAGGTTCCTGATTACCTGTCTTCAGCGGATTACTACAACACGACCATTTTCTTTCTGGCCTACGTCTTTTTCCTTTACATGTCAATCAGGATTCTAATGGCAAATTCCCAAACGTTTGTTGACGTCACATCTTTCTCGGTGTTAGCATTCATTGTTTACTTTCCCTTCGCCTTCACACCTCTTGGGGATGTGCTGATTGACCTCACTGCATTCTTGACTGCCTCTCTCGCAAATTTGCTCGGTTACAGCATTGTGAAAGACGGTGCCAATTTATGCCTGAATGGAAAGTGTGTCCAAATCATTCTCGCCTGCACAGCAATTGAGAGCATGGCTCTTTTCACCGGCGCAACGCTGGGTGTGAGAGCAGACTTTTCGAGGAAGTTTAAAGCCTTTCTGATATCCGTTCCCGTGATTTACGTCCTCGACCTATTCAGAAATGTTTTTGTTGCAGCTTCATTCGCCTACAGCTGGTTTGGAGAGAACAGCTTTTACATAGCCCACAACGTCATTTCGAAGATTGGTGCGACACTTGCGTTGATACTCATTGCCTACGGTGTTTTCAAGCTACTCCCCGAACTGGCAGACTTAATATACTCTCTCAAAGACGAACTTGCAGGTGGTGGCAGATGATAGAGCGAAGTGGTTACGGCATCATCGCAGCTTCTCTGCTTCTGTCAGCGGTATCTTACCTGCTGCATCCAGTAATTTCAGCTCTATTTGTCGCATTCGCACTCTTTACAGCATACTTTTTCAGAGACCCTGAAAGAAAAATAGGTGAGGGGGTTGTTTCTCCGGCTGACGGGAAAATAGACTTCATTGAGGGGAGAAGGCTGGAGATATTCATGTCTCCATTTGATTGCCACATAAACAGGGCACCATGGGACGGGAGAGTTCTGTCCGTCAAGTTCATTGAAGGAAGCACGCCTCCGGCATTCATCAGAAAGGAGGGAGTTAGAACCAATGAGATACTGATTGAATCGGAAGGTGGAGTTTTCAGGGTTCTGCAGATAGCAGGAATATTTGCGAGAAGGATAGTTAGCTACGTCAAAGAGGGGGATGTAGTTAGGAAGGGGCAGAAAATAGGGATGATAAGGTTCGGTTCGAGGGTTGTTCTTGAAATTCCGGAAGGATTTCGGTTTGTCAGAAAGGTCGGCGAAAAGGTTAAAGCTGGTGAAACCGTTGCCTTGAAGGATGAGAGTATTCAAAGAAGTCAGCCTCGCTGACTCGCTTTCAGTACTCAATGCTCTCTTCGGCTTTACTGCCGTCACTTACCTGCTTCTCTACGGAATAAAGGTTGAAGCTTTCGTGATGTTTTACCTCTCTACATTCGCAGATGGGCTGGATGGTCTCGTTGCTAAGAAGACTGAAAAGAGTGCTTTTGGTAAGGAGCTCGACTCTCTTGCAGACTCAATATCTTTTGGTCTGTTTCCCGCAGCCCTTCTCGTCAAGTATGACTCGAACCTTTTTCCCTATGCATCCCTTTTTCTCGCCTTTTCCCTACTTAGACTCGCAAGGTTCAACGTGCTGAACGTGAGTGATTTTCTGGGCGTTCCAACACTGGTCAGCGCACTTGTGGTGACTTCTCTTGTGAGAGTTGATGTGGATGTTGCTTTTATAATTCCTGTCACCGTTCTTCTGTCCTTTCTGATGATATGCGACGTCAGGTATCCGAGAGTAAAGGATGCTCTGGCTTTGGCTGTTGTTGGCGTGGTGCTAATTTCAGCAATCTTCTTCACAGAGATGTGCTACGCCATTCTTCTTTTGAGTGCTGTTTACATTATATTGCCAATACTAAATGAGGGGGTGAGATTCTGGAGAGAAAGGAGATTGAAGAAGCTGCTTTCGAAGCAGGAATAAAGCTGGGAGCACTCTTCCATCAATTCATAGGCGCTCCGGTTGCGGAGAGGAATGCGGAAATTCTTGAGAAAGCTATTCAGAGTTGCGTCCTTCTCCAGCCTTACGTTGTTGATGCTGAAGTTAGGATAGACCGGGAAAAGTTGAAAAATGTGTCGGCTTTCGGCTACACATCCCTAATGCCCGACATGCTTTTCGCAAGGGTGAGGGTTAGAGTTGGAAAGGCGGAGGTTGCGGCTGTTCTGGAGTGGGATGAGGAGCTTGGCTATCCGCTCATGAGGCTTGAGAGATAAAGCTTACATTATGACTGTCCCCACAGCCTCTCCCTTAGCAGCCTTCAGTATGTTTTCCGATGTGCCGAGGATGACATAAGTCTTTATTCTGCTCCTCTCGATTATTTTTGCAGCAAGCAGGTCTATGACAACATTTGTGCCGGCTTTAGCGGAATTTTTGCTAACAATTTCGACGAGCTGCTGGGGAGAGAGTCTGTCGTATTTTACTGCGTTCGGGTCTGCTTTGGGGTCTGCAGAATAGACACCATCCACGTTCGTTGCATTAATAAATACGTCCGCTTCCACGAATTCCGCCAGCAGAGCAGCCGTGGCATCTGTTGTGTGTCCGGGGAAGGTTCCACCCATCACAACGACCTTGTAGAGCCTCGATAACCTTTCAGCCTCCACGAAGTCCTCAGGAACCCTTTTGGCCGCTGAAGGCAGAGCGGAGATCAGGAGCATCGCGTTCATTCTCGTTGCAGCTATACCTATGTAGTCGCAGAAGGTCTCAGTTGATCCGAGTTCTCTCGCCCTCTGTATGTACTCTCTCGCCAGCTTTCCCCCACCAACCACCACGAACACCTGATTTTCCTGAGAAATCGTTTCTATCGCTTTTGCGAACTCCCGTATTTTTTCTGCTTCTCCTGAGAAAACTGAACCGCCGAGCGAGAGCACAACTTTCATTGTTGGTTATTGGTGGTCGGGGTTTTTATAGTCTTAGGAGGCTGAGGGTTGGTAGTGGAGAATTGTTATAACTCAGAAAGACAAGATGTCAGAGGTCCTAAGTCATTCTTAGAAAGAAGCTTTAGTTTTCTACGCAACTTTTATAATCTTCCATAGCGATACCACAATAATGTCTATTGAGATAACAATTGAGAATATCGGACCGATTACAAAAGCTGATTTGGACCTTGGACAGATAACGGTTATAGTGGGTGAAAACAATGTAGGTAAATCATTCGTTTTGAAGTCTATTTATTCTATCTTCAAGGCTTTTGAGATGGAGCGAATGCTTTTGAGGGACGAGGTTGAAAGAGCTTTAAGAACTTGCGAGTTGTTACTGTCGGCTAGCTTAAAGTTACTTCGAAAATCTTTTATAGAAACTGATGAAGAAATGAAAGAGATAGAGGAATTAAAAGAAAAAGCTAGTAATCTCTTAAGAGACATAGAATTCTTATTTGAAGGAAGATATCTTATCTTTAGATATAAATAATATTGCCGAACTGGTTAAGGATTCTGCTAATCTCATGGAACTTGTCGATACCGCTACCATGAAAAAATTAGAAAATCTAGATTGAAGAGAAAGATATAATTCGCAAATTCGTTAAAAAGTTGGAGGATTTAAAGAAAAGAGGAAATGGGAGAAAAGGAAAAAAGAAGACGATAAGGTACGTGAAAAATACATGAATACGTTTCTGAATACGATTATGGAAACTTTCCATAAAGTTATCTACGATTTTGTATATTCTGCAACAGTCTTATCTGATGTTTTAGATAGTTTCGGTATAGCAACCTATGACTTAAATGATAAGGGCAAATATAATTTTATTTGTAGAATACTCTACCGAAGAGAATCCGATTCCTTCAAATTTTGGGACGTCGTAGAGAAAGTCTCTACTCCTTGAGGACAGAGGATCGAGCGCTCTTTATAACACCTGAGGAATTATGCTCGCAACTTAAACTTAAGAACTATTCAGAAGTTGAATTTTTGAGCTGTTAATGTCCAAACCCCACTTGACCTATCTTAACCGTACTTCCGTTGAACTTGGGAGGCATAATCGGTAAAAATCCAAATCTTATCAAATCTTCGAGACCGAATACGAGGGAATAAGGCTTTTTTGATAATTGTGGCGGAGGAAGTTAAAAACGGCGATAATTCAAGCTTAGAAAAACGCTTAGAAGATCTCGAACGCAAATTAGAACAGTTAAAGGAATATTCAGATCTCCAACGAAACCCCCTTAAAAAACAAGAAAACAGTACGACCGCCGGGATTCGAACCCGACAACGGAGCTGATAAACACTGGCTGCAACCTCACCAATCAGCTATCAATGATTGAATGTTTAATTCCAAAAACGCCCAAATCTTAAATAGCAAACCGCCCACTCAGAAGCGATGGCTCTTAGAATTGCAGTGGTGGACAGAGATCGCTGCCAGCCAAAGAAGTGCGGTCATGAGTGTGTGAAGTACTGTCCCCGCGTAAGGACGGGAGATGAGACTATAAAGATAGAGGATAAAGCTATCATATCTGAGAACCTCTGCGTCGGGTGTGGAATCTGCGTCAAGAAGTGCCCGATGCACGCCATCTGGATCGTTGGTTTGCCGGAGGAGCTAGAAGGCAAGGAAGTTCATAGGTACGGACAGAACGGCTTTGTTTTGTACAACCTGCCCGTTCCGAGGAAAGGTTACGTTGTAGGTATTCTTGGCCCCAACGGAACTGGAAAGAGCACGGCCATAAAAATACTTTCCGGACAGCTCAAGCCAAATCTCGGCAAAGAGGATGCGAGCTGGGAGGAAATCTTCGATAGGTTTGCTGGAAGAGAGTTGCTGGACTATCTGAAGGGTATAAAAGAGGGTAAGATAAGGGTCAGTCAGAAACCGCAGTACATCGAGGCAATTCCGAAGGTTTACAGCGGTAAGGCGATTGAGCTGCTGAAGAGGGTTGATGAGAGAGGAATTCTTGAGCAGGTTGTTGAGAAGCTCAGTCTTACTGAGGCTGTAAAAAGAGACGTTAAGGATTTGAGTGGCGGTGAACTGCAGAGACTTGCGATTGCAGCGTGCATTCTCAGAGATGCGGATTTCTACTTCTTCGATGAAGTTACCAGCTACCTCGACATCTACCAGAGAATAGCTGTTGCCGGGGTTATAAGGGAGCTTGCTGCTGAGAGGACTGTGATGATAGTTGAGCACGACCTCGCCATACTGGACATGCTCGCAGACTTCGTCCACATCACCTACGGCACTCCTGGTGTTTTCGGAGTAGTTACAAACGCAAAAGGAGCCAGAGTGGGAATCAACCAGTACTTGAGAGGATATCTGGTAGAAGAAAACATAAGAATCAGGGATAAGCCAATCGAGTTTGAAGTTTTCCAGCCAAGAGAGGGAGTTGGAGAGAACGTATTGGTGGAATATCCTTCCTTCACGAAATCCTACGATGGTTTCAGACTCGACGTGGAGGGAGGGGAGATTTACCAGGGAGAGGTACTTGGTGTCGTCGGTTCCAACGCAACTGGAAAGTCGACTTTCGTTAAGGTTCTTGCTGGAGTGTTGGAGGACGACGAGAAGAAAGTCAAACTGGACGTGAAGGTCAGCTACAAGCCACAGTACGTTAAGGCTGACGTTAACATGCAGGTCGGAATGTTTTTGAGAAAAATTAACCCCATGATAGATAGCTCCTACTACAAAACGGAGTTTATCAAGCCCCTTATGCTTGAGAACCTGATGGACCGCTATCTGGATGATTTAAGCGGAGGAGAGTTGCAGAGAGTGGCAATAGTGGCCTGCTTGCTGAGGGATGCCGACCTTTACCTCCTCGATGAGCCTTCAGCCCACCTTGACGTTGAGCAGAGAACTGAAGCAGCGAGAGTGATAAGGAGATTTGCCCTGAACACCGGAAAAAGCGTTTTGGTTGTTGACCACGACATCTACCTCATTGACATGGTGAGCGACAGGCTGATGGTCTTTGAAGGTGAGCCGGGAAGACACGGCATAGCAAGAAAACCGAGAGGAATGAAGGAAGGGATGAACCTCTTCCTTTCAAAGCTGGGCATAACATTCAGAAGGGATGAAGAGACAAAGAGGCCGAGGGTAAACAAGCCGGATTCGAGGCTCGACAGGGAGCAGAAGGCTGCCGGCGAGTACTACTATTATTTTTGAATTTTAAACTGGTAACAAAAAATTCACGAGTACTTCTCCACTATCCCCCTGAATGCGTTCAGCACGTAGTCGATTTCGCCATCGCTGAGCCCGTAGGTCGAGAGTTTGAAGTATCTCGTCAGTCCGGGCTTTATACCATGTATCTTTCTGGACTTGAGTTCCCTGTAGAGGAAGAACCTTCCGCCCTTTGCCCTCTTCGATATCTCGTAAAGGACTTCAGCATGGAAGAACATCAGGTCGTGGTTGTGCGGTTTATCGCCGAGCTGCTTTATCCCGAGCTCCTCCATTCCAGCTGCGAACTTTCTCGCTTTCTCAACCTCCTTTTCCCACCTTTTAACCCTCTCCTTGACGTGCGGGAAGGAGGCCATGAGCGTGATTATCGTCGCTCCTCTCGCCGTACATCCCAGAAGCTCGACCTCCTTGTTCTTGTACTTCTCCGATCTTCTCAGAACTATGTCTTCCCACTCCTCCTTCATACCAAGCACACCAACCGGTCCGCTTGCGGCCATGCTCTTGTGCCCGCTCCCGACGATGAAGTCTGCTCCGATCTCCTTCAGACTTACAGGCATCCTTCCAACTGCGTAAGCACCATTTACAAGAAGTGGGACATCGTATTCGGAGCAGATTATGGCGATTTTCTTCACGTCAGGGAGGTTTCCGTAGTTGCCGTCGGGATACGTGATGAGAGAAAGAACTACCTCACCTTTCCTCTTTGTCTCTTCTATTGTCCGGGCGAAGTTCTCTGGGGTTATGGTGTAGTCGGGATAGTCCGTTTTGGGAACTAAAGCAATGTTTAACCCCGCCCTTTCAGCTGCAACATAGCTGGAGTAGTGGCAGTTGCCGTCCAGAACGACCCAGGCATCTTTTTTGGCCAGAGCATGCATGACGGCAAACTTTGCCTCCCTCGCCCCATTTGTGACTCTCGCAACATCACATCCCAGAAACTCCGGAAGCTGCTTGTGAATGAAATCGTGTATGGGGGGCTTTTTTATCTCGTCAAGTCTCCCTGTTGTGCAGAAATCGCAAATGCTGTAGCCATCCCCCCATTCAAGCAACGCTTGCCTTGCTTCTTCCGTCAGCTTTCCTCCAGTCTGCAACGGGTCGATGTTAATGAAGTCCTTCGTTTCCCTTTTGAACATGCCATAAGGCAGATGCAGCATTTAAAAAAGTTTAGCATGTCAGATGGGCTGCAAGGATGACTTTTTTACCTTCTTTCAGCAATCTGTTGTACGTTTTTACAGCCTCATCGGTTCTCTCAATGATAACTTCTATCCCCTCATTTTTTAGCTTTTCAATAACCGCTTTATCCACCACCACTCTCCCGTTTGCTCCGGTTCCAAAAACAACGACCTCTGGTTTAAGGCCTAGCACATCGTTTAAGTCTTCCAGAACAACCCTGTGCCCTTCCTTCCTCCACCAGTTCGTCTTTAGATAGTCAGAACCAACAATCACGTCAGAAGTGTAATCCTTCCCGCCAATCCTGATTCTGCCGAAGGAGTATGACTCTACTTCCATGAAAAAATGTCGCCATTTCTGAATTTTTTCTTTACCCTTTGTCTTTACACTTTGCAGCAATTACCTCAAATACGATTCTGGCAGCGAGGGTCTGTGTAATTTTGTTCGAGTCAGGTACAACTTCGACCAGATCAAAGCCAACAATTCTCTCCGAGATTCTTTCAAAAAACTTCAGAAAATCCATCGGTGACAAACCGAAAGGCTCTGGAGTTGAAACTCCGGGAGCAAAGGCGGGGTCGAAAGCGTCCATATCGAGTGAAACGTAGATTCTATCGAAATCTTCAACCATTCCAACTGCTTTCTCAACGTCAAAATCCCAGGAGTATAGATATTTTATCCCGTTATCCTCGGCAAACCTTCTCTCCTCTTTGGTACCGCTCCTGACACCGAAAATTACAACTTCCATCCCGGAATCGAAGATTCTACGCGAAGTGCAGGCGTGATTGAATTTGTCACCATCAAATTCGTCTCTCAAATCGAAGTGAGCATCGAAAACTACAAAGCACACTTTTCTGAACTTGCTTGCTGCTGCAATGCTGACCGTATGCTCACCGCCAATTGCTATCGGAAATCCCTTCAATTTACCAAGAAAGCTCTCAGTTCTATCCAAAATCTGGCTAAAACTTCCATCACAGTTTATGTTTCCTGCATCAGATACTTTAACCAGCGAAAGCTCAACGTCGAATAAATTTGAGTATGATTCGAGGTTCCAGCTCGCCTCTCTTATGGCGTTGGGGGCGAAGCGTGAGCCGGGTTTGAAGGACTGCGTTGCATCGTATGGAATACCGTAGATTATGTATTCAGC
Source organism: Archaeoglobi archaeon (assembly GCA_029259415.1). Classification (GTDB taxonomy): domain Archaea; phylum Halobacteriota; class Archaeoglobi; order Archaeoglobales; family Archaeoglobaceae; genus Archaeoglobus. The sequence continues at coordinate 16,102 of JAPDIW010000084.1, forward strand.
CCCCTCAACATCGCAATTGGAGAGGGAAAAGAAGGAATCGATATGCATTAAGCCATTCTCTCGATTTTCCTTTTTCCAAGAGATTCGAGGTAGATGACTTCTCTTCCCTGCTCCATTTTGTCTTTGAGCTCGTCAGGAACTTCGAGCTCGAAAGTTTCGTATGTTTCGAGGTCCATTAGCTGTGCCACCCCTCCTGTAACGCTGATTATCTGGGCTCTCTTCCTTTCCACAATCGGCACGTAGATTTTGGCTGTTACTGGCTGAACTATACTCCTCTTCTGCGAGTCGAAAATACCGATAGCATCAATTCTCGCCTTTGCTGCACCATGCTTACCGGGTTTGCTGACGGAGATGCTGAGAATCTCACAGGGTTCATCATCAATAACCACGTATCCTCCTTCTCTGAGCTGTCTAACCTCAACCTGCTGCTTCATACCTTGCTGCCTAATTTTGCGTAAATTTAAACTTTTCCCATATGTTATTATGGTTAAGTGCATAACATCTTAAACTTATCACCCAGAAACTTCTCAATCCACCTTTTTGCAAAAGATATTGATTCTGCCAGTTTTTTGAAGGCTTTAGCAATCGCTTCCTCCAGCTCTTCCGTATTAAGCGGAGATTTCTCTG
>JAPDIW010000103.1 GCA_029259415.1 Archaeoglobi archaeon
AGTTTGTTTACTGGTACAACTACGTAAAGCCTCATATGAGTCTGAATTTTGATGAATTGGAGACACCTTATCAGGCTTTTCTCAGGAAGTTGCCCGCTGAAAGGGTTTTTGAGTATAGTAGGGGGTGGTTGTTTGAGGAGTGAAATTATTTCGGGATATCACACCCCTTATCTCAGTGTGAGATTAAAATAAAATCAGGGAAGCAAAATCTTCTCTATGTCCCTAGTTCCCGCTCTTCTAACGAGAGTCAGAAGGGGGTCAGATGTTCTCCTGAAGCTATAATTCCTGTTGAAGACTATGTAACCGTGCTCGATGTTGAAAATTTCGTATCCGGCAAATGCGGCTCTCAAAACTGCCTTTTCATTGCCTACTAAATAGGCTGCAAAGTGCATCTCGTCGAGCATTGAGGCTGTTGATATCATTGCGTTGTCCGTTCCGAGCATCCAGAGGTCGTAGTCGCTGAGCAACGCGTAGCTTTTTTTGTTCAGAAGGTCAAAAAAGGCGTTGCTTCTGACGCAACTCACTATCGGAATTCCCTCCTCGATGGACTCTTTAATCATCTCAGGGCACATGTTCAGGTGCACTACGAAGTCTGGCTGAAGAGCTAAGGCGGAATCGACATCCCCACAATCCCTCTCTCCAGCGTGGATTCCAAAAACCTTTTTTCTTCGCCTTGCAACCTCTCTGACATCTTCAATCAGCTTTAAATCGTGGTCTCTAACACTGCTGTACGCGAAGCCGAAGGAATCGATTTCTTCAGCTTCTTCAACGCTTTCCGGTCTGGCAAGAGCCAAAACTCCATCAACGCCTCTTATCACATCCAGTCCAGCCTTACCCCCCTCCCTGAAGTCGAGGAAGTGAGATGTGCCTTCATTCCTGCATCTCTCCACCTCAGCGATTGCGTGCTCTCTTAAAACAGCCAAATCCGTTTTGGCAAGCATTTGATGCTTGTATCCGCCTGGCCCGACAAGCCTTTCAAGCTCGATTCTCGGAGCCTCTCTGAGTGCAGCATCGCCTAGATGTGTGTGCGCATTGAAGAAAGTTCTGGTAATGACGTACTCATCCTTCTCAACCCTGCTCTCCTCGAAAACCATTTCATTGACGATGAGATCACCATGAAAGGTGCCCTCATGGGTGACAAGGATGCCGCTGTAAACTTCCATGGGAAAGGTTAAATATTCACTCACAAAACCTTTACCATGGCAAGGCCGAAGCGGAAGGACAAGACACCACCACTGATGTCATCTGCAGGTATAATGAGGTACTTCGAGGAGGAAAAAACGCAGATAAAGATAAGCCCTAAGACCGTTCTGGCAGCAGGCATCGTTACCGGTGTTCTTGTAATAATCCTGAACGCCTACTACGGTCTCTGGCCTTAAAGGTTGGTCGGGATATCAAGGAACACCGTCTCAAGTCCAAATTTTTCTTTTACAACTTCCATTAAGCTCAGCACTCCGAGCTTCTCGCTCTCGTAGTGTCCGAGGAAGAATACGTTTATTCCACCTTCTTTTGCCAGATGGTAGGCTTCGTGCTCCGGCTCTCCTGTGATGAATAGCTCAACACCCTCATCAATGGCCTCATTCAGGGCAAAGCATCCTTTTCCAGAAACGGCCGCTACTTTCTCAACCTTCTCCTTGCCGAAGGGCAGAATCATTGCGGATTCGAACTTTTTAGCAATCTCGCTAACTGAAGCAGGTTCATCTAGTTCTGCTGTATAGCCTATCTTAACTCCCTTGTACTCTCCAAACTCCTCTTGAGGCTCTACTCCTATTTTTCTAAGAATTGTAGCGTTGTTTCCCACTTCTCTATGTGCATCGAGGGGGAGATGGGCTGCGTAGAGCGAGAGATTGTTGTTCAGGAGGAACTCGATCCTCTTTTTTACGATTCCTCTGATGTATCCTATCCCACCCCAGATAAGGCCGTGGTGCACCACAAGCATGTCTGCATTTGCCATAATTGCTCCTCTGAAGCTTTCCATGCACGCATCCACCGCGAAGGCTATCTTTTCAACCTCTCTTTTACCCTCTACCTGCAGACCGTTGTTTGATACATCCTGATAATTTCCGATTTGAAGATATTCGTCGAGAAATTTTACAATTTCAGCAAGTTCCATGGGTTAAGTTTGGTGATGGGTAATTTAACCTAACGTTTAGCCATATCTCCAATCAAAATTCTTATATACCTCCTTGTTCGAGAGTAACGAAATTTGAAAGGAGGGTTAGAATTGGCCGAAATAACAGAAGTTAGAATATACAAATCGAAGGGAAATGGAAGTGTGAAGGCCTACGCGTCTGTGAGTTTTGACAACGAGTTTGTCGTGAAGGGTTTGAAAGTTGTGGAAGGAGAGAAAGGGCTCTGGGTAAGCATGCCTAGCAGAAGGATGAAGGATGGGAGCTTTCAGGACGTTTTCCATCCTGTTAGTCGGGAGGCGAGAGACAAGATAGTAGATGCAGTTCTGAAAGCCTACCAGGAGCAGGAATAGATTTCCCAGATTTTGGTTTTTGTTAAAGCTTTTTTAGTTCATCAATTTTCTTTGCCAGAAGGTGTTGCGGGGCTATTTCAGAACCTAAAGCCGCCAGCTCTGGCCTTTTCGAATTCAACTCTCAGCTTTTCGAGTAAATCTTCGTCGACGTAAGGAATTATCGCTCCACACTTCATGCAGAGCCACGGATAGGCCTCAACCCCTCTGCCAAGCTTTGCCAGACCCTTTTCCCACGGAGCCCTCCAGAAGTATCTCGCGTAGCCGGCATTTCTCGTTCCGCTTTTCACCATCTCTCCCCCACACAAAGGACACTTCTTTTCCATGCTATGTTTTCTCAAGTAGTATTTATTAAATTTTTGAACTGTCTTTTGTTATGGATTTACTTGAGCTCATTGATGAGGCCACAACTATGATGCCAAAAGAAAGGATGGTTGTTGTCGAGGAAGGCGTTATAACCGTTATAGGCGACACCCACGCCGATCTCAAAGCCCTAGAAATAATCGAGAAGGAGATAGAGGGACTTGCAGTGTTTCTTGGAGATTATGCGGACAGGGGTGATTATCCTGCTGAATGCTACGAGAGAATACTGAAGCTTTTCCTTGAAGGCAAGGCTCTGCTTCTTCGAGGTAATCATGAGAGCACCGGTGTGTATCCGCACCAGCTTCCCTACCAGTTGAGAGAAAAGTTTGGAGAGCGGGGTGAGGAAATTTACGAGAGTCTTGTCAAGATGTGGAAGAGAATGCCCATTTCTGCAATTGTCGAGGGGAAAGTTTGGATGGCACACGGGGGTGTGCCGACTAAGCAATGCAGAATTGATGTGGAAGGAATAACACGAAAGGAAATCAAGCATCCCGATGACCTTACGGCTCTCGAGATTATGTGGAACGACCCGTGGGAGAGGGAGGAGTGTGGGGAGAACTACAACAGGGGTGTGATGTACTTCTTCGGCACAAAAGCTTCTGACATTCTTTTGGAAGAACTGGGTGTTAAAGTTATAATAAGAGCACACGAGCCTCAAAAAGTGCTTAAGGTCGAGCAGAACGGGAGGGTTGTAACAGTAGGTTCATGTGCTGAACCCTACTCCATATCAGAATTTGCTCTGTTGAAGATTGACTTCTCATATGATTTTAAAAACGGATTCGATCTGGTTAGAAAATTCGGCTATGTTTATAATGTATAATTTTTTTATGTTTTAAGCCAAAATGTATCGATTTAGTAAAATTTATTAGTGAGTGGCTGTGACTTCGGGACATGAACATCGATACACTGATAATTGCTGTTGCTGGTCTTTTCGCCGTTGCATCGTCTGTCGGTGTTCTGCTGACGAAAGATAACTTTTACGCAGCACTGTACATGTCAGTGACAATGCTTTTCGTGGCAGCGATTTACGCAGCGTTCAACATCCAGCCAGTGGTCGTGATAATCGCTTTGATTTTCGTTGGTGCAGTTGGTATAGTAACGGTGGCTATAGCCGCCACCTACAGAGCAAGGGTTTCAAGGAAGGTCAATATCTTCTGGGTTGTACCGGTCATAGTGGTGTTTGCGATTCTGGCCTTTGCATACACAAGTCTGGCTGTGGAGAGCATTGAAGTGGTCAATCCAGGAGTCTTTGCAGCAGTTGCGACTGACTACTTCTTCGTCATAGCATTTCTCTTCGCACTGGTTGTTTTGATGATGCTTTCGGCAATAAAACTCGCACGGAGGGTTGACCTGTGATAGGGCCTGATATATCAAATCTTGCTGTAATTTTGATAACCTCAGGAGCAATTCTGCTGGTGGCATACCTGACAGCGATTTCCGCTAAGGACGTGATTCGCCTTTTGATAAGCCTTGAGCTCATGTTTGCGGCAGTGTTCCTCGCAATAATCCCTCTCTTCTCGATCAACCCACCAATGGCCTATGCAGTAGCCATAATAACGGCATTCACGAGCAGTACAGAACTCCTCGTTCTTGTGACGGCCATAATACTGCTTGACAGGAGGAAGAAGGGAATCGGTGTGGATAAGGTGGCTGTAGGAGGGGATAGCTTATGAGCGCTGAAGTTTTGGTAATATCGCTTCTCACTCCTCTGATTGTCACCTTCATTCTACCCGCTTTCAGACCAAAAGCTGCAACATGGATTTCAGCCGTCTCTTTTCTGATTCCAATGGTTGTGACTCTTGGGTTGCTGCTAACGACGAAAGAATCTATAGTGGTGCCTGTAATGGATCTGCCATCGCCTGTTGGCGAGTTTTACCTTCTCGCCGACCCGATAAGCAATGCTTTCGGTTTTACAATTTGCCTCGTTTCTGCCATGGTCGCTCTATATTCATTGCCGTACATGAAGCACAGATTCGAGGAAATGCTCCATGATGGTGAAATAAAAAGCATTGAGTGGGAGTTCAGGAAGTACTGGTTCCTCTACAACCTCTATGCAGTGGCAATGCTCTGGCTTGTTTACGCTGGAAACTTCATTCTGCTCTACATATTCCTTGAGATCTCCCTTCTCGCCTCATTCCTGCTTATCTACATGTACGGCTACGGAAACAGGCAGTGGGTTGCTGTGCTCTACTTCGTGTGGACTCACATTGCGGGAGTTCTGGCATTGCTAGGTATCCTGATAATAGGGTTTGAGAATGGCACCGCTGCATTCAACGCGGTAAAGGCTGTCGGCTTCACAGCATGGTTGCTGATCTTCCTAGGAATGCTCGTTAAGCTTCCGGGCCTCGGGCCGCACATCTGGCTGCCATGGGCACATGCTGAGGCACCCACTCCGGTTAGTGCCTTACTAAGTCCACTCACCGTCGGTCTTGCTGGTTACGTTCTTCTGAGAGTTTACATGATCGATTCATCCTTCATAGAGCAGTACAGGGATATTATAATTGCATACGCCATAATCTCCAGCATTTATGCTGGCTTTTCGGTGTTTAAGCAGAAAGATTACAAGAGGCTACTTGCTTACTCCACTGTCTCTCAGATGGGGTATGTGCTCATTGCTCTCTGCCTCGGCAGTTACGGATTGCTGGGCGTCGTGATTCAGTACATCAGCCACGCCTTCGGAAAGTCAATCTTGTTTATGACTGCAGGGGCAATTATAGCCTCATTCCACGGCCTCAGAGATATTAACAAGATGAGCGGAATGCACGAGTATATTCCGACAATCGCCAATGCCGCACTTCTCGGATTCATGACTCTCAGCGGCATTTTAACGATAGGTATGTTCGGGGAGTTCTACATTCTAGCAGGATTGACGAAGATTTACGGATTCAACCTTGCCGTCATTCTCGCAGTCGTGTTTGTATTTATCCTCTCCGGACTTTACAGCTTCTACACGATGAAGGTAATCTACTACGGAAAGCCTGCTGGTTACGAGAGGCCAAAGTTCAGCAGACTTCTCGATGCTCCGCTTTACGTCGTGGCGTTTTTCAGCGTCGCATTCATCTTCCCGCCGCTTGCGACTGCACTGCTTAGCGGGCTGAAAGTTGCCCTCGGAATTGGAGGTGTTATGCCATGAGCGAAATGGTTGAGCTTCCGATGATGGCAGAACTGCTTGCCCTCTTATTCTTCACACCCATCTTGGCGAGCTTTCCAATTGCGATAGCCTGGGGAATGCACCCACGCCCTGAGTGGGCGAGAAAGCTTCCGGTTCTGTCGGTTGCCGGTTTGTTTGTCTCACTATGCGTTGCACTCTACATTCTGTTTAACGTTGGAGAACTGTCGCCTGAGGCTGAACCAATCAGATACACGATCCAGTGGATTCCTGAATTCAACATAAACTTCGTTTTCATCTTCGATTACCTCAGCAAGCTGATGGGTGCCTTGACTGCCGTGATAGCCTTCCTGATAGGAGTTTATGGGCTTGAATACATGAGGGACGACTACAGGCTCGGCTGGTACTGGTTCTTCTTCAACCTCTTCACAGCATCGATGCTCCTCGTTGTTTACAGTGACAACCTGCTAATGCTCCTCATAGGCTGGGAAGGTCTGGGAATCGCCTCTTGGGGACTGATAGGACACTGGTTCAGAGATGATGACGAGCTGAGCTACGTCGGCATTCTCAAGAGGAAAGTTGCTGGCCTTAATATGTTCTGGTCACCCAGCACCGGTGGGTGGAGAGCTATCTCCACGATAAGAGTTGGCGACATGCCGATGTTCTTCGCAATAGGTGCCTTGTTCGCGCTCACAGGAACGCTAAACATAAGCGAGATTCCATGGGCGGGGCTTGAGGAGAAGATAGGTGTTGCGGGAGTTGTTATACTGCTCGTCGCCTTCCTGATGGGTCCGTTCACAAAATCAGCTCAACTACCATTCAGCGAGTGGTTGATGACCGCAATGACCGGCCCTACAACTGTTAGTGCACTGCTTCACTCTGCAACGATGGTTGCTGCAGGTACATACGTTTTCATGAGACTAAGCTGGTACATTCAGCCGTGGGAATTGCACCTCGAAGGTTATGAGTACGTTTACATTCTCGTGCTGTTCCTCGGTTTGGTATCGTCTCTTTACGCGGCTCTTGTGGCTACAAGCTCTCTTGAGAGGAAGGTTTTGCTTGCAGCCTCTACCATGTCCAGCCTCGGACTAATGTTTGCCTCAGCAGCTGCAAGCTACTGGGTTGGAAAGTTTGCAGTGCTTGTAGCATTCTGGTACCTCATAACGCATGCATTTGCAAAGGCATCACTCTTCCTTGTAGCTGGCCATCTTATTCACGAAACTCACGACAGGTTCCTTGGTGGAGATACTGAGGTGGCGAGAAAGCTGAAGTGGGCTTTTGTCGCCACAGTAATTGCGACGATATTCCTTTCAGGAATCCCACCATTCACAGCCTACTGGATCAAGTCGGGAATGGATGGAGTTATGCATCACCTTGAGCACGAGTTTGGACTGCTACCCCTAGCACTGCTTGTGACAATATCGGCAATCTATTCAGGTTTCCTTGGAAAGTTCCTGAGCATGAACTTCTTCAAGGGCAAGAAGGTGCACCTTCACCTGCATGGTGGAGGAATAATGAGCGCAGCCTACCTTGCAATGGTTTCAATGCTCCTCGTAATCCTTGCAGTAATTCTGACGTCCCCAGAGGAACCATTTTCAGAGTTCGTCGAAGAGGGATTGATGGCCTCGTCTTTCGCAGTAGGTATGATAGTTCTCGTAGCGTATGCATTTGGGTTCTTCAAACCACAGATTAAGTCCCCATTGGGGCAGTTCTTTGGAGACAGAATGTACATGATGTTCCTGAACGACTACATAGTTCCGAAAATTGGCTGGGCGATAGCAAAAGTCGTGGATTACGGTAACAGGTTAATAGACTTTACGTGCCATCAGGCCATTCCAAGAATGTTTGAGATTTGCTCCTACGGCGTGAGATTCATCCAGAACGGGAGGCTTGAGAGGTATCTGCAGATTGTGGTGGGCTTCGTAATGCTGATTGTTGTTGTAGCAGTTGCAGCGGGGTGGATAGCATGATAGAGTTGCTTGCGTCGCTGATAATCCTCACAATTGGAGCAGCGCTGAGCTACAAGGATATCAGAATATCACTTGTGGCGAGCATAGTGGCTGTATTGGTAATGATGACGAGCGGAAATGCAGCTTACTCAGCTCTGATTTTGTTCGTCGCACTTCTGAACATTTTCTCCCTCTATGCGATGAGGCAGAACCAGATAGCCGGTTTGGACTACGCTCTGGTTGCCATAATGGCGATAGCGACTCTTTACGCCTTCGTTGCTGATAATCTTGCGATGATGCTCGTCCTGTTCATGGTCGTCTCAGCTCCAACATACCTGCTCGTCATGGTTAGCGACAAAAACCTGAACGTCGATGTTGGCATCAAGTATGTAACCTTTATGGTGATAGCCACGGTACTCTTCATAATAGGAGCCGTGCTGCTTTACTCAACCACGAATCCGCTAATCTACTCATTAGCTTTCCTGATGCTGATTATCGGTCTAAGCATGGAAGTCGGCATAGCTCCGGTTCATGAGTGGGTTCCGGATGTCTTCGCCTCAGCAGATCCCATTCCCGTTTCGATAATAGCTTCACTCGCAAAGTTTGTTCCGTTCATAATCGCCTACAAGATTATAGTTGCCACCGCAACGCCATCGCTATGGCCTCTTCTGTTAGTGGTTGGCTTAATAGCTGCAGCTTCGATGTTCGTTGGAAACATTGGTGCTTTGACGACAAATGAGCCGAGCAGGATTCTCGCTTACTCTACTGTTGCAAACATGGGTTACATCCTCGCCACGTTTGTTGCTGTCACTGCAGGAAAAGAGTATATTTACTTCGCAATCGCTGGAGGTTTGCTGCAGCTCTTCGTGAACTCATTCGGCAAAGTGGGTTACTTTGCAAGCATAAAGAGCGAGGGCACATCACCGATAACAGCATATCTGCTCACATTCTCCTTCATCGGCCTGCCACCGCTCATGGGATTCTGGAGCAAGCTGTTCATAATCTACTCACTCGTTTACTCACAGTTCATCTGGCTTGCAGTCATCCTCGTGCTTAACTCCGCAATTTCAGTCCCGTATTATGTCAGGCTCGCAAGGTTGCTCGGTACAGGCTGGAAGTTCAACCTGACGAGCGTGGTTGCGCTGTTCGCATCAATTGCGATGCTGATAACGCTAATACCACCAATGTGGTTTGTGGATTTGGTTTCAATGATGAAGGGGGTGTGAAGCATGGCGATGCTTGAAAACGCACTGGTTGTTGTTGTCGTGATTGCAGTCGCGCTGATAGTAGACATTGCAGTCCTAATTTTGGCCAAGATACTTCCAAGATACAGGCCAACTGAAGTGAAAATTTCAAGGTTCGAGTCTGGCAACCTACCAATAGGATTACAGAAATGGACACTGCCGATGCAGTACATAGGCTTCATGATAATGTTCATGGCCTTTGAACCGATACTGGTCATCATACTGCTCCTTTCGGGAACACCGACACTGGATGTTATCGCGTTGACGATACTCGCCTTCGTCCTAATCCTTCCAGCACTGCATGTCGCTTACAACTACTCACTCGAAATTGCCAGATTGAGAGGTGATACCAATGGATGAGTTCATCGAATTTGTTAGAGGAGGGCCGCTCGGCCCTGTTAAGAAGTGGGGAACCAAGTGGAGTTTGTGGCCAGTCCACTTTGTCACTGCATGCTGTGGTGCTGAACTTGCTCATGCATTTGCAGCTGGTTACGATGGAGAAAGAATAGGTGCCCTCAACTACGGTATCGCGAGGCAGACCAACCTCATAATCGTTGAAGGAGCCATCACGAGAAAGATGGCAAGAGCCTTGAAGATAACGTGGGAGCAGATGCCTGATCCAAAGTTCGTAATTGTGATGGGTGCTTGCGGTCTGCAGGGTGGAATTTTCTGGAACGGCTACCACCTGGTTAAGCCTTCTGACGTTGTTCCGGTTGATTTCTTCGTTCCCGGCTGCCCTCCCACTCCTGAAGCATTGTTGAGGGGAATAAGACAGCTCCAGTTCAAGATAGAAACCGGTGAGGCAAAGACCTCTGCAACTTTCCCCGAGATATCCTTGGAGGCTGGCAGGAAGCCGAGAGTTCTTCCAAGACCACCAAAGAAGATATCGAAAGCACCAGCAGTGATAGTGAACGCACCAAAGGAGGTTGATTGGGAGTTTGGCCAGAAACTGGTTGAGGAGCTGAAAGCCAAAATTGATGCGAAATCTGTTACAATAACGGGCAAAAACAGAATAGCTATTAAGGTGGAGAGTGACAGCATTACTAAAACTGCGATTAGACTTAAGGAAATGGGCTTTGACCACGTTAAGAATGTTAACGTTATTGACGTGCCGAACGAGGACAAGTTCATCGTGGAGTACCACTTCTCCAGCTACAGTGTCAAGGAGCTCATGCCTGTCATCGTTAACGTCTTCGCAGATATTCCAAGGGACAATCCGAAGGTGAAGAGCCTCGCAAACATGTTTCCGAGTGCAGACTACATGGAGAGGGAGATGTGCGACTTCTTCGGCGTGATTTTCGAGGGAAATCCATGGATGGGCAGAAAGTTCCTTCTAGCTCCAGATGCTCCAGAGTTCCCGCTGAGGAAGGACTTCAAGCTTGAAGAGGAGGTTTACGTGAGGTGATGAACATGGATGAATACGTGCTTGACATCCCTGTAGAGCCGCCTAAAGAGCTAAGATCTCTCTTCATCCCCATCCCGCCGGAGTATGTTGAGGATACCTATAAGAGCGACGACTTTCTGATTCTCGTAGGTCCACAGCATCCCGGTAGCGGACACATGAGGCTGATTGTAAGAGTTAAAGGAGACATAATTCAGGAAGTTATTCCGGATCCTGGCTATGTCCACAGGTCGATGGAGAAGCTTGCAGAAAACAGGCTTTACATCCAGAACATTCCTCTCGTTGAGAGACCAGCAATAATGGACGCTCCCAACTTTAACCTCGGATATGTGAGGGCGATTGAGGAGGCTCTCGACATAGAGGTTCCTGAGAGGGCAAAGTACATCAGGACGATGCTCGCTGAACTTGGGAGAGTGGGAACGCACCTCTATGATGCAGCTATACTGGCAGTTTTCATCGGCCACACAACTGGCTTCATGTATCCCTTCGCTCTCAGAGAGCTGATTTGTGAGGCTCTCGTGAGGCTGACGGGAGCAAGATTCACATCATCATTCATAATCCCCGGGGGGGTGAGGAGGGATGCGGACGAATCAACGCTGAAGTGGATATACGACATGACTCTGGCAATGGAAAGGAGGTTGAAATCCTTCGAGAGAATCTTCATCAATAATCCCACGGTCATAGCGAGGCTTCAGGATGTTGGCGTTCTGAGCAAAGAGGAAGCAATAAAGTACGGTGTTGTCGGACCATTCCTGAGGGCGAGCGGTGTTGAGTACGATGTTAGAAAGGTTGAGCCGTACGAGGTTTACGACGAGCTTGTATGGGATATGCCAGTTTCTGATGCAGGAGATAGTTATGCAAGGTTTCTGGTTAGAGTTAACGAAATAGGCCAGAGTTTGAGCATTATCAGGCAGTGTATCAAGGAGATGCCAGAAGGAAGAGTTATCAGTGAGCAGATAGCTGAAAACGGAAATGACATCAGAGGTTCCTTCTACGACAGTCTCTCCAATATAGTCCTTCCATCTGGAGAGTACACCACGCTGACTGAGGGAGCGAGAGGGACTATAGTCTTCAGCATAGTGAGTGATGGTGAGTCTAATGTGCCATACAGACTCAGAATTGTCAGTCCCGGATGGCTTTATCTGAAAGGTTTCATGGAGTCCATGAAGGGAGAGAGGTTGGCTGACCTGCAGGCCATATACGGTAGCTTCGGATACTTCCCGCCGGAGGCGGATAGGTGAGGTGGTTGTGATGATGGATGTAATCAATTATCTTTTTGAAACCTTCAGCTCAAACATGATGGATATTCCGCTGATAGCACCAATCGTTGATTTCCTCCTGAAAATCCCGGTAATCAACTTTATCGTTGCCTTGATACTCTGGAAACCTTTCTTTGCCGTCATAATAATGCCCGGACTCGTAGTTCTGACTCTCTACCTGCTCTACGTAGTATGGTATGAGAGGAAACTCACTGCAAGAATCCAGTGGAGAGTAGGCCCGCTTGAAGTTGCAAGACCGATCAGAGGAGCCATTCAGGCTCTGGCGGACGGTATAAGGTATTTCTTCCAAGAGGCAATTGTTCACAGGGAAGCTCATCGCCCCTACTTCGTACAGCTTCCGATTCTTGCCTTCATTCCCATACTGCTGCCAATAATGTTCATACCTGCCGGTAGTGCTGTTGGAATCTACACACCCTACTCGATTCAGCTAACCGTGACGTTCATCGCTCTAATCCCAATAACGATAGTTGCAATGGGATGGGCATCAAACAGCAGGTTTGCCTACATCGGTTCAGTAAGAGAAGCCTTCATGTACTTCGCCTACGAGGTTCCGTTCATAATTGCCGTGATTTCGATGATATTCCTCTACGGCAGCGGTGATGCTTACGTTGCAGTTGAGAAGCAGTCCGCAATTCCGGGAGCACTGCTAAATCCGATAGCGTTCATAGTTTACATCATTGCGATGCTTATGGCAACATCCCGTCTGCCATTCGAGATTCCTGAGGCAGATCAGGAAATTGCCTTCGGTCCCTTTGTTGAGTACTCAGGAATCCTTTTCGGCCTTGCAATGGTTCTGGCTTACGAGAAGCTGTACATTATGACTCTGCTGTTCACGATACTGTTCCTTGGGGGGTGGAGTGGACCTTATTGTCCACTGCTCGGTGACCTTAACGGGCCTTTATGGATGTTCATCAAGACGATTGTTGTGATCTCAATACTGGTTATTGTCAGGTCGATCTACGCCAGATACAGGCTTGACCAGGCACTCAGAATTGGCTGGACTTCAATGCTTGCCCTATCAATTGCAGCGCTGGTTGTTGGAGGAGCCTTAGGAGTGTGGTTGTCATGATCAGGCTGAGTAAGGTTAAAACAGACCCGGTTGAGAACCTCAAGAGGCATGCTGAGGCAATAGGAGAGGCTGTAAAGCAGGCCATCAAGCCTGACAGAGTCACGGTGGAGTATCCGAGAGAGAGGAGGAAGTATCCCGAGTGCTTCAGGGGATTCATCGTTTTTGATAAGGAGAAGTGCATAAGCTGTTTCCGCTGCGCTCAAATCTGTCCTGCAAATGCTATTCAGATGGAATACTTCGATAAAGCGTATCCTGGCATAGACTATGCGAAGTGCATCTTCTGCCACTTCTGTGTTGATAGCTGCCCCACAGGGGCTTTGAACACGAGCAAGGTTCATGACGTGGCGTTCAAGTCGATGGATGAGATGAGGCTGAGTGCCAAGCAGATTACCAAGGTTCCGGAAATTGTCAGGGAAGAGAAGCAGACCGTTGAATACTACGTTGATCGCAACGTCTGGAAGCTTGTAAGGAAGAAGGAACTTGACAGACTTGAAGTTCCGCCAAAACCCGTTAAAGTGAAGGAGAGAAGGGCCGCATGCACAGAGCCAGAAAGCTGCTTGGGTTGCAGGCTCTGTGCCAGCGTTTGCCCGCAAAACGCAATTAAAGTCGAAAAGTGTGAGATCTCGATTGGTGAGGAGGTTACCGGAACGGGATGCGTTCTTCAAATACAAACGGACCTCTGCACAGGATGCGGATTGTGCGTGAGACAGTGTCCGATGCAGATTCTCACTCTTGAAGAGGTGGGAGAATGATGATAACGAGGGAGTGGCAGTTCGCACTTCCGGAGAAGAAGCACAAGAAGAAAAAGTACTTCGGCAACCTGAAGGCAGAGGTTATCGACGCCGGCCTCTGCTGTCACTGCGCCGCATGTGCCTCAATCTGCCCGGTTAATGGAATAACTGCAGGTGATGCTCCAATCGATTTTCCCAATTGGATTAAGGAGTGTGTTGATTGCGGAGCTTGTGTCAAAGTATGCCCGAGATGGGACTACACACCAAAAAACGGACTTGGAGAGTACATTGAGGTTACTGCTGCGAGGTCAAAGAGGTTTGTCGGTCAGGATGGAGCAATGGTTACCGAGTTCACTGCATCAGCCCTTGAGATGGGTTTAATTGATAGAGCGATTTTCGTTGCAAGAGACTCGAACTGGAGGACGAGGGTTGTCACAATAAAAACACCTGAGCAGCTCTACGACCGCAAAATCACCGGAACAAAGTACAGCTACGCTGACGTTCTGCCCGCTTTGAAGGATGCGGTGCTTAAGTCGGAGGCTGTGGGTTTTGTTGGCACTCCCTGCATGGTTACGGCAGTGAGAAAGATGCAGCAGGCATTCAAGAAGTTCGAGAGGGTTAAGCTTGCAATCGGCCTCTTCTGCACGGAAAACTTCTACCACCACGACCTCTACAACTTTTTGTTGGAGAAAGCTAATGCGGATTTGAGGAATGCTGTTAAGACGGACATCAAGAAGGGGAAGTTCATCGTTGAATTGAAGGACGGCAGTAAGGTGAGAATTCCCGTCAAGGATTTTGAGGAGATAATCCCCTCTGGATGTAAGGTCTGTCAGGACTTTGCTGCGGTTGACAGTGATGTCAGCATTGGTAGTGTTGGAAGCGCAAATGGATTCTCGACGGTGATGGTTAGGAGAGAAGTTGCGAAAAACATCTTGGACTACATCAGGGAGAAGGAGTATGCTGAATTCAGGGAGCCGAAGCTAGAAGTAGTGCAGAAGCTCTGCGACCACAAGATAAAGATACATCCTTGGCCGCCAAAGAAAAAGGAAGAGAAGTCAGAAGAATAGCTAAGCAATTTTTTCCATTATTATTTCAAAAGCCTTTTTTTCTCTCTCACTGCCACACTTTTCGGTAATCTCTCTGTAATAGTGGATTTTCTCTAAAAGCTCCTTTCTTTTCTTCTCATCCTTGATTGCCACGTATCTGGTGGCATGAACGAGGGCCTCTATTACCGCGTTAAGTCCTCTGTTCACAGCCCTCACTCTCCCCTTGATAACGCCACCGTTCGTGAGTTTTAGCACGGCAACTCCACCCTTTATTTCAGCTTTAAATTTGCACCACGCCATCGAGCCCTTTATGATTGGAGGGTTGAGGGAGGTAAAGAACTCCTCGGTCAAGTTTCCGAAGGAGGATATGGCAAAGACGATTGGGTCGTCTATAACGTTGGCAAAAAGAATTCCATTTCTTTCAAGGTTCGCCCTGGTTCTGTTTCTGTAAAGCTTCGCCCTTGCTGTAGTCGAGTCAGAATTTTCAACGATAATGCCTATCGGTGCTGTGTTCCAGCTACCGTCCTCGTTTTCGGTTATTGCTATGATTTCATTAATCCCATCTGTAAATCCACAATCCTGCAGCTTCATATCCTCCATCCCTCCGCAAGAGCGAGGTAAATTGATGATGCTGTTAAGTCAGCAATTGTTCCCGGATTGGCGTTCTCCTTAAGCAGCTTTTCGTCGAGTTTTCTCCTCTCATCATCCGTTTTGGCCTTTTTTGCCCATTCAGTGACTTTCTCAGCATACTCTCTCCCCATTTTGGCGATGATAAGCGGGTCGGGGTACTTTGAAAGGAGGTAGTAGTAGAGTTCTACAACGGCCTCTTCTGCATTTTCGTAGTTCAGAATGAATTCCGCTCCCCCCAAACTTATTCTGTAACCGTCAACAAGCTCTCTGGCGATTAAATTTTCTTCAGGGGCCATCTTCATCCAGTCATAGAGGTTTATACCTTTCTGCACTATCTCCTTCTCCGTTTCTTCATCTTTCAGGTTGAGCTCATCTGCTTCAACAACCCTTGCATTGGAGAGTCTGAAAGCTTTTAAAACGCTTAAACTGTCCTCGTAACCAGTCTTTTTAAGTCTCTTCCTCGCTCCTTCAGCAATTTTAATCATATCTCCTGCATCCCATGAAGCGACAAGCGGGATAAGGAGCAAAAATGCTCCAAAATGAACGTTCTCTGCCTTATGCCACTTCGTGCTCTCCTTTACAGCCATCAACACGCCGTCACCAATCCTCTTTTTTTCCGCGACCTCAAGAAATGCCGGGAATGCACCGGCTGCTGAAGCGAGGAAGTGCTCGAATCTCAAGTCTTTGAAGTCATGCTCCCTGTCAACATTACCTGCTTTAGGATTTCCAGAGACTTCGAGGAGCAGCGAAAGGCAAGCTGCAACAGCTGCCTCGCTCGGACTTTTGAGCATGACTAACCTTTTCCCCGCACAAAAAATTATTTTCTCTGCAACTGGGCATGTAGTATCCCGAAATAACTTTACACTCCAACAAGATTACCACGTGAGGAAACTAACAAACAAGGACATAGCAAGAATGGTAAAGCAGGCTTAAAGGAAAGCCAATAACAAAGATAGCGGAATTCTT
>JAPDIW010000063.1 GCA_029259415.1 Archaeoglobi archaeon
ATGTACATTGCTATTGCTGCAAGTTTTATTTCTATGGACACTTTGTTCCTCTCAAAGATGTCAAACTCTTTCAGCAACTCAACAAGGTTATTTTCTGCTATATCCGCCGTCACCATAAAAGATGGTAGATAGTTGTTCAATTATTTATGTTGTTTGATGCTTATTCGGACACGTCGATTTCTTCAGTAACAAATTTTTAAGAAATTTTGGCTTTTAATTAAAAGTCGATTTTCGGTAGGCAAAACTACGAATTTCCCAAAATTTTGAAATATGTTTAGAAAATTTCGAAAATTTTAAAAAGTGACTGTCAAAGCGAGCTTTATGACGCAAGAGGTGGTGCTGGATACTGAAACTCTTCTGGACGACAGGAAGTTTGCAGAAACAATGCTGCTGAAGAGGGACAAGCAGGGATTGAGCAAGGCTGACATAGTCTTCATTCTGAGAAACCTGCTGAAACTGAAGTACTACCCGGTGGCAGTGAAATTCTTCTACGATGAAGATAATGTGGAGAAGTTCAAGGCGGAGCATGAATACTTGGTAGCGTGCAATCCGATTACATTCTGCCATTTCTCAGCAGCGTCAAGGCAGCGTGGCGATGTCTTGCTTGGGGACAAGAGAACTCTGGGGTGCAGCAATGCTCGATATCTGTTTGGATGGAAGGACTTAGATGAGCAGGAGATTAAGAGCCACGTAAAGTACGTAAGGGACAGAGAACAGGCGGAGAAATTTGTGAAGACAAAGCCAAGACTTCCTGAAGGGCTGGTGGCTTTTGCTACAGCACCTCTGCACAAGGCGAAGTTCGAGCCGGACTTGATCCACATAATCTGCGACGTTCTGCAGAGCTACCACATCTACAACGACTGGGCTTCTGCGATGGATGTCCACCCAGTCCAGCCTAGCTTTATGATGAACTCATCGGTTTGTGGTGGAGCAGTATGGACGTACAACAACAAGAGAATTAACGTTGTGCCGATGTGCAGCAGCAGCTACACTTCAGGCAAGACCGAGCAGGGAGAGATAAACGTTTACCTCCCGTGGGAGCAGTTCGAGGTGACAATAGTCAGACTGCTTGAGAGAACAGCCAAGTACGGTGGAGCGAGCTTCCCGAGAACTGGCGAGACGTATCCGGGCTTCAATGTTTGCAAGCTCTGCAACTTCCTGCTCTTCAGGAAGCCCAAGGAAGATGAGTAAGGAATGCGGCGCTGTTTGATAGACGTAACATGGATGGAAATAGCCGGAGAGATGATTAAAATCAACGCGGTTGTTTATCTGCTGTGGTGCATTTGGGTTGGCTGGATTTTCTCTGTTGGAGCATTCGGAGGCATTATGGCTGTGTTGGGCACATTTCAATTCTTGGCATCGGTAACTGGGCGAGCAAGCTGAAAGGTAAAGCGTGAGCCATGAACGACAGGGAGGCTTACGAGGGGCTTCAGAGAATGGCGAACGAGAAGTACTGGCCTCTGTTTTTCAGAAAGATGATGTTCTCGACGTCTCTCTTCTTTTTGCTTTTAAGTCCATACATGCTCCTGACAACCTTTTTCATCGATCCTCAGGCTTTTTCCTACACAATGTTCATCGCCATCGCCTACTTCACCGCAAGGCTTGGACTGGGCTTTGTCATCGATAGTTTCAAACACTTAAAAAAGCGAAGGATATCGCATAGAAATTTTGGATAACTGTTGATGCTCATCATAACGTTTAATTCTAACAGTACGAAAAGTTTTTTAGAAGATAATGATAAATGTGTTTGATGGCCAACGCCGCTGACTTCGCCAACGTTCTAATGCAGCTTGTTCTGACCAATTTCGAGCTGCTTATGAATTCCTTCAGGCTGCTGCTCAACAATTCAGTTGATGTTGCCGCTATATGGAATGTGTCAATTCACGCAGCCGGATTTGGTTACTGGTTCACCAAACCTTTTGTGGGGGATGGCGGCTCTCTGGACGTTGCGAGCAGAAATGTTTCGGCGATGAAAAACATAAGTTACGCGATAAACTACATAGGAGGTAATGCCGAAACGATTTTTGGTAATGAGACCGGCCAGAAAGGCCTCTCTGCCGTTATGAGGCACTTTGTTGAGATGATTGATGAAGATTTTGCCGTGAAAGTGTGGGAGATGGCAAGAACCGGTGTGGAGGTTGGGATGAGGATGCTGGAAAATATTAATGCGACACTGAGGTGATTGTATGGCAATAGCAAGTGCAACAGACTTTGCGCTCAATGCGATTCTCAACCCAATATCAGACTTCTATGTCCTGATTTACGGACTTCTTGAGCCAATAAATAAGTATTTGATTCCTGAGCACACAGACTTCATCTACGGCCAGCTTTCAGTTTTACTCTGGGGAACCAAGTTTCTCGCTGCAATTATGGGTGTTACTGCCGATCCAAGCAATCCAACCGTCCTGGCCAACTTCACGGACTTCCTCAATACATTGTCCGAAAACTCATACCACTTCTTCGGTACCGCTGAAGGAAACGGCGGGATGGCCTACATTGCGAAGCACTCCTACATTGAGCTGACGCAGAACAAGCAGCTTTCAGAGAAAATGGCGGTAGGATTTGCGAGGGCTCTCAATAACACAATAATCTATTTCGTAAAAGCTTTAGAGTACTTGTGAGGTGATGAGATGCCTACAGTGTCCGAGCTTGGCGGCGTAATGCTCCAGGGACTTTCCGCACTTCTCAGAGCCCTGGGTGACTTCTTCATCTATCTCAAGTATGTGGGGAACAACGAGACTTTAATTAACAATTCAAGGGGAAGCTACCAGAGCTTCTGGGAGATATGGTACCATGTTGATGCAGCAATTTCATGGTTCAGAAAGCTCCTTTTCGATGAAAACGGCTTTATCTGGCAGATAAACCACAATTCCACTCTTGAGAATGAGTTCGCTGAAGTGGTGGAAGTAGCTGCGAAGAACGGGACGTGTATATTTGGCGATGCTTCGGGAAACTACGGAAACGCCTTTTTGCTGAAAGCAATGACTGTCAACGTCTCAAACAATCCGGAGTTTGTCTCCAACTTGTATTATGCCGCAAAGCACTTGGTGATTCTAATGTCAGACGCTCTCAAAGTTTTTCCGAGTTATTTTCCGGGGTGATGAAAAATGCCGCTGAACGTCTGGATGGCCTTTTCGTACTTCATAGAGTTCTTTCAGGGACTTTTTATGCTCAATGCGGAGATTTTCAGAGTTGTTGCTGAAAACGATACCCTCGCTGAAAAGACTGCCGAAAACGTATACTACCTATCAGGCTTTTTGAAGTATTTCTCTGAGGTTTTCAGGGAAACAGTGAGTGTCGTGGCAGCAAATGATACGCTGATGAGATACAGTGTAGGTATCTGGCAGAAGGTTGCAACGAATGCAACATACGTTTTCGGGGATGACGATGCTCAGTGGGGTATCGCTTACATATGGAGGAAGGCGTATGAATGCATTCAACCCGGAGCTTACTGCGAGGCTCAAGCTCCAAGCCTTACGTACCACGCTCTTCAGTTCTTCAAGTGGATGTTTGCTGCTTTGGCTGAGGTTGGACAAAAAATTTCTCTTGTTTACTCATAAAGAGTAAAAAATAGGGTTAGTTGAGACCAAAAATTGCGTTCAAGAACTTTCCCAGAGGCGTCAGCAAACAGTTCAGAAAGTCGTTCAGCCAAGCTGGTATGGTTATGGATAGTGTATGTCCGAAAATGTTAAAACTTATTGTCAACGGACCTAAACTCATAAAGTTAGTGCAATTATTTTGTATTTAAATTTTTTGATTATATACACATAAACATTATTATTATGATAGACAACACATACCCCCTGGATTTTTATTAATCCACTTTTGAGAATCTGCCGAAGATAGTCCCAGAGACCAAATACATATACTGCCAGCTCAGGTAAGACATAATTCGCATCTGATGCTGAAAATAAACATTATCACCATTAACATTTTTAGCGAAAAATTTTAATAATTTAATTATGCATCATAAGCCTGTGAGAATAGTAAAGCTCATCCTGCTAATCACTGTGTTGAGTTTTGCCGTCGTTAATGTGGTTGAGGCTAAAATGTATGTTGAGAACTTTTATCAAGTGGGTGGGGTTGATGTAACCGAGACTTCGCCTTTTCCAAAAGGATGGAAGAGAAGTGGTGAGTTATGGGCTGACGACGATAGTGATTGGGAAAACCCTTCCGACTTCGGATGTAGCTACGCGGGTGGCATGGGTTCGAGTTATACTCCGTCAGACATTGATGCTGTAAGGGTACTAGATGGAATCTATTCACAAAGCAGTACTACTGCCAATGGTGGTCCGTTTGATGATGATGCGAAATATGCAGTTCAGGAGTTTATGTTTTCAGTAGCTATTACAGCCACACATTTAGAAATAAATGCATACGTTAGAGACGAAGATGACGGAATTCAGGCATACATCTGGAACTTTGCGACGAACTCATGGGAGTTGTATGCTGACTACAGTGGCACCGACATCGATCCGATGTGGATTAATTTTTCAACGAACTCTCCGTCCAGCTACATCTCCGCTTCTGGTGAAGTTTACGTTCTTTTCCAAAGTCAAGCTTATGACAACGCCTTGTTTAGATCAGACACAGCAAATGTGGATATTGACTACATCGAAGTCGTTGCAGAAGTCCCGGACTCCCACGTTAAAACGGTTTGCGTTGATGTTATACCCGGAACACTCACAGGAATTTCGCGAAACTGGGATGGGGTATTTGATGACGATACTGTGGGAGTACAGGTCAGAGTTCTCTCCGAAGGCTCACCAGTTGCAAATTATCCCGTATTTATCAAAGGAGAATGGAGTGACGGATACGGAACTTTTGGAGGATCTTTCACTGATGGCAGTGGGAGGGCTAATTTAAGAGGTGCTCCAGTAAGTGGGGGTGTGTCAGACAAATGGCGGGTTAAATTTAAGGCAGCGGTATCTGATGCGATGGCTAACGGTAATGCTTATCAGGCTGGAAATTGTGGTGAGGAAACTTTTGCCGAGAACATTGCTGTGACCCCCGGAAGCTACGACATTACATTAGTTGGCCGCTATTGGGACGTTGGTGGTGGGGATTGGGTAAGGATAAGATGGATTGCCGAACCGGAAGATGTTTCTCACGTTAACATTGGAGGATACAATATACCGGTAGCTCAGCACTTCGACAACTGGGACTTTTTGCTGTGGAAGATGGGCGTGGTTGACCCAAACAACGATAACGATGGTGAAACTGAAGGTGTCAACGGTAACACGAACGATATGAACTCAACAGCGTATCCCGCATGCGTAGGCCCTGACGATAGCCCTTACTGCCCTAAAATGGATAGCTGCAGAAATGGGAGAGATATAAATGTCCTCCTAATCGGTCATATAGGCTCATATCCAGATGGATGCTGTATCAGGGAGCGTGATGGCGCTGTAGATGCCCATGACTGTGGTACCTACATGAGTGGTTACAGGTTTGGCCCACTTCTGCAGTTCAACCTGCCAGACCACGCGCTGGGTGAGCCGGGGAAGTCTGCAATGTTCATATGTCAGGAATACAACACACTAAGCGGAATGCTGAGAACGACAAGCTATAGCGGTCATGAGGGGTGTGGGGGTGAAAACTGCAGACTTCATTGCACAGCATGTCTCTGGTCAATCATAAACATAGGACAATCTCCCGGAGCCACAGAGTATTTAGCCATGGAGGGCTATGAGTACCTTGGAACCGAGATAATCAGACCCTGGCCCAACGGCGGTCTTGGAACTCTTAGCTTCATTGGCTTAGCTGCTGACAACGAGCACGTTGTGGGACTAGTTATCGGCCATCGCTGGGGAATTCACCCATTTACAGCACTCGTTACATCCATGCCGAGCGGGACTTATCCAGCAGATGATGATGTAGATGGCTGGCAGAACTTCTATCCAACGTGGATATACTACCTCCTTCGCAACTTGGCCTACAACATAAAAGTCATGGGAGAGGAACTGTGGCACTGGAAGGATCGGTATCCTCAGAGTGGTGAAGATAACATTATACTTGCAAATAGGGCTTTTAACAAATTTTTGCTGGACTTCATACCTTACCTTGATGAGACACTATGGATACTTCAGGCCAGTGGAAATAACACAATTCATCCTTTTATCGTATCAATGTTTACCCAGCTATACGATAACGCAAGGATTGTCAAATACATAGTAACAAATTCCACTCTAAGGTCAGAATTTGCAAACACTGTAGGAACAGCCTTAACATACTTGCCAAACATAACCGGACCTGTGGATGGGTCAACATCTCTGAACTACTTCCTCAAGTACAGAGTACAGATGCCTTATGACGAGAAGGAGTCCGTAAATTATCAGTTGATGAAATTGCTAGATCAGATAACTTCCTTCGTTGTAACAATCCTGCACCACGTCCCGATTATGGAATATGTCCCCAATTCACCCGGCTGGAGCTTCGGAAACTG
This sequence comes from Archaeoglobi archaeon, assembly GCA_029259415.1. Taxonomy (GTDB): domain Archaea; phylum Halobacteriota; class Archaeoglobi; order Archaeoglobales; family Archaeoglobaceae; genus Archaeoglobus. The sequence goes on from JAPDIW010000063.1 coordinate 6,446, forward strand.
GATATCTGACTATTAACACTTGCTTGCTAAGACATGTGGTATATTAGGTAGCCCACCAAAATTGCAACAGTAAGCAGAAAAACAGCCACTACTGGAGACGAGTTCGGTTCTTTTTCAACTATGTATGTGTTCGAGATTTTGACATTGTCCAATCCCTCATAAGTTTTTTCCCAAATCAGCTTTCCATCAAGGCTAAGTTTCCCAAGCCAGATGCAGGTAGTTCCATTACACTCCTTGCTACTCACAACCAAATACCCATCAGTACTATTTAGAATTCTCACAGTTCCAAACACAAATGATAGAAAAGTGAAATTTCTTTTTATTGTTTTATTCCATTCACCCATCGCACTAACCCAGATAAAGCCACTCTCATTCCCTCCAGAACCTGCAATAACCTTATCATCTTTGTTTGCAGTCACCGACCAACCGGCCGTAATCCTACCATACTCAAAAAATTTTTTCCAGTCCAAGTTTCCGTTTTTATCGAGTTTTAAAGCGATGGCTTTAACAGGAGTGGTCGTGTTTGCAAAATTCTCTACTTTTACATTCCACACTTCCCCAACGATTATGTATCCATCCTCTACTTCCGCCACATCCCATGCAATGTCGTCAAAGCCGAAATCAAAGGTTCTGTTCCACTCCACTTCTCCTTTCCTGTTAAACTTCACCACCAAGATGTCGTAGTTGCCGTAGAGCCTAAGCCCTCCTCTGTAATCCCCCACGCTTCCAACACCAATACATCCCCCGTCTGCCGTCTTTTTAACTCGCTTGATACTGTCATAGTCTCTGTAATTAATTTCATTCTTCCACAGCTCTCTACCTCTCTCATCAAACTGCACAAACCATACATCCTCATTTATACAACCATCTTTACACGGTGCTATTGTAATCGATGCGATAACTCTCTTTCCATCTCCTACTATTGAAGTTGCGCTGTCTCCCTTACCACCGTAATCATACTTTTTCTGCCAAAGAACGTTGCCAGCATCATCTAACATTATAATCCAGGCATCATTACCATGACAACCCGTAACACCTCCAACCACATACCCTTTATCAACTCTATCAATATTCCACGCCTGCGACCTGCACTCTCCAACATATGTTCTATTCCAGATCTCATTACCTTGCGAGTCGACCTTTATGAGCCATGCATAGCTCCACTTATAGTTCAGCCCGGTAGCACCAGCTATAATATATCCGCCATCGGGAGATTTTGCTATATCAAAAGCCATACTCCATCCTGAGGCAGGTATGGCAAGGGCCAAGACTACAAAAGGTAGCAGCAGTCTCACAATTTTATGCAGTGTGTTGAACAATTTAAATTTTCTTAACTTTCTGGATAAAGATTCGCTCCAACCGGTAGGGCGTTTTTGTGAAGTAACAACAATCAAAACACCACTCCTACCAGAACTAAAAATATAAACCCAAGAACCAATAAACAAACATGATGCTATACTTCTTCGACCCGATATACATGATGCTGGCGATAGTGGGCTACTTGGTGATGCTACTCTTAGCCTCCACCATAGCCCCCAGGGTCGCCAGCAGAGTTTCCGGAAAGTTCTCCCTCTTCACGTCAATGGTTCTCCTCGCTGCTATGATTCTCTTAATCTCAGCCGCCATCATATACTTGATACTCGCCTATTCTGGAGTTTACATCGGCTTCTACGGCCTTATAATCTTCCTGCTCGCCATCAACCTCCTGATGTACCTCCTCTCCCCCTACATCATTAACCTGAGCTATGGAGCAGAGAGGGATGAAAGGCTTCAGATGGTCGTAAACAGCGTTGCCAGGAGGTTGAACGTCAGGCCACCAAAGGCCGTCATTGTGAGAGCACCACCAAACGCCTTTGCGTACGGCAACTTCCTTACAGGCAAGTACGTTGCAGTCTCTGAGTCTCTGATGAGAATGCTCAGTCAGGAGGAGCTTGAAGCAGTTATAGGCCACGAACTCGGCCACCACAAGCACAAAGACAATGCGGTAATGCTCCTGTTCGGCTTGCTGCCCTCAGTAATATTTTACCTCGGCTACGCCCTGATTCACTCCTCATTCAGAGACGACAGAAGGGGAGCTCAGCTTGCGATTATCGGCATAGCAGCGGTTTTAATTTCCTTCATCGTGCAAATACTCGTTCTCGCCTTCAGCAGGCTCAGAGAGTACTACGCAGATTTTGAAGGAGTCAGGGCGACGAACAAAGACGCCATGCAGAGAAGCTTGGCAAAGATACACCTCTTCTACCACCGCTACCCAGACTACCTCGCCCCCATACAGGACAGCAAGTTCAGAACTCTCTTCATATATGCATTCACCAATGCAGTGGCCGAGCCGATAACGAGAGCGGACATCGAGGCTCTCAAAAACCAGAAGATAAGCCCTATACAGGAATTCCTGTCAACACACCCACCGCTGCCGAAGAGACTGAGATTTATCGAGAGTGTAAGAGTTTTTTAAATTTTTAGGTTTGTTGAGCTTAAAGTTGGGAAAATTAGGCACCCAGGCTGAAAATCGCCTGCCAAATTCTTTGCTCAATTCCGTATTCTTCCTCCTCTTCGTAGAGATCGATTGCTGTAACTATAGCGGATATTTCCTCCCTTGAGAGGTCGCTCTCCATGAATATTTCATCCAGCCTGGCCTTGATGGGCCTGAAGGCGGCCATATATTCCTTGACCTTCTCTGCTATGTTCCTCTCCTCCACGAATTTCGTGTGGATGTTGCCCTTCACGTACTCCTCGTCGTTCATCACAGCCACATGGAAAGGTATGTTCGTCTCAACGCCCTCTATGATGTACTCGTAGAGTGCTCTCTTCATCCTCGCAATAGCCTCCCCCCTCGTCTCGCCGTAGGTTATAAGCTTTGATATCATGCTGTCGTACTCCTCAGGAATTCTGTAACCCATGTGGATGCCGCTATCAACCCTCACCCCTATCCCACCGGGGCTTCTGTAATGCACGATTCTGCCACTTCTCGGATAGAAGTTGACCGGGTCTTCAGCGTTTATTCTGCACTCGATTGCATGCCCCCTTATCTTCACGTCTTCCTGCTTGTGCCTTAGTTCCTCTCCGCTGGCAATCAGAATCTGGTACTTCACGATGTCGATGCCGGTGACAATTTCCGTTATGGTGTGCTCCACCTGAAGCCTTGAGTTAATCTCAAGGAAGTAGAAGTTCCCGTTCTCGTAGAGAAACTCAAAAGTCCCCGCGTTGGTGTATCCTATCTCCTTTGCCCCCTTCACCGCCAGTTTTCCAAGCCTCTCCCTCATCTCATCATTTAACGCCGGTGAAGGAGCCTCCTCTATGAGCTTCTGGTGCCTCCTCTGGATGCTGCACTCCCTCTCCCCCAGATGTATGACGTTTCCGTGATGGTCTGCGAGAATCTGGACCTCTATGTGCCTCGGCCTTTCAAGATACTTTTCCAGATAAACGGTAGAATCCCTGAAGTACCTCTCACCGAGCTTCCTCGATTTTCTGAAAGCATCCTCAAGCTCTTCTGGGTTATTAACAACAGCAATGCCTATTCCGCCCCCTCCACCGGATGCTTTAATGGCAACAGGATATCCTATTCTCTCAGCCCACTCCCTCGCCTCATCAACGCTCTCAAGTCTCGGCGAGCCCGGAATCACAGGCACTCCTGCTTTCTGCATCATCTCCCTTGATTTCACCTTTGAACCGGCGATGCGTATTACCTCAGGAGATGGACCGATGAATACTATCCCCTCCTCCTCGCACCTCTCCGCAAATTCAGCATTCTCGGCCAGAAATCCGTAACCGGGATGAATTGCCTCTGCCCCGGATTTCTTGGCAACCTCGATGATCTTATCAATGTTGAGATAGCTGCTCCTCGGATCTGCTTTGCCTATGTAGTAGCATTCATCCGCATAAACTCTGTGAAAGGCTCTTTTGTCTGCAGAACTGTAAACCGCAACGCTCTCTATCCCAAGCTCCCTGCACGCTCTCATCACCCTTACTGCAATTTCCCCCCTGTTTGCCACCAGAATTTTGCTGAACATCCAGTTTTAAGGCTAATACGACCGGTTTAAAAACCTTTTTTCAAATAGAGGGAGAGAAATACGTAAAATGCAAGTAAACGCAACAGGAATACGTATTCAGTTTGTAGTAAATGCTCAGAATTTTATTTATCTCAATAAATTGTTATGTTGGACACCGAAAACGATTTACAGCCTAGCTTAGTTTCAGCAGTGATGAACACTATCAAAGTTTTCGACACAACTCTAAGAGATGGAGAACAGATGCCCGGAGTGTCGCTCCCGCAGGAGTACAAAATTAGAATAGCAAAGCAGCTCGACAAGCTCGGTGTTGATGTCATCGAGGCTGGATTCCCCTCAGCAACCAAAGGTGAGTTCGAGTCGGTTAAGGAGATAAGCTCCCTCGGTCTTAATGCAGAAGTTTGTGGTCTCGCGAGAATCGTTAAGGAGGATATCGATGCTGCTCTCAAGGCTAACGTTGATATGGTTCATATTTTCGTCCCAACTTCAAAAATTCAGATTGAACACACTGTGAAAATGTCAAGAGAGGAGATTATCGATAAGTCGGTTGAGTGTGTTGAGTACATTAAGTCTCACGGTGTTAAATGCTTGTTTTCTGCTATGGATGCCACAAGAACAGAGGTTGAATACCTGAAACAGATTTTCAAGGCCGTTGAGGAGGCGAAGGTTGACGTGGTGAACGTTCCCGACACTGTAGGTGTGGCAACTCCCTTCAAATTTTACGAGTTAATCAAGCAGCTCAGAGAGCATCTGAAGGTTCCGATAGATGTCCACTGCCACAACGATTTTGGTTTGGCTGTTGCCAACACCTACGCAGCGGTTATGGCTGGAGCTAATGAGGTGCAGGTTACCGTGAACGGAATAGGCGAGAGAGCAGGAAATGCAGACCTCGCTCAGATAGTTATGATTCTTCACGCCATTGAGGGAATAAAGACTAACGTTAAAACTGAATACCTTTTCGAGACTTCAAAGCTTGTTGAAAGACTCACCGGAGTGAAGATGCCGCCCAACCATCCAATTGTTGGGGAGAATGCTTTCAGCCACGAAAGCGGAATACACGCACACGGAGTGCTGAAAGAGTTCTCAACATTCGAACCGGGAGTTGTTACTCCTGAAATGGTTGGACACAGGAGGAGAATAGTAATAGGGAAGCATGCCGGGAGATACCAGATAAAGAAGATCCTTGAGGAGGCCGGCTACCACCTTGACGAGGAGCAGCTTAACCAGGTGTTCGAGAAGGTAAAGGAAATGGGAGATAAGGGTAAGAGGGTAACAGACCTGGACTTGTTCGCCATTGCGGAAGTTGTCATCGGTGAGCTGAAGAAAGAGGAAAAGGCAATTCTCGTTGATGAGGTTACGGTTTTGACGGGAAACAAGATCACCCCGACTGCGGTTCTAAATGCGGAGGTTTTCGGGAGAAGGAAGGTTACATCAGCAATCGGAGTTGGACCGGTTGATGCATCCCTCAAAGCCGTCACCTCGCTTGTAGGAGAGAGCATCAGAATAACGGAATTCAGGATGGATGCTATAACCGGAGGAAGCGATGCTCTTGCAGAGGTTTACGTCACGGTTGAGGATGATGAAGGACACACCTTTACCTCAAGAGGTGCTGCACAAGACATCGTCATGGCCTCAATCAATGCAGTCATCAATGCAGTTAACTACCTGCTGAGAATGAAGAGGAGAAAGCCTTGAGGTGGTAGATGGAATACATTCTCGTATCTGCAGGAGATAGAGCGGCAAGAATAGCCTCAAAGCTTCCCGACTGCATAATTATTGATAGAGATGCGAATTCAGCCAAGAGACTCGCTGAGAGGGGATTTGAGGTTTTAAACGAAGATGCCTCAAATCCAGAAGTTCTTGCAAGGTTTGATACAGATAGCAAGATAATTCTCGCAGATGATGATGAATTCAACCTGAAGGTTGCAAAGGTTGCCAAGCTACTCGGATTCGAAGTTTTCGCCATTGCGAGAGATGAGGAGAAGTGCTGGCTTTACGAAACTGAAGGAATATCGAAAATCTGTGGTTCAGTTGAAGCTTTGCTTTCAACAATTTTTGAGAAGAACAGATATTTCGAAATAAAGGTTGAGGAAGAGATGGATGGCAAGACGCTTAAAGAGTACGATGCCGGCGAGGACTGCATGGTTATCTCCGTTTTTCGTGATGGGAAAGTTCTGCAGCCTTTTCCGGAGCTTGAGTTGAAACCAGGAGACACCTTAGCGCTCGTCTGCGGTGAGCAGGTCAGACTGACAAAGAACCCTTTCGACAACATACTCCTCCTCAAAAGTGAAATGAGGGAAAAGGAAATCAGGGAAGCGGAAATAGTAGCAGAGAAGTTCGGAGCTAACCTCATTGTCTTCGAAAAAGTTGGTAATGCTTACGCCTGCGTCCTCGAAGGGCACTCAGAAAGCGTGAACCTTGAAGAGGCCGTCAAGATACTCAAGAGAAGTGACGAGTTTGACCTGATTGCAACTACGCTGAAAGAGAAAAATGAAGACGTTTTGAAACTGCTCGTTTCGAGTTTTCCGACACTCATTCTATCGGGAAAGGAGGATTACAGGAAAATTCTTGCTCTGGTGAACAACTCAAACCCGGATGTGATGATAAACATTGCAAAGGCCTTCTCAAGGTTTTTTGGCAGGGTGAAGGTTCTGCTTCTCGATGAAGAGCAGATAAAGCATTTCTCCAAGTTCACAGAAACTGACCTTGAGGTTGAGGTCTCAACTGGAAATCCGATGGTTGATGCGGTGAGAGAGTTCAAAAGCGGATGCGACTTGGTAATTCTCTCCCTCACAAACGATGTTGGGAACATTGACAGGGGTATCCTCTGGAAAATTATTCTGGATAAGGAAACATCAGTTGTGGTGGTGGAGTGAGTGAAGTAGAGCAGTTCACAACCATTGCTCTTATCTCCGTCATTGCCTTTATATCGCCCATAATAGCCGAAAAAATCAGAGTTCCGGCTGTTGTTCTGGAAATAGTTCTCGGTATGGTTTTTGGTGTGAGCTTTCTTAACCTAATCTACTCTTCTGAGTGGCTCTCCTTCCTCTCCCTCTTTGGCCTAATATTCCTCATGTTTTTAGCAGGTCTTGAGATAGATGCTGAAACGGTTTTGAGAAGTGGGCATCTTAAAAAGGTGGTCGCATTCTTCATCCTTTCACTCTCTCTCAGTGCCGCTTTTACTATCTTAGCAGGATTAAGCTTTTTTTACGCGATAATTCTGACCAATGTTGCCGTTGGTGTGGTTGTTTCGGTGTTAAGAGAAATTGGAACTGATAAAGAGGAGTTCGGCCAGCTGAACATCGTTGCAGCCCTCGTTTCTGATTTCTCGACAATGTTTCTCCTCTCGATTTACTTCCTCACTGGTTATTTGCAGATCGCTTTCGCGTTCGCCATAATTCTGGTTTTCCTCGCAGCCTACAGATTCGGCAAACTGGTTATATGGTACTTCCCGGAATTCATATCAAAGTGGTTCTCCGACGAACCGTCTGAAATTGGAGTGAGGGGGAGCTTGGCCATCATGATTCTCTTCGTCGGTCTGAGCTCGTTTCTGGGTGTTGAGGCAATTCTCGGAGCATTCCTTGCCGGAGTTCTGCTTTCGATAACATTCAGGGTGGGAAGAAGCTCTACGACAAGCTATACGGCATGGGTTTTGGCTTCTTCATCCCCGTATTTTTCATCAAAACAGGCAGTGAGCTTAACATCGCTCAAGCCGGAGTTGGTTTGGGGTTAATTCTGCTTCTTCTTGCTGTCTCATTTGTTGTTAAGGCCATCCCATCACTGATTTTCGTCCCGAATTTCGGTCTGAGAAGGGCAATGTCCATGGGTTTTCTCCAATCAACAAAGCTAAGCCTCACAATTGCCGGTGTGGCGATTGGTGTGACTTCTGGAGTCATCTCCGAACTGGAAGCTACAGCACTCGTCTCATTCACGATAATATCCTGTCTGCTGTCTCCAACGCTATTCCGCCTGCTTTATCCCAGATACCATAACGGGTTGTAAGCTTCCATGCAGTTTGCTGTATCCAATTTGACACATGATAGTAGAATACTTATATCAGAGATAACAAGTCAATGTGGTGATTACATGTGGAAGAGAGTTTGTGCCTTCTTAGTTGCGCTGGTTGTGTTGAGCTGTACAGCGAGAGTGGTAGCTACCGACGTAACGAGCATACACAGCGCAGAATCGGTTTCAAAAACGGCGATTTGCATTCACTTTCACTATCCCGAAGGTTGGCATGCCGGAGATCCATTACCTCAAAAAGACGTTCAGATGATCCAGAAAGCCAAGGATCTGAATGCCAAGTACATTCGATTCG
>JAPDIW010000078.1 GCA_029259415.1 Archaeoglobi archaeon
ACTGGGCCAGAAAGACAAGAATAAAAGCAGAAAAGCTGAACATGGTTTTGGTTTATCTGCCTCCCTACTCTCCCGATCTGAATCCTATTGAGCAAATCTGGAGAGCTATAAAGAGAGTGTTGTCTCCCCTATTCATCAAAACATTGGAAGAGCTTAAGGAAGTGATTTCAAATAGCTTTTACCAGTTAACTCAGAGAATAAGCTTCGCAGAAAAGTGGAATTTTGGTTAAGTTAGTTATGTCAAATACTATAAATTCAACACCAAACTACAGCAAATGATAGCTCAAGCAGATATTCTTGCATTGGGATAATCTTATAAACTTATGTTGAAAATATTTTTCATGACTACATACTCAGACCCAGTGGCAGCTTTGAGCGGTCTGTTCTGGATGCTACTTTTCCTTTACCTGATATTTGCTCCTCAGCTAAAGCATCAGCAACTTCTCGCGGCAAGGCGAAGGGCGATGCGCAGAATCGGGATGAAGAGGGGCACGAATGTAATAACGATGATTCACCGCCAGGAGAGCATAGGATTTCTCGGCATTCCGATTTACCGCTTTATAGACATCGATGACTCCGAGAAGGTTTTGAGAGCAATAAGGAGCACTCCGAAGGATAAGCCGATTGATCTGATTATCCACACCCCTGGAGGGCTGGTTCTGGCCGCAACGCAAATAGCAAAGGCTCTACACGACCATCCGGCGAAAACCACCGTAATCGTTCCTCATTACGCTATGAGTGGCGGAACCCTCATAGCACTAGCCGCAGATGAGATTCTCATCGATCCCCACGCCGTGCTTGGGCCGGTTGACCCGCAGCTTATGAACTACCCCGCTCCGTCGATTTTGAAGGTTGTTGAGAAAAAGGAGCCGAAGGACATTGACGATAAAACTCTTATAATGGCCGATATAGCGGAGAAGGCTATCAATCAAGTGAGAGAGACGGTCTTTAACCTTCTGAAAGACAAGATGGACGAGGAGAAAGCAAGGGAGGTAGCAAAAATACTCACCGAAGGAAGGTGGACTCACGACTATCCGCTTACTGTGGAGGAGCTAAGGCAGCTTGGTTTGAAAGTTTCAACTGACGTGCCAGAAGAAGTTTACGAACTCATGGAACTCTACCCGCAGCCAATGATGCAGAGACACCCCGGAGTGGAGTTCGTTCCCAGTCCTCAAAAGGGAGAGAAAGCAGTTTTTAGATAATCACCACGTCAAACCCCATATTTTTTAGAATTCTCCCTATCTCTTTTTTCCTCTCCGTAAAAGCCAGAACTCTTCCCTCAGCGTAAGCGTCCACCACCTTCTCGGCAGCGAGGATATCGTTTTCCTCATCAACTTCAATGAACTTTGCGTTGAGCCTTTCCGCGTAGCTTTCATCCTTTGAATCCGTCAGGTAGAGAAGCATGTCGAGGAGCGACGTTCTGTATCCGTTTTTGAATTCACTACCATCGCTGACCTCAATCCCTTCAACACAACCGAGCCAGTAAACTATAAGGCCTTCACCGAACATATCGTAGTACTTCGAGTACTGCTTCTTCCAGTAGAGGTCGTGACTTTTCGGGTCGCCAAACAGTGCTTTGCTTTCAATCCACTTCAATTCTTTTCCCATGAACTCAACCGGTTCTTCGAAGTAAAAGTCCGGAGTCTTGCTGAACCGCCCCTTCAAATCTTTCTCAGTCAAAAACTCAATCCCGGCCTTTTCAAGTTCATACGCAAGAGCCTTCTCACCAAGCTTTCCTCTCGCTCTCTGAAGTCTTGCAGCGATTGGGGAGTACACATAGTCACTCAAAACGGCTCTTCTTATCTGCTCTGCAAGTTTTTCATCGTCAACGACTTCTTCGGGATTTCTGAGTGCTTTGTTTATTGCCTTGGCTGAGTAGCCCATACCCTTCATCAGCAACCTGATTTTCATCACCGGCGGTAGCGTGAGCCACCTTGGGAACTTCTTCTCTCTCTCCCAGTAACTCAGGATTTCGGGAATTCTCTCTGCAAAGGTGTGGTATTTCCTTTTTACACTATCAACCTTTTTCTGCTGGAGTATGCAGTGGAGCATCCCCCTCGGATAAGGGAGTTTTCGAATATCGCTGAGCGTCTTTAGCTCTCTCTTGATCTTCAAAAATTCAGTTACCAGAATTCTCATCAAAATCCCCTAAGAGAGTAAACGAAAAGAACTCTCACTCTGCTACCTCTCAACCCAGCATACTTCGTGGACATCTTTATCCTGAACTTCATAGATTTTTTAAGCTTGGATATGAACTTTCTTGCCTCATTCACGTCTTCAAAGTAAATATCCAACCCGTTTTTTACCCCTTCAACTTCCGCATTTCTTTTAAGTGCCATTCTCTTCACTGTTTCGATTTTATCCTGCTGAACATCCCTCACCTGTACTATGCAAGGGTGATTCACCATTCATGCTGTTACCTCTCGGTTTTAAAGTTATCCTCTAAAAAAGATTAAATTTCCTCAAATCAAGGTGGATTTATGAACCGACCTATCCTTCAGGTCGCCCTCGACCTGCTCGAACTTAAGAGGGCAATTGAGATTGCGGGTGAGGCAATAGAGGGCGGGGCAGACTGGCTTGAGGTAGGAACTCCATTAATAAAGAGCGAGGGGATGAATGCAGTCAGAGAGCTCAAAAAGCGATACAAAGACCATAAAATTCTTGCTGACATGAAAACAATCGATACGGGGGCAATTGAGGTCGAGATGGCTGCAAAGAGTGGAGCTGACATCGTCATAATCCTCGCTCTCTCTGATGACGATACTATTGCAGAGGCAATAAGGGCGGCAAGAAAGTACGGCTGTGAGGTTATGGCCGATTTGATAAACGTTCCTGACCCTGTGGGAAGGGCTAAGGAAGTTGAGGAGCTTGGTGTTGACTACCTGAACGTGCATGTTGGTATAGATCAGCAGATGAAGGGGATGGATCCGCTTGAGGTTTTAAGGGATGTTGTAGAGAATGCATCTATCCCCGTTGCGGCCGCGGGAGGTTTGGATGCTGAAAGGGCTGCGGCCTGCGTTTCGATGGGAGCCAGTATAGTAATCGTGGGTAGTAACATCGTCAAGTCGAGGAACGTCACCGAATCCGCAAGGAAGGTTAGAGAGGCTATAGACAGAGCTGCCGAAGGTGGAGAGGTTGAAGTAAGGAGAAAGAGCTTGGATGAGGAGATAAGGGAGCTATTAATAAAAGTATCCACACCAAACGTGAGCGATGCGATGCACAGAGCTAAAGCGATGGACGGTATCTACCCGCTTGTTAGGGGGAAGAAGATTGTAGGTAAAGCCGTTACGGTAAGCACGATGGATGGAGACTGGGCGAAGCCGGTGGAGGCGATAAACGTTGCCGGAGAGGGGGATGTTCTGGTCATCAAAGTTTCAGGTGACACTGCTGCTGTCTGGGGGGAGCTTGCCACAAGAAGCTGCATAAACAGGAAGATTGCGGGAGTGATAATCGACGGGGCAGTCAGGGATGTTGATGACATAAGAGAGCTTGGTTTTCCGCTTTTCGCCAGAAAGGAAGTCCCTAACGCAGGAGAGCCGAAAGGGTTTGGGGAGATTAACGTCAAAATAGTTTGTGGTGGAGTTGAAGTTAATCCCGGAGACTGGATTATTGCAGATGATAATGGGGTTATGGTAATTCCCAAGCGCAGAGCCTACGAGATTGCGAGGAGAGCATTAGAGGTTAAAAAGTCGGAGGACAGGATAAGGGGTGAAATAGAGGAGAAGGGGAGAACGCTTGCCGATGTCGTGGAGCTTTACAAGTGGGAGAAGGTTCAGTGATTAAAGGTAAGATAAGACCGTTTTAAGACGAGAAGTTACAAAAAAATTATATAGTAATACTGATACCAAGTGTCATGAGACCGCTAGGAGTTACCATACTGGCAATACTGGGCTTTATAGGGGTTATAGGGTGTTTTGCCGTTGCAGGCATTTTTGCAGTGTTTGGACAGTACATTCCACCAGGCGAGCTTGGAGAAGCAGCACCGCTAGTTAGCCTGCTGATGACAGTCGGTAGCTTTGTGTTCGTCGTTATCGGACTGGTCAATCTAGTGATTGCATACGGGCTCTGGAAGGGAGCAAGCTGGGCCTGGTGGATATATCTGATTCTTCTCGCACTTGGTATTGTCTCATCGCTGTTCATGCTGCCTCAAGGGGGTGTCGGGATGACCCAGGGGATTATTGGAATAATAATAAACGGCATAATCATCTACTACATCACTCGCCCGCATGTCAAGGAGTACTTCGGAGTATGAAGTGGGAAGTTATTAGAGCAGGTTGGGAAGCTTGGAGAAGGCATCCAGTCACTGCAGTACCATTCGTACTACAGGGACTGTCTGTCATTGCCGTTTTACTTCTAATTTTTTTGGGTGTGGTTTATGCTATAATGCCTGAGCTTCCCGGAGTCATTCTATCTGGTAAAATCTCCAAGAAACCTGAAGAGATAATTGGAGAAGTCTTCTCGAGGATTGCTGAAAACATCGAACTAATAAGTCTACTCTTCATTCTGTGGCTGATGTTAGTCACTGCAGTAACCACACTCTTCAAAGCTTGGTGGATTAAGCTCTGCGATAACGCTCTCGAATGTGTGGCAAATCTACAATTAGCATTCCAACATGCCAAATCCCGATTCTTTCCGTTGTTTGTTTACGAGTTAATCTTTGCAATAATAACTGCTGTAGCATTTTACCCCATAATTAACTTAGCAGTAGAAATCTTTGAGAATCTCGAGACAATCAGTAAAGAAACGGAAATGATTGTCTACTACGGGATATCTTTTCTTTTGTGGACAGTCCTGCTTGCAATTCTCGTGGCCACCCTCTCTTTCCTTTTCACTTTTGTACCTTATGCGATCGTTATTGATGGTGAGAGAACGATATCGGGAATAAAAAAGGGCATTAAAGTGCTAAGACGGAACATTGCCGACACTGTGATTATGTGGCTTCTCGTGGGTCTCGCAAACATGGCTGTCCAGATCCCTTATTATGTTTTAAAACCTCTTGGAGTCTGGGGGACAATAACCGGCTCCATAGTGGCGGTGATAATAGGCTGGGTTGTAGCTATGCCAATTACAACCTGCTGGTGGGTCGAACTGTACAAATGGAAGAGTAAAACAATTTAAACACTTTGACCAATCAGAAAACATGGAGAACGTTTTGAGAAAGATTACGGATTATAAGTGGGAGTTGCCAAAAGGTTACAAACCCGGAATGAGGGTTCCCGCTTACTTCTACATAAGCAGGAAGCTGATGCAGATTCTTGAGAAAGATGCTGTTGAACAAGCTGCAAATGTCGCGACAATGCCGGGAATACAGGTGGCATCCTTGGTGATGCCCGACGTTCACGTTGGCTACGGCTTCCCAATAGGGGGTGTTGCTGGATTTGACGTTGAAGATGGTGTAGTTTCTCCAGGTGGGGTTGGCTTCGACATAAACTGCGGTGTAAGGCTTTTGAGGAGTAACTTGAAGGTTGATGAGGTTAAGCCCGTAATAAGAAAACTTATTGACGAGCTTTTCGTAGCAGTGCCATCGGGAGTGGGCAGTGAGGGAAGGCTGAGGGTTAGCGACAGAGAGCTTGACGAGATTTTCGTTGAAGGTGCTAAATGGGCGGTTGAGAACGGCTACGGATACGAGAGGGACTTGAGGCACTGTGAAGAGAGCGGAGCGCTGGATGGAGCAAGACCTGAGGTTGTGAGCAAGAAGGCAAGAGACAGAGGAAGGCCACAGCTTGGCACTCTGGGCAGCGGAAACCACTTCCTTGAGGTGCAGTATGTGGACAAGATATTCGACGAAAAGGTTGCTAAGGCCTTCGGACTGGAAGAGGGAATGGTAACAGTAATGATACACTGCGGCAGCAGAGGTTTGGGGCATCAGGTATGCACGGACTTTCTGGAGGTTCTTGACAGGGCTGTTAGAAAGTACGGAATCAAGCTGCCAGACAGACAGCTTGCATGCGCTCCGATAAACAGCAGGGAGGGGCAGGATTACTTTGCGGGAATGGCTGCTTCAGCAAATTACGCATGGTGCAACAGGCAGATTATCACCCATTGGACTCGCGAAACTTTCCAGAAAGTAATTGGGATAAGTGAAGATGATCTGGGAATGGAGCTTGTTTACGATGTCGCTCACAACATTGCCAAGTTCGAGGAGCACAGAGTTGACGGCAAGAAGATGAAGCTCTGCGTCCACAGGAAAGGTGCTACGAGGGCTTTCGGGCCAGGGCTAAAGGATGTGCCTGAAGACTACAGGGATTTGGGCCAACCCGTGCTGATCCCTGGAAGCATGGGAACGCCCAGCTACGTTCTTGTTGGGACTGAGAAAGCGATGGAGGAGACATTCGGCTCAACCTGTCACGGCAGCGGGAGAGTGATGAGCAGGGCGGCGGCAAAAAGAAAGCTGCGAGGAAACGTGGTCAAGCAGAACCTTGAAAAGAAGGGTATATACGTCAGAGCCACACATGGAGCACTGCTGGCTGAGGAGGCACCAGAAGCTTACAAGCTGAGCGACGATGTTGTTGATGTTGTCCATCGAGCTGGCATCTCAAGGCTTGTCGCAAGGCTGAGACCGCTGGGTGTAGCGAAGGGTTAATTTTCAATTGTTAGCTTTTTATCATGTGTGGGTTAGGAAATGGCCATTTATAATAAACTAAAAGATGCATTCATATCTGCACTGCATGAAGTTGCAGGTCTTAGCGAGGAAGAGGCAAAAGAAGAATTACGTGCACACGAATTTGAGTTAAGAAAACTTGCTGAAAAGGTTGAGAGTGGAGATTGCTCATTGAATGATGCTATCAAGGAAGTAACTAAAAAGGCAGAAATTTATAGTCCACCGGCTTTTCGCCAGAGAGCGCGAAAAGAAGTTGGAAAATTGTGTGGTAATTCTAGATGTTATGAAAAACCAAAGCAAAAGAGATCTAAGCTTGTTGAAGAGAATAGGGGGAGAAAAGTAATACTTTTTTCAGAAATTGTACCAATTCCGGAAACTACGAAATATGTAGTTGAGAGAGAAGGATTTATGAGCTATTTTAATAAATACCAATACAAGAGCTGTTTAGCTCTCTCGGTTTACTATCACTTCAAACCAGTAAAACATGTTGAACCAATAAAAGTTATCAGAAAGAAGATACCACGTGCTAAAAAACCCGTGCCAGTTCACGCAAAGTTTGAGGGTTTTGGGATACTCTACGATGAAGCCACTGAGCATTTCGAAGTGTTTATTACAGGAGATGTGAGCAAATACGGAAAAGATTTTTTGAAGGGGTTAAAAGGCATACTCACGACTGCCGTTACATCAGAAATCGTGAGTGAGTCTTTCTGTTATAGAGCAGTCGAAGTAGTTAAGTCGATAGAGAATGGTAAAAAAGTATTTACTGAGGAGGGTCTTGGAGCACTTTTCTCAGTTTTATCGCTGGCTATAGAAAGTTGTAGAGCTATGGCAGGCAATTTCTACGATAAATCTAATTATAAACAGAATACTTGCAGAGAATACATAAATTTGGCGATTCTAAGACAACTGTTCGTTACCGAAGATGAATTTTATTGGATTATAGAAAATTGTCCTCCACCTGAAGGTTTTGTCTGGGCAAGAAGCCCCTTCGGTGCCCCACCAGGGATGCTGAAAGTCTATTTAAAAAAGGATACACCTCCAAGGTACAAGGACACTGACTTGGAGAGAAAATTCGAGGAGATTCTAAATGGACTAGGATACGAAGAAAATGTTCATTACAAGAAGCAATATCAGCTATTTGGTTACCACATTGATTTTGCTTTTCCCCAACTCAAAATCGCATTCGAGCCAGGAGCAGCTTATCACCACACTCCTAAGTATGTAAAGGGTGAAGCTTTGAAACCATTCGGTTTTTCACCCGAGGAAGTCTATTATCCTGCTAAACCAGAAGATATTAGAAAGGACAGAGTACTTAAAAGAAATGGATGGGTAGTTGGATGGCTTAACGAGAATTTCGTCAAAAACCTGTCTGAAGTAAAAAAGTGGGTGGTTGAAATCATCAGTAAGCGAAAGGATTTCTGAAACGATATAAGGATTTATAAAAAGCAAAGGTCGCTCTATTTTAAACCCACTCAACCACAGTAAAGTTGATAAGCTGATTCATCCACGCTTTCATAAGCGGGGGTTGCCGAGTGGCCAAAGGCGGTGGACTCAAGACCTTAAAGGGGAGAAATCCACTCCCGTAGGGGTTCGAGGGTTCGAATCCCTCCCCCCGCATTTGATTTTGAAAGCAACTTTCCGTCAATTCCAAAGCTAGCAAATTATTAATAGTTTTCCAGCCACTAGCTTTGATGCTCGGATGGGGTGAAATAGCCATCATAATAATAGGAGCAATAATTCTTCTTGGCCCGGAAAAGCTCGCGGATTTCGCCAGAGAGCTCGGAAAGCTATATGGGGAGTACAAGAAGGCTATGAGGATGATTGAGCTTGAGTACATTTACGGAGTAAAACAAATCAGCGACGAAGAACTGGAAGAAAACCTGAGAGAGAAGCAACAACAACTTATCGACGAGATAAAAAAGTTAAACTCAGACTAAATCCTCCAACTCCTCCTCGCTCATTCCCGTTATGTCTATAATCGTCATTCCTGTTTTAAGTTTCTGAGCCTCCTCTTGTGACATTATCTCCTTAAAAGCTTCATCCGACACGATGAGGCTGTTACCGAGAGGGTCTTCGAGAATTAGCGTGAGTTCTTCATCTCCCTCAATCGTGTTCCTGATTCTCTCAAGAATCCACTCACACCTTCTGACTTTCTCCTCGTCCTCCGAGTTCCACCTCATTGCTGTCCTCACAATGTTTTCCACTCTGTCAAGCACACCTTCAAGGTTGGTTATGAAAGCTTGGCTTGCAGGGCCGGGTTCAACAGCCACACCAATCTCAGGAATGCGTATTGTTCCAGATGTCGATCTGATGACTTTCGTGAAAAGGTTTTCTCTGTTAATTTTTATGATGTACCTGACTGGCTCCTTCTCCCCAACAACAACCGAATCTGCGTGCTTAAAACCACACTCGCAGCTAATCGAAGTCAGGAGAACATTGCCAAAAAACGGCACGTCATAGGTTGATACTATAACCTTCAGTTCTCTTCCACAGCTTGGGCAGGGAATCATCTTGAGGTGCTCCTGATTTTGTTCCTATCTATCTTTATTCCTGTAGGTGTTATTATAACGTAATCTTCACCCAGCCCGACGATGTCTCCCTTCACATCCTCCGCAAGCTGCCTCAAATCCTTCAAAACCCTGTCAAGAGTGAGCTTATCGTGCTTTATGAAGGCTATGTCTGCAACAACGATGTTCCCGTCGTATATTTCCCTCTTTATTTCAGGAATTTCATTCAATCCCGTTACCTCAGCCACCCTGATGTAAGCTCCGGCAGCTTCACTAATCTCAGCCTCGTACTCGCTGAGGTCGAGCTCCTCATACTCATCAATGTTCAACTTTTCAGATTTACCGAGAATCTTGTCTATTATCCCCATGGTTTCACCGAAGCTATTTTTGATTTTAAAGTATTTAAAGATTTTTTGCCTACACCCTGAAAATCCTCTCTCCTGCAAGCCTGCGAAGTCTGTCCATAATACCCTCGTTTTCCATAATACCCTCGATTACAATCAAGTCAGGACGCTTGAATTCAGCCTCCCTTACAGCATCGAAAAGCTTTGCCGAGTACTCTTCACGTGTTTTCCCAATCGATATGCACTTATCCGTAATTTTCTCTCTGGCAATAACCACCACTTTCTTCCCCTGCTTGCTCATTTCCTCCACAAATTCCTCTATTTTTTCCCTCGCCTTCTCACCGGCAAAAACGTAAACCGGGCAGGAGAGGGTATAAGTACCTTTTATCGGCTCAACCACAACTTCCACGTGCCTCTTTATACTTTTAACGTCTATAGCTCCGACCCTCAACACTTTTGCTGGGTTAACCGTCAGATCTACAATTGTCGACTCAATTCCAACTTTACATTCTCCCTTGATTACGGCATCTATTCTATCTCCAAGCTCCTCAACAACATGCTCCCACCTCGTTAAACTCAGTCTGCCGGAGATGTTTGCTGAGGGTACAACAATTGGTCGTTCAAGTTCTTCCATTAACTTAAGCGGAACATGGTGAGCGGGCATTCTTACAGCTATTTTGCCTGCAGGGGAAAGAATTTGGGGCAGAGAACCCTTACTTTTCAAAACGAGGGTGAGTGGTCCGGGAAAATACGCATCCATTAGCTTCTTAGCTCTATCATCCACTTCAGCAATCTTGCTCACGATTTCCTTACTCCAGACACCAACTATGAAGGGTTTGTCCAGACTCCTTCCCTTAACCTTATAAAGTCTTTTCAAAGCTTCTTCATTGGTTGCATCGCATCCCATACCGTAAACGGTCTCAGTTGGGAACGCAACAATGCCACCTCTCCTAAGAATCTCTACAGCCTTCAGGATTCCTTCTCTGGTTAGCTCAAGGACTTCTGCCATTGAAAAAAGGCTGTTCTGCAAGCTATCAAATTTTCGGAAAACCTTTTATCCACCCGATTAAATGGTTAAATGGTGATTGAATGGACAGAGTTGAAAAGCTGGCAGAGCAGATTTTTGAAGATTATAAAGATTATGGGGTTGACAGAAGAGAAATCGTTGAAAAGCTCAAGAAACTTTTGATAGAGTTCAGAGTTCCGGAAAATGAGGCGCTTAGGACGATCAGAAATTACATCATAAGGGAGTACGGAGCACCCGCTACAATAAGACGTGAGAAAATTACCAAGATTGAGGAGATAAAGGAGCCAAATAAGTGGGTTACTGTTAAAGCCAAGGTCATTCAGCTCTGGGAAAGCAGCAGCCCCTCAATAGCCCAGGTGGGGCTGATTGGAGATGAAACGGGTTACATCAGATTTCTCGTCTGGACTAAAGCCAAGAAACCTCCTGTTGAGGAAGGAAAGAGCTACATTTTTCGGAACGTTGTTGTTGATGACTTTGGTGGTGTTCTCAGACTTAACGTTACGAAAATAAGCGAAATTGAGGAGATTGATGAGGATATAAAGGTAAAACCACCTGAAGACGTGAGCGAAGAGGTGGAGGTTGTTGGCGCTCTTGTTGCCATCCAGCAGAACAGCGGGCTTATACAGCGCTGCAGTGTTGAAGGTTGTAACAGAGTAATAAAAATGGGAAAGTGTCCTGAACACGGAAAAACCAAGCCAAAGGACGACTTAAGGATTAAGGGCGTGCTTGATGATGGCTACAGAACTTACGAGGTGATTATAAACGAAGAAGGTGTTAAGGCTCTCACCGGGATTGACCTTGAGAAGGCAAAGAAAATAGCGGAGGAAACTTTGGACAGGAATGCTGTTCTGATTGAGCTCAAAAAGATGCTTCTCGGCAAGTATCTGAGAGTGGTGGGAACAGCAACGCCAAGATACCTCATAGCGAGACACGTTGAGTTCTTCAAGCCAGACATCAGGAAAGAAATTGAAAAGGTTAGAGCCCTTCTGGAGGAGGTATAATGACGACGGTTTTTCTGAAGAGAGAGGTTGCGAGGAGAGTTTTTGCCAAAGAGTTGATGAGTTCAACATACACAATAAGGGATGAGTCGGAGAAAAGCCCCCTTTACGTCCTAACACCTCTTGGACTGAAATGCAACAGAGTTTTCATCATAGGTGTTTTAACGGAAAAGGAGGAGAGGGGTGAGGACGGAAACATATACAGAATTCGCGTGATTGACCAGACTGGCTCTTTCATCGGCTACGTCGGAAAGTATCAGCCCGAAGCTTACGAGGCGCTTGAGGACATCGACACCTTAACCCTTGTCGCTCTCACCGCCAAGGTTAGAGTTTTTGAGGGTGAGACGGGGAAGTTCGTAACTCTACGTCCAGAAACCATAAGTATCGCCGACCCTGAATCGAGGGACTACTGGGTGATGGAGACAGCAGTTCAGAGTCTTGAAAGGATTAGGGAGATGAAAAAGGGTGAGAGCGAGACAGCCAAGCTTGCAATGGAAGTGTATAACACAGACCTCGAAGAGTACAAGAGAGTTGTAAAGGAAGCAGTAGAGAGAGTGATGGAGGACTACGGCGAGTTTGACGTTGAAGAGGAAATGCTGGAAGAAGAGGAGGAAGAAGAAGAACTTGAACTTAATGAGGATGAGGACTTAAGTTTCGAGGAAGAGGAGATCGATCTCACCGAGCTGCTTAAAGACTAAAGCTCTCCGGAAACGGCCTTCTCAAAGTCGTACTCCGTCAGAATGCCTTCGACGTGCAGGAGGGAGTTTGCTTCCTCAAAATTTCTTGCTTTCTCTATTATTTTAGCGGCCTGATTAATCTCGAACACACTTTCCGCTTTGAAGTAAAATATAAGCGTTGAGAGCGGTGTAACGAGAGCACTTCTCCCCTTTCTGAGCTTCTTCAGCCCCATCTCGCCCTCAAACGCCATCAGTGGAATCAGACTTGCCTCGGTAGTCACATCTTTGATAACCTTTCTCATCTCCTCGTAGTCCTTTCTGCTCAGGGAAGAGCAACCAAGAAAACCGCCATTTTTCAGGATGTAGGAAATGTTGAGCAGCAACTCCTCAATTCTTAGCTCACCATCGCTTCCAAATCCCGTCACCGCGACAATCCCACCAATTCTTTTGAGTGCGGCAACACAGATGGCGTCAGCAAGCGGGCTCCTCACCCCAGATTCAAATCCTACGGAGATTGCATCTCCCCCTGCGTCAACTCCGACAACGATTGATATTCCTTCTCTATCGGCAAAATCTCTAATCCCATCAGCAAGAGCGCTGACATTTTTTGTCAGGTCTAGGGCAACGACTCTGCCGAGATGCCTTGCCGCCCTTGCAATATTGGGTATTATGCCGTCAATAGTCCTCGTATTCTCATTTGCAATTCCAACCGTTTCATTAATCCTCTGGATGTTAACAAGCTCGTCAAGAGGTCTCGGGCCGGGTTTTGGGTCGAGGACGATTCTGTCCCACACGACAGTTCCATGTAGCGTTTCAAATCCGAAGTGGGAAAGGAAGTTTGCGACAGGAATGGTGCTTACGATATCTCCTCCTCCACCGATTCCAAAAGCCAGAGCCTTTTTTGGCTCTAATGATTTCAGAATTTCTATGATTTCCATTTTAGAACTTCAGGTAGCCCTTTCTCTCCAGCCACTCAACCTGGGGGTTGGTGTATCTCCATATAATGTCTGCCCTGTCCTTCTGGAACGACCAGGGAACAACGATGACGATATCGCCCTCCCTGATCCAGATTTTCTTTCTCATCTTCCCCGGAATCCTTGCAAGCCTCTCTACCCCGTCTTCACATCGCACCTTAATGTGGCCCGCACCGAGCATTGAGGTTACCACTCCAAAAAGCTCCCCCTTCTTCCTGTCCGGTAACCTCACCCTAATTACATCATCTTCATTGCTCAGAGAGACACCCCTAACCTTTTTCTTGCATCTTCGAGAAGCATGTTTAAATATTTTGCCACTGAAATCTTAAGATCCAAGGGGTGAAGCGATCCCGATTTGAAGTCCTCGGCGAGCTTCTCGAAGGACGTGTACTCGACATCCCCTCCAAATTTCGCGTCCCTTTCAACAACAAGCTTGCCAAATCTCGGAAGAATGTGGTATTTCGCTATGTCAATTACGGGGTTGTCTTCTATAACTCCCGCCGGACAGTATGCTTTCCTGATTTTCCTCTCAACCTCCTCCGGTGGGTCTCTCACTGAGATGTAATTCCCTTTTGAGCTGCTCATCTTCTGCCCGTCAAGGCCAACAAGAATTGGTGTGTGGAGACAGACAGGGGAGTTGTAGCCAAGCCTCGGAAGGTTTTCCCTCGCGAGCATGTGTATTTTTCTCTGATCTATCCCCCCAACGGCAAGGTCAACACCGAGATGAGCGATGTCAAGTGCCTGCATGAGCGGGTATATCATCTGCGAGACCATTGGGTCTTCCTTTCTTCTGCTCACTTCATCCATACTCCTCCTCGCCCTGTTGAGCGTCGTTATTCTCGCCATCTTCAGCACATCCAAGATGTAGTCTCTGCTAAGCTGGTATTCACTTCCAAGAACGAACTTTGCCTTGCTTTCATCTAAACCGAGGGCGATAAAGACCTTCTTGTTGTAGCTCGCTATCTCGGCTACCTCCTCAAAGCTGCCCTTCTCGTTAAGGTAAGCGTGAATGTCGGCAAGGAGAACAATAACCTCGAATCCCGCCTCCTGGAGGTCCATGAGCTTCTGAACAGTCATCATGTGGCCGAGATGTATTTCGCCGCTTGGCTCATAACCCACATACGCCTTTGGCTTCTCTTTGGTTTCCAAAAGCTGTTTGAGTTCCTCCTCAGTCACCACTTCTTCAGCATTTCTTGTAATAAGCTTGAGTTTCTCCGTGATGTCCATAGTAGGCAAAGAATCAGGCTGTTTTTAAATTTGTTTAAAGCTGAAGAGTGTTTTACACTTTGCCAATCATACTATGAAAAAGATTGCTAAAGCTCTGTATAGTCCCAAAAAATTTGACTTTAAATACCCTCCAACAACTAATGGGTTACGGCAGACTGACAGAGAAGAAAATAAGGTACATTGTAAGGCACAAGAGAAGAGGAAAAACTAACAGAGAGATAG
>JAPDIW010000037.1 GCA_029259415.1 Archaeoglobi archaeon
GAAGGATGAGCATGCGATGGTTGGAACTTCGAAAGCATTGGAGGAGATAAGGAGGCAGAGGGGCTGGAGTGTTAGGGAGCTTAATGAGGAGCTGGAGAGGAGGAGGAGAGTGCTGGAGTTTATGCTGTCCAACGGGATAAGAATGTTCAAGGACGTCTCGGCAGTCATACACACCTATCAGGTAAATCCAGAAAGAGCGATGAAGCGCCTCGGTGTTGAGGAGCTTTGATATTTACAATTTTTCGTTAAATTTTAGTGAGAAACGGTTGATTCAAAATTTACGATAAGCACCGAGATTGAGTGATGAGTGGTGGCCATAATTTTCCAATTCAACACACATTTTTATCTCTCAATCCCACCGATTATCAGCTGTACATAGTTTACCAACGCGACATTTTTTGCACTCTGGAAAGCCTGTTTCATGAAAAAATTTATATATGATTTTGCCAATTAATCATTGGTTAGATTGAACCATAATGGAGGTGTTGAAGGTGGAGCTTCCACTTGCTCCTGTGGAAAGACTTCTGAGAAAAGCTGGAGCTTCAAGAGTTAGTGAGGATGCAAAGGTTGAACTGGCAAAGGCAATCGAAGAGTACGCCATGCAAATTGGCAAGAAAGCTGCTGAGCTGGCAAAACACGCAGGAAGGAAAACAGTCAAGGTGGACGACATCAAGCTTGCTCTGAGAGAGCTTTAAGACTTTTTCCTTTTTGATTTACATTTTTTATAGTAGACGAGTGGATGTGAAACTCTGCAATCAGACACGCAGTTGTTGTACGTTCTCATGGTATCGCAAGATGGAGAGGTGTATTCAGCCCCCTTCCCCCTCTCTCCGGCTATATGCTCAACCTGATACCTGGTCTTCTCCTCATCAAAATCCGGGGCAGCCTTAAACAGACCAATTATCTCATCCACAGACATTCCTATGTTGAGCAAGAACGATGTGATTGCGAACCTTGCCGTATGGGGGATGTTCATACCCCTCTGCAGCTCCGATAGGATCTCCTTCATGCACGGTGGTAGGCAGTTGAGGTCAACCTCCCCCAAGTCCATCGTGAACTTCTCCGACTCCCTCTTGGCCTTCTTGGAAAGTTCCTCAACAGCAGGATTCACAACCTCACTGCTGGGAACCTTCTCGAAAAGCTTCATTCTCAGTAGCTCCTCCAGACCTCTTAAAACCTCTGATTTCGTGGTTTCAACGTAGCCGTTTTTCAACCTTCTGTTTACGAGCCTCCACTTATCATCCCTGATTCTTGCAGACACCTTAACAAATGTCGAAACGTGCATGTTCCAGCCCTTGAGCTTTGCTCCGAGGTCGATCGCCACCAGCCTGACTATCGGCACCTTACCGCTCTCCTCCACATCCTCCCTCAGCAGTTTCGAGTAGTAGCTGGCCTCATTTACCGCATACCTCATCCTCACCCAGTCCTCCATGGCCGAGACGATCATTCTCGATGCTATGTACGTCAGCAGAGAGAGTTTTGCGTTTGCAAAGAACCTTTCAAATGCCTCTCTGGGATAGTAAAGGGAGCAGTTCTCAAAGCACCCCATGCAGAGGTCGCAGTTCTCAAGACTACCCCTTTCCCGACAATCGTAGCAGTTCTCCTCACATCCAAGGCAGAAAAACTCGGATTCATCCGTGAACCTCTCGTATTCTATTTTACCATCAATCGCCTTGTCAACGATTCTCTTTGCAGTTTCAATAGCATCAGGAAACTTCCTAAGCTCCTCTTCCACATCAAACGAAAAAACCCTAGAAGAAATTCTCAAAAAGGGGTAGCGTGCCAAAATTGGGAATAAAGGGAGATATTTCATCAATCACTCCGACTCGATGCGCGGAGCAAGTATGTACTCAACTCTCGCCCTACCACCCACCAGCTCGAAGACGAGCCTGACAGGATAGTTCGTTCCCAGGTGGATTGTAAGCAGGTCCCCACTTCCAGCAACCTTGCAGAACTCCTTCAGGTAATCTACGCTGAACATGCTTCTAGCCTCTCCACCATTGAATTCTATTAGCTCTGTCTCTGTCATTTGGAAAACTATGCTGTCAACATCTCCCTTCGCCTCAATCCTGAAACCTTCCCTGTCTGACTTGAACACAACCTGGTCGCTGATTTTATCCGCCGCTGCAATCGCTTTCTTGAACTCCCCCGCATCCATCACAATCTTCGCAGGCAGCTCCAATTCGGGAATTCTTGGCTCCTTCCTTATTGCTGATGGGTCTATAAGTGCAACCTTGTATTCGACACTGCCGAATTTTACCTTAAGTGTGCTCTCATCTTCAACAATCAGCTCAACGAGGTCTTTGGTTGAGATGGACTTGCTGATGTCGAAAATCCTGTCCATATCAACTCCAATGGTTTTCTCCTCATCGACATTGTAAACCTCAAAGCTGTCTCTGGGGATGTCAACAATGACCATCGCAACGTTTGCTGGATCTACAGCTCTCGAATGGAGCCCCTTTTCAAGGAAATGAATTCTAGCTTCACTGACAAGTGCAACTATTGCTCTCGTGGCAGTCTTCAACAACTCTCCGGTCATTATGACGTCTATCATCTCAACTTTTTTTAGGTGTGTTAATATTTAATTTTTTCTGCTTCGCTTCTTGTGGTTTGCAGTTGGCTGCAGATTAGGGCTTAGCTTTCCCTAATTCTTTCATAGCATCCTCGACTTTTCTCACAATTTCCTCTTCGCTCATGGGAGAACCGACTACCAAGATGTTTGGATGCTCTACCTCTTCGGCCAAACAGGCCTTTCTGCAGCCGTTAATCAAAATCAGAATGTCAACATCTTCGGAGTAAGAAATTTTGAAGTGTTTTCTGAGCACTTCCTCGACTTCTTCCCGCCTGTACTCAGGATTGCACCCTCCGCAGTACTTCACTCCGATCTTCATTCTTTCTTCTCTTCCCCTCTCACTCTCTGATAATCCTCATCCGGAAGTATTCCGGCAACTCTCTTTGCCTCCTCTTTCTTCAGGTCAAGATTGGCCCTTCTGGCAATCATTATCTTCTGCGCTGCAGGCGAGCCAGCACCGTGCATCGACTCTGGCAGTTCAGCCCCTATTGATAAGTTCTCTATCAGCCTTATCATCCTAATCCTGTGCTCGGTGGGAACGTCAGCTTTCCCTTTGAGGTACTTTTCAATCAACTCTCTTGTTTCAGGATTCTTGTAGTCAAGCTCTGAGGGTGTTGTTGCGACAATACCGCCAACGATGTCCTGAGCCAATCTGGACCATTCATACGGGAATCGGGTTATGTTGAGCTTAGTAACGTTCGCCAGAAGAAGATTGGGCATGTATGCCCCAGAGGGTGTTTTGAAGCCCTCGTATGAGCACGCGAGGGAGCAGCACCAGCAGGTCTCGGCAAGATGGACCATTTCCGTCAGCTTGTCCACAATGTGGGATGCTTTCTCAACGCCGTTGTACTCTGCAATTGCTGCCGAAGCTCCGATCAGCACATCAGCAACCCCCACCTTGCACCCTCCGTAGTTCTGCCTGTGGTAGGTGGCGAAGGTTTCAACAAGCTCAGAAGCGAAATCGTACTCACCGCACATGAAAACTCTCTCCCAAGGAACGAAAACGTCATTGAAAACTATCAACGCCTCTCCGCCAACAGTACCATATTTCGCATTTCCGCAGTCGATATCCCCATCAAGCCTTCGCATATCGTTAGTCTGCCTCCCAAAGAACATAACAACCCCTTCAGCGTCAACAGGAACGGCAAAGGCAACGGCATAATCCTTATCTTTCTCCCCCATAGCTCTCGTCGGAAGTGCTATAATCTCGTGTGAGTTTACCGCACCGGTGATGTGCGCCTTAGCACCCCTCACGACAATTCCATCTTCCCTTCTTTCAACAACTCTGACGTACATATCTGGATCAGCCTGCTGGTGAGGTCTCAAACTCCTGTCGCCCTTAACATCTGTCATAGCTCCTGCTGCCATTAGATCATTTTTCTGCACGTAAATCAAGTACTCCTTGAACCTCTCATGATAGTCGGTGCCATATTTTTGGTCAATGTCGTAAGTGGTTATGTAGAGGGCACAGAGAGCATCAAGTCCTACACAGCGCTGAAAACAGCTCCCCGTCTTTCTGCCGAGCAGCCTCATCATCCTCACCTTCTTCACCAGATCCTCAGTGCTCTGGTGGATGTGAGTAAAGCGGTTTATCTTCTCCCCAGTTAGATGTGACTTGGCAGTCATAACGTCCTCGTATTTCGGATCGTGAGCGAGTTCGTAGGTCATTGCTGCAGCATTCACATGAGGAGCGAGGATGGGGCTGTCAGCGACACTTTCAATCTTTTTCCCCATAAAATAAACGGTCGGCTTGTACTTTCTCAAACTCTCGATGTACTCCTTTCCGTTCATCATGCCTTTCACCTTCAAACACTATTTTTCTGGAAAATATAAGATTTTCCGATTTTTTGAATTTTGTGCCGAGTTAACTTCACAAAATGTCAAGTAAGGTTAGGTATTTATAAAAGGATTCGCAATTAATATTATGCGTGCATCTTTCAGAATTTTCAGAGTCTTTGGAATTGACGTGGAGGTTCATATCAGCCTTCTGATCCTACTGATACTCCTGATCTATGTCTTTTCAAACTATCCACCTCCATACGGTTTTGATGGTTTTCCTGAAGTGGAAAAGGTAATCTTATCCACCCTGGCCGCAATTGGCCTTTTCGGGTCGATTCTCGCACATGAGCTTGGCCACTCTCTCGTTGCGAGGAGGTATGGCGTTAAAATAAAAGGAATTATGCTCTTCATCTTCGGCGGAGTTGCCATGATGGAAAATCTGACGAAGAAGCCGAGGGAGGAGCTTATGATTGCCATCTCAGGGCCTGCTACAAGTTTCGGGATCGGAATTCTTTCATTCCTCCTTTCATCCATACCTGTTGCTGAAGTCAGAGCGTTCTTCCTGCTTTCTGGTTACATCAATATCGTCCTAGGTGTTTTCAACCTGATTCCCGCTTTCCCGATGGATGGAGGGAGAGTGTTAAGGAGCTTTTTGGCAGAGAAAAGAAGCTACGTTGAAGCTACCAAAATTGCTGCTGAGACTGGCAGGGCTCTGGCTATATTAATGGCAATCTTCGGAATTTTCAGCAACCCATGGTTAATCCTCATAGCCCTCTTCATATACATCGGAGCGAACGAGGAGGAAAGACTGGTGCTGCTGGAGAATGTTCTCGGGAGGATTAGCGTTGCTGACGTGATGAGCACTGACGTTGTCACTGTTTCCCCTGAAATGAGTGTTTCAGAAGTTGTAGACCTGATATTGAAAACGAAGCACCTCGGCTTTCCCGTTGTTGAGGATGGAAGAATTGTAGGAATTATCACGCTGCACGACATAATTGGTGTGGATCCTGAGGAAAAGGTTGGGAACGTCATGAGCAGGGAGGTTGTTACTATCTCTCCAGATAAGTCCGCATTCGATGCTTTTAAAATCATGAGTGAGATGGGGATAGGAAGACTGCCAGTGGTTGAGGGTGGCAGAATTGTGGGGATCGTCTCGAGAAGCGACCTAATGAAGATCAAGGAAATCCTTGAAGCTCTGGAGGTGATGGGTTGGAGGAAAAGAGGCTCATAATAGTGGGCACCGCTCACGTCTCAAAAAAGAGTGTTGAGGAAGTCAGGGAAGTCATAGAGAATGAGAGGCCGGATGCAGTTGCGGTGGAGCTTTGTCCCAGAAGATATCACGCTCTGGTTCACGGCCAGCGTGAAGAGGTCTCGATAGCGGAAATTATAAAGAGTGGAAATGTGTTCATGCTAATTTTTCAGCTCATTCTGGCTTACTTTCAGAGGAAAGTCGGCGAGGAGACAGGAGTAAAGCCCGGCGGTGAAATGCTCGCTGCCATTCAAAAGGCCAGAGAAGTTGGCGCTGATGTCATCCTGATAGACCGGGATATTGGAGTGACGTTCAAACGCTTCTGGCAGAAACTCAGTTTTTTTGAAAAGATAAAGCTCATCGTCCACCTCATCAGAAGTTCATTCAGTGGGGAAGAAGATATCGAGGTAGACGAGATGCTTGAGGAAGATGTCCTCGACATGCTGGTTAAAGAGTTTAGAAAAATATCTCCAAATGCCGCAAGGGTTCTGATAGACGAGAGAGACGTTTACATGGCCGCAAACCTCCTGAATGCTCTTTCAAGGTACAACAAGATAGTTGCTGTTGTTGGTGCTGGTCACAGAAAAGGGATCGAGAACGCTTTGCTAAAACTAAAGGATAATCCGGTGGAGTTGAGAGGGCTTGAGGATGTTAAGAGTGGTCGGAACTACCTAAAAATTTTCATGGGGGCTTTTACTGCCCTCATTATAGCAACTTTCGTCCTCATTGCCACCTCGCTGAACACCGAAGTGCTTATCAGGGCTTTTCTCTACTGGTTTTTGATTAACGGCATACTATCCGCCATAGGTGCTGCGATTGCACGAGGGCATCCTTTATCAATCATCACAGCCTTTCTGTGTGCCTGGATGACCTCACTTAACCCAATGATTGCTGCCGGGTGGGTTTCGGGACTTGTAGAGGCATGGATCCGGAAGCCGACAGTAGAGGACTTCTCAAAGCTCGTCGAAGCGGACAGCTTTAGAGAAATGCTGCGAAACAGGTTTTTTCGCGTGCTTCTTGTTGCGGCATTAACCAATGTCGGGAGCATGATAGGGACTATTTATGGAGGCTGGTACATCCTCTCAACCTTTGGTGTTGATGTAGCCAAGGTGGTCGGGGAGAGAGTGATGGAGATAATAGGAGGGTTGGTATGAAGATATACATACAGCCGCTCTCGGTAAACAGCCATACGGTTGAGATACTGAAAAATCGCCTAAAAGAAGTGTTCAAAGCAGAAGTTTTCGTGCTTCCCACCTCTGAAGCTAGTTTGAGATGCTACAACCCCTCTAGAAGGCAGTACAACTCAACATGTCTTCTCAGATTGCTTCCCCCTATTAGAATTACCTTAGGTGTGACGGGAAGGGACATCTATGCTACAGGGATGAACTTCGTTTTCGGTGAGGCCGAGCTTGGTGGTGCAAGAGCCATACTCTCCGTCTTCCGCCTTACTACTGCCGATAGCAAACTTTACGAGGAAAGGGTTGTAAAGGAGGCTGTTCACGAAATAGGACACGTTCTCGGTTTAAAGCACTGCAAAAACGATTGTGTAATGAAGTTCTCAAATTCTGTCGAGGAGGTTGATAAAAAGCCAGTTAGCTTCTGCAGAGTTTGTGCGTCGAAAATTGGTTTTGGTTGAACACTCTAACGTCTCCTAGCCCCTCAATTTCCCTTATTTCACTTCATACGTCCCAAGCTTTTTCTGGGAGTAGGCCACAAGCCTGCTTAGAGGGATGGTCATGAGCAGGTAGAAGAGAGCCACTCCGAGGAATGGTGTCCAGGCGTTGAAAGTTGTGTTGACTATCTGCCTACCCACCCTCGTCAACTCCACTATGGAGATAACAGAGAGCAGCGACGAGTCTTTGAGCAGCGCTATGAACTCATTTCCCAAGGCAGGAAGAATGTTTCTGAAGGCCTGAGGGAATATCACGTACCTCATGGCCTGAAGGTACGTCATCCCAAGACTCCTTGCAGCCTCCATCTGCCCTACAGGAATAGACTCTATTCCAGCCCTTACAATTTCCGCAATGTATGCACCACTGCAGACGCTGAGCGCTATAATTCCAGCCGGCTCTGGCTGGAGGTTGACACCTATTGCAGGAAGGCCAAAGTATACAATAAGTATCTGAACGAGTAGCGGTGTGCCCCTGATAACCTCAACATAGGCGGTGGATACCGCAAAGGGTATTGGGTTCTTTGAAACCCTGCCCAGCCCGGCTATGGTACCTATTATCAGTCCGAAAAATATCGATATCAACGTTAGCTTTAGCGTTACGCTGGCCCCAAATGCAAGATCTGGAAGTATTCGTATAAAGAGGTCGATGTCGAACTGATTTATAGCGGCCATTGAGCGCTAAAAAAAGGGGAGATATAAAAAATTTTTTTCTTACTCGCCAAACCATTTATTATAAATCTCGTCGTAAGTTCCGTCTTCCTTGATTTCTTTAAGAACTTCATTGATTTTTTCAAGTAGAGCTGGGTTGTCCTTGTTCACGGCAATTCCGTAGTATTCTGGTGCAAACTCATCAGACTCGATCACGCGGTAAATTCCGGGGTTTTCCTTGGCAGCAATGTAAGCGACGAAGTTGTCGATAATTGCTGCATCTGCATCTCCCTTCTGAACAGCCATCAGAGCCTCAGGAGTGCCCTCAAACCTCTTGATTTCAAGCTGCATTCCCTTTTCATCCTTCAATCTCTGAGCGGCGAAATCACCAGTTGTTCCCTGCTGTACTGCAACAACTTTGCCATTCAAATCATCTACATCGTTAATTTCTGTCACATCGGCCCTTGTAATAATTACTTGCTTTGCCTCAAAGTACGGGTCGCTGAAGTCCACCTGTTTTGCCCTCTCTTCCGTAATTGTCATCGCAGAGCAGATGACGTCGTACTTGTGAGCCAGCAATCCCGGAATGATGCCATCCCACGCAGTGTTCACGAACTTGGCCTCAAGACCCATCCTCTTCGCAATTTCCTTCATGAGGTCGATGTCAAAACCTGTGTATTCTCCCGTCTTTTCGTCAGTAAATTCAAAGGGCGGATAGGCGATGTCACTTCCCACTGTGAGGTATCCCGGCTCTACAAGCTTGATTTGAGTTTGTTCTTCTTTTTGCTCTGCCTGCTGAGCGCAACCGAGCAGAAGCAGCGCAGCCAGCACAACCAGTATCGGAACTGCTCTTTTCATGCTGAGTTGCAATTTTTAAAACTTAAAAAATTTTCGATAGATAAAGCGAAAACTTAACAGATTTTGGAAAGATTTAAATACATACTGGAGAACAACCAACAATGCATGATATAGCCAAAGCCGAAAAGCTGTCTAGATTCTATTTTGGGTTTAGCTTTGGCTATTGGTTTAGCTTTTAATTAGCGGGAGGTGTTCTGCAATGGCTCCGTGTTTGTGTATGGGTTTATGCTCGAAAAATATAAGAGGTGTTTTATATGTTAGGTAAAAGAAGAAGAATATCAAGAATAGTAAAAAATGGGAGGTCTGTAATACTTCCAATGGACCACGGAATCACCAAACCTGAAAAAGGGATAGAAAATGTGGACAGAGTGGTTAAAGAAGTGCAGGAGTACATCGATGCTGTGGTTGTACACAAAGGTGTGGCGAAGCATTCTGCAGTTCTTGCGGAAATGGATGCTGCCCTCATAATCCACCTCAGCGCGTCAACTGCACACGCCAATGACCCGAACGACAAGAGGATAATCACGAGTGTTGAAAAGGCAATCGCACTTGGGGCTGATGCGGTAAGCGTTCACATCAACGTTGGCAGCAAGACGGAAGCCGAGCAGATCGAGAAAGTGGGGATAATCTCCGAAACCTGCGACGAATACGGAATCCCCTTACTGGCCATGATGTATCCGCGAGGGAGCATAGAGGTCAACACCGAGACTGTAAGGCATGCCGCGAGAATTGGCTACGAGCTTGGCGCAGACATTCTTAAAGTCCCATACGTTCAGAAATTCGAGGAAGTTGTAAACGTCTGCGATATTCCCGTTGTTGTTGCGGGAGGGAGCAAGGGAAGTGAGGAGGAGTTCTTAAAGAGGGTTTATGATGCTCTAACGAAGGGGGCATCTGGAGTTGCTGCGGGGAGAAATGTATTTAACAGCGACCAACCAGTGAGAATTGCCAAGGCACTGCACATGCTTGTTCATGGCAATGTACCTTTGGAGGAAGTGGTGAAATATGAAAGAAGTATGGTTGTTGGCTGAAGGCGAGAGCTGGGACGAAGTAAAGGAGATGCTGAAGGATGCCATAGAGATAGGATTCGACGGAGCCTTTGTCAAAAAGGAGTTCAAAGAAAGAGCTGAGAAGCTCGGAAGAATGAAGATAATACCGATTGAAGAAGCTATTATAAAGATTTCATCGGCAGAAGATCAGGAAAAAGCTCTGCAAAAGGATGTTGTGGTTCTGAAGTTTGAGGACTGGAAGGTCATACCACTGGAGAACATAATCGCCATGAAGAAGAGTGGAAAGGTCATAACTGCCGTTGAATCAATTGATGATGCAAAGCTTGCCTTTACAACTCTCGAAAAGGGTGCTGACGGAATAGCCGTAAGCGGAGACAGAGAGACCCTACGAAAGTTCTACGAGGTGGTCAAAGAAGAGAGAGAGAAGCTCGAACTTGTAAAGGCAAGGGTGAAGGAGATCAGACCGCTTGGAGTTGGAGAGAGGGTCTGCATAGACACCGTGACACTCATGACTCCCGGAGAGGGAATGCTTGTCGGAAATCAGGCTTCATTCATGTTTCTCGTTGCAAGTGAGAGTGAGGAGAGTGAATACGTTGCTTCAAGGCCGTTCAGAGTTAACGCCGGCAGCGTTAATGCTTACCTAAAGATGGGAGACAAAACACGGTACCTTGCCGAGCTCAAGGCGGGGGATGAAGTAGAGGTTGTAAAGTTCGACGGTAGTGTCAGAAAAAGCTACGTTGGAAGGGTTAAAATTGAGAGAAGGCCTTTGATCCTCGTAACAGCTGAGTTTGACGGAGTTGAGGGGAGCGTGATATTACAGAATGCGGAAACGATAAAATTGGTTGCACCAGATGGAAAGCACGTCTCCGTTGCCGAGCTAAAGCCGGGAGACGAAATTCTAGTCTGGCTCGGGAAGAAGGCAAGGCACTTTGGAGTCGAAGTGGACGAGTTCATTGTGGAAAGATAGACATGAAGCTTGTTGCAACGGTTTCAAATTTTGAAGAACTCAATCTTGCCCAAGATGCGGATGTTGTTGAGCTCAGACTCGACATATTCGATTTTAGAGATGTTAAAGTCGACAAGGAAAAAATTCTGACATGTAGGAGAATTTCGGATGGTGGGAAATTCGAGGGTGATGACGTCAAGAGACTTGAGTTGATTAGAGAAGCCTTTGATTTGCTCAATCCCGAATATGTCGATCTGGAAAACGACCTTCCAGACTCCGCCTTTGATTTCAACTGCAAAATAATTGAATCCTACCACAATTTCAGGGAGACGCCTGACTATGCTGAGTTGAAGAGAATCGTTGAGGAGAGAAGGGGGGATATCGTCAAAATCGCAACCATGGGGAGAAGCAAAAAGGATGTAGAGAAAATCGTCAGGATTCTTGTGAACTACGATGACGTTGTCGCTTTCCTCATGGGGGATGAGTTCAGTTTTACCCGCATCTTTGCCGCCTATCTCGGCTCTCCGCTCGTTTACTGTTACGTAGGAAGGCCCAAGGCGCCTGGACAGCTAAGCCTGGCTGATGCAAGAGAGATAATCAGCATGCTGAGGTGACGATGTGAAAATACTGATTTACGGCGTTGGAAACATGGGGAAGCTTTTCAGAGACCTCTTTTACGGCAGAGGATACTACGTCAGAGGATACGACATAGACCAGATGAAGAAGGACACAAACAGCATTTCAGGCTTCGACGTAATTTTCGTCTGCACTCCGATGTACGCGCTTGAAGAGGCTTTAGAGCACATAAAGAGAGAAGCAAAGAAGGATGCTTTACTCGTGGACATTTCGTCGGTCAAGAAGATCTCGGTTCCTCTCTTCGAGAACTCCGGATTCGACTTCCTCAGCATTCACCCGATGCTTGGTGGTGATAGCGAGCTTGCTCTTTCAAACGTCATAGTTGTCCGGGAATCCGGAAGAGATGAGGAGAAGGTAATTCTGAACGAGCTGAGGAGATGCGGAGCTGTTCTAAGCAGACTCGACGTTGAGGAGCATGACAGGAAAATGGCTGAGATTCAGGGGATAGCGCACTTCATCCTCATCTCGATGGCTGATTATTTAAGATACGACAAAGAGGATCTGAAATACGCCTCTCCGATTTTCACTGTGCTCTACAAGCTTGCAAGCAGGATTATAAACCAGAACTGGGAGATGTACTACCAGATTCAGAAGAACGCGGAAGAGATGAGAAGAGAGTACCTCGAAAGAGCAATGGAGCTCCACGAGAAGATGAAAGACAGAGAGAGCTTCAGAAGAGTCTTTGAAGAGCTGAGAAAGATTTACACTGACTACGAGTCGAGCACGATTATCCTTGAGTCCTACAAAGCCACAAAAAAGGCTGAGAGTATAGACGAGCTTCGGGGACTTATAAAATCAATTGACTCTTTGATCTTGAGGCTGATTGAGAGGAGAATCGATGCAGCGAGACAGATTGCGAGGATAAAGATGGAGAAGGGGGAGCCTATAGAGGTCAGGGACGTTGAGGAGGAGAAGCTCTGGGAGGTTGTTTCAAAAACAAATCTGAATCCCGTGAAGCTGAAGGAGGTTTTTGAGGGAATAATGAGTCTCGCAAAAGAGGAGGAGTATAAAGTTGCTGGCGTGAGGTACACAATCGCCGTTCTTGGCCCGCAGGGGAGTTTCAGCGAGGAGATGGCTTTGAAGCTTGTCGGTTCGCGAGTGCCGTTGCGTTACTGCTCCACGACGGATGAAATAGTTAAGCTCGTTGAGAGTGGAGAGGTTGACTACGGTCTGGTGCCGATTGAGAACTCTGTAAACGGTACAGTTCTGCCGGTCCTTGATGCGTTGATGAACCACGACGTTGAGGTTTTTGGAGAGGCGAGGCTTGAGGTCATTCACTGCCTCGCTGCAAAGAGAAAAATAGAACTGAAGGAAATAAAAACCGTCTACTCCCACCCGCAGGCCGTTGCGCAGTGCATGGGCTTCATAAACAATTACCTCCCCTCTGTTGTGATAAGGTACACCACCTCCACAAGCGATGCGGCCAGAATGCTCGACGACTATTCTGCAGCAATAATGTCTGAGAACGCGGCAAGATTCTACAGGCTGCACGTGCTCAGAAAGGGGATACAGGATTTGAAGGGCAGAAACATAACGAGGTTCTACCTGATAAAGAAGAGAAGTGGAAAGAGCGAAGGAAACGTAACATCGCTCTTCTTCGGAGTTGAAGATAGGCCCGGAGCCCTTAAGGATGTGCTTGATGTCTTCCACAGGAAAGGATTCAATTTGAGAAAGCTTGAGTCGAGGCCTGCCGGAACAGGGCTTGGAGACTACGTCTTCTTTGTTGAGGTTGAAGCACCATTGAAAGAAGATGACTTACGGGACCTGAAGCAGGTTACGACCTTCTACAAAGTAGTTGGCGTTTTTGACGAGGTTAAAAGGCTGGATGCCTTCTGATTTTTTTACCATTTTATATTGCTTCGAGAAGCTTTTGAAACGCATTGAGGGCTACAAAGTTCAGAAATAACTGCCGACTGCATTCAACAGCACACGGCTCCGCTACGCCAAATTCGGCATAGCCGAACTTCGCATGTCCAAGAACGTTAGGCTTATAGGCTTATAGTAATGATTTGTCTGTTGAAAATAATTGTTAGGTAGGGGGTAAGTAGATAAATAAGATAGTTTAAGAGTTTAGGAATAAAGAATCTCCTACAGGGTATAAGATGGGACTCAATGAATTTAGAGTGAGATGGACAAGATTTATACGACCAATGAATTCTTGATGACGGAGAAGACCGTTTCAACATCCACCTCTTACCGTATAAACCGACAATAGCATCTGAGAAGATGTCTACTCCACCTTCAGACTTATGGCAACACCCCTTCTAATTGCTTAAAGATAACCATTTCCTCGTTACCTTACAATCGTAGTACATTACTGGATTGACAGATTCAAGGATGTTCTTGACTCTGAAAGAAAAGAAGAAGTCAAAAAGCTTGTAATAGCTCGAATTGCTGTTGATGAAACTGTTCTGAAGTACAATGGCAGAAAATGCTACCTCTTTGCAGCCTTAGACATTGAAAGGAACAAGATCATCTATCTGAAAGTTTATTTATGGTATCCCAAATTATATTTACACTTTCTCATCCCACCACCCCCTACCAAACCACAAAACTCTCTCAGGAGGGAGCTTGTACCAGAACGCATTGATCGGTTCATCCCAGTCCAAGCTTTTGTGAGGC
>JAPDIW010000058.1 GCA_029259415.1 Archaeoglobi archaeon
CAAACGAATGGTAAGATCGAGAGATTCTACGGGACTCTTGAAGATAAAGCCAGATACTTTGAAACTCTGGATGAGTTTGTAGAGTGGTATAATTGCAAAAGACCTCACATGAGTCTCAATCTGGAGGAGTTAGAGACACCTTATCAAGCATTTTTGAGAAAGCTCCCACCTGAGAGAGTATTGGTTACTGCTGGAGGTGGTTCGATGGCAGGAAATAATTTTAGGAAATCACAACTCTTCAATTCAGCAAAGAATTCGTCAGGGTTGCTAATGAGTTTCATGATATCAGTGTGTATGACATATTAAAGCTTTACTATGTTGTATCAAAACAAAAAATTTATAAGTAATGAGCCCATCGGAACACATTGAGATTGGTTACTGAGGTAGTAAGATATACGCTGTGAAAAACTGGAATGAAGAAATGATGAAGTGGCTGGCAGTCGGGATGTGTTTGGCGATGGTATGCCTAGCGTGGGTATAGGAGACATACTTGCAATTGCAGCATACTACGGCGAGGAACCTGAAATCGGAGTTGGGGGCGTATTGATTGGTGCAACACTGTTAAAGTGTTTACCAGAGCT
Organism: Archaeoglobi archaeon; assembly: GCA_029259415.1. Classification (GTDB taxonomy): domain Archaea; phylum Halobacteriota; class Archaeoglobi; order Archaeoglobales; family Archaeoglobaceae; genus Archaeoglobus. The sequence goes on from JAPDIW010000058.1 coordinate 582, forward strand.
TATAGAGCTCGGTTTGGTTACTAGTGCAGCAGGAGGATTTGTGGTAGTGGGAGGAGCTCTCGCAATAGCTGCGTGACCTTTTATGTCTTCTATTGTCTTTATTTTTGTTTTTTGTTTTTTAATTCTTCTCGCCCTGAGTATGTATCCAAAAGTGAAGAAGCGTGAAAAGCTAAAGAAGCTCATGCTTGTAGCAGATTTAATATTCCTCTTGGCTGTGTTAATTTGGGCATTGGCTAAATTGAAAGAAAAGAGCATATTAACTTGGCCATAAAACGGAGGATGATAATTTGAAGAATGTGAGCCGCGAAGACGAAATAATCACTAAATCAATAAAATATGGTGTACTGTTTGCTATCGTAATTATTGTGTTATTTGTTATATGCTTCACACTGGCACCAATTGAAAAGAAAAAATTTTGTAATTACAATTTTTATTTATATTTGCTTGATTATGATTTTCGGACCAATTCTATATGGCATTTTTAAAAAATTATTTCAAGGAGTTTATGAAGATTATTGCTCTGTCCTTCATGATATATTTTCTATTCACATTTTTAGGTTACCTCACATATGAATCCGGTCTTTGTACTCAAAATCTCTAAATCCAACCAACCTCTGTTGACGATTGATATACTCAAGAACAACCTATCCGTTGTTTTACAATTATTATAGGAGGACTTCTTTTCGGCACTCAAACCATTTTTACCTTATTTATAATGCTATGCATTTTGGATATTCGGTAGCATATCTATCCAGTCAAGTATCTATACCTAAACTCATTTTATTAACGGCTCCACACGGCATCTTCGAAATCCCCGCCATCATAATTGCAGGAGCCGCTGGATTCAAAATCCCCTACGAGATTGTAAGGTATTTAGCAGGCAAAAAAGAAACAGTACTGACGAGAGAGGATATAAGAGAGTATATTGCCCTATCCCTAATCTCAATCATCCTAATCGTAATAGCAGCGTTTGTTGAAGTCTACATAACACCAAGGCTGAGTATTTTCTATCAGTATGATAAATAATTTCACAGTATTTTTCGTTGCCAGTTCAAATTGGATGACTGTTTAGTCCTAATGATTGTTTAGACCTACTCAACGCAGCACGGAAAGAACTCCACCTCTATTCCAGCTTCCCTCAGAAGCTCAAGACCTCTCTTATCTGCGTACTCCTTGCCGTAAACCACCCTTTTGATGCCAGCGTTGATTATAATCTTGGCACAGGTGATGCAAGGGCAGTGTGTGGAGTAGAGAGTTCCCCCATCGACGCTTATTCCGAACTTTGCCGCCTGTATTATCGCGTTCTGCTCCGCATGAACCCCTCTGCAGAGTTCCTGCCTCTCACCACTTGGCACATCCATTTTGTCTCTCAAACATCCAACCTCATCGCAATGCGGCAGGCCTGATGGCGCTCCGTTGTAGCCGGTAGCGAGAATTCTCTTATCCTTAACTATAACCGCCCCCACATGCTGTCTCAGGCAGGTGGAGCGTTTGGCAACAACAGAAGCGATTTCCATGAAGTATTCATCGAGCGTGGGCCTCTTCATGCTACAACCTCAGGAACTTTCTTGCGTTCTTTCTTGCAACCCTCTCCGCCTCATCTTTTCCCACATTTTCAGCAATTTTCTCCGCTGCCGCTGCCACGGTTGCAATCTCCACGTCCCTGTAACCGGCATCACTGTTCAGCATGAACCTCTCGCTTCCGTACTCGGCGACAATTCTTGCAGCATCATCTGGAGATAGCTTTCCGGGCTGGATGGTGAGACCAATCCAGTATTCTGTCTCAAGAACCATGTCTATTGTTTCGAAATTGACGTGGTCGATTACGGCTAGCTGAGGGGGGAAGTCAAGGCTGTTGAGAATCTCAATTGTTTTTCTGGTTGCCTTAACCTTCTCCCCTCTCGGAGTGTGGATTATGCAAGGAACATCAAGCTTCTTCGCCAGTTCAAGCTGGGATTTGAGAACTTCAATCTCCTCATCGGTAACGAGCTCAAGCCCTATCTCACCGAATGCAACCCATTCACCTTCTTCGAGATACTTCAGCACGAATTCGTAATTAGGGGGGATGCAGCGAGGATGGATGCCTACAGCAGGGTACATCTTGATTCCTGCTGCCTCACACCTTATCGGCTCGAATTCCGTGAGCTTTCTGAAGACATCAACCATGGTTTGTGGATACTTGGGCTTTACGGGGAAGAATGCAAGGCTGCACACTTCCTTTATCCGATTTTCGGCTAACGTCTTAAGCTCACTAATTCCGAGCCCCTCAGAATGAAGGTGAGAGTCGAAATACATGCTCCACAAGTGCTGTGAAGATTATTAAAAATTTCCTTCAAAATGCTTTTATAGGTGGTTGACTTTTTTCACATGATGAAGAATTATTTTTTCACAGTAGCACTCATACTGCTCCTGATTTCAACCCCAGCTCTGGCTATGAAAGTTGGAGTTTATGACAACCCACCAATGGTATTTGTGGAGGATGGAGAGGCAAGGGGATTTTTCATTGATATTCTCGAATACATAGCTGATAAGGAGGGCTGGAAAGTCGAGTATGTTTACGACAGCTTTCCGAACTTGCTTGAAAAGCTCGAAAGGGGTGAGTTAGACCTTGTAGTTGATGTTGCCCACACTGAGGAAAGGGCTGAGAAATTCAGCTTCAACAAAGAAGCTGTGTTCATGAACTGGGGCGTTATTGTTGGAAAAGAGGAAATAAACTCCATTCTGGATCTTGATGGTTTGAAGGTCGCAGGGGTAAAAAGGGATGTATATGCGGAGGAACTGAAAGAGCTCGTTGATAAATTCGGCGTCAACTGTCAGATTCTTGAGATTGAGGGCGACTACAAAGACGTGATGGAAGAAATAGTTGCCGGAAGAGCGGATGCTGGAGTTGTTTCGAGAATCTATGCTCCCCTCTACGCCGAAAATTATGGCCTCAGGGAGAGTGAAGTTATTTTTGGTCCTGTTGAGCTGAGATTTGCTGGAAAAGATGAAGCTGTGCTTGAGAGGATTGATAAGCATCTCATAGCACTGAAGTCTGACCCCAACTCAATATACTATCAATCCTTAGACAGGTGGCTTGGACATAAGGTTGAAGTCATTCCCAGTTGGGTTTACTATACATTAGCAGCCCTATTCGCAGTGTTGATGGCTGCTCTTGGTCTCAATGCCTACTTAGGTAGAGTTGTTGGAAAAAGAACTGAGGAGATTAAGAGAAATGAAGAATTTCTTCAGGGCAATCTTCAATGCAATACAGGACGGCATAAGCGTTCTTGACACTGAGATGAACGTCATAATGGTCAACCATGCTATGGAGAAATGGTATGGAAATGTGGTGGGAAAGAAGTGCTACAAAGCTTACCATAACCGCAAAGAGCCATGCGAAAACTGTCCCACAATTGAAGCCATGAAAACCGGTGAGATGAAAAGTGGAGTAGTTCCGGGGCCCAAGGGGTCGAAGGTAAAATGGATAGAACTGTTTAGCTACCCCGTTATCGAGGATGGTAGGATTAAGATGGTTGTTGAGTTTGTAAGAGATATAACTGAGAAGAAGCGGATGGAGGATGAGCTGAGAAAAGCTCTTGAAAGCTATGAGTACCTCTGGAACAGCACCAACGACATCCTCTACGTCCACGACCTTAAGGGGTGTTTCATTAAAGTGAACAGGAGGGCTTTGGAGCTTTTTGAGTATAAGGGAGGTGAAGATGTCAGCGTCTGGGATGTTATTCCTGAACCATATCATGACATTGTCAGAGAGAAGATAAAGGAAATCGTTGAAACCAAAAAACCAACAGAACCATTCGAGCTGCCCGTAAAGGCCAAGAATGGCAATGTATTATGGCTCGAAGTCGTTTCGCATCCCGTAATTGAAGGTGGTGAGGTTGTCGCTATTCACGGTGTTGCGAGAGACGTAACGGAGAGGAGAAAGCTCATTGAAGAGATTGGCGAGAACATAAAGCTCGTATCCTATTTGGTGGACAGAATAAGAAACCCTCTTGCTGCAGCAAGAGCATTTTGCGAGCTGAGAGAAAAGCTCGGAGATGATGTTTATGGGAGAGTAATTTCAAACATAGACAGAGTTACGGAGCTTATTGCAGACCTTGATAGGGTTTGGGAGAACCTTGAGCGACTCAGGAAGGGGCTTAAAAAGTGAAAGTCGACTTATAAAGACTGAAAAAAGTAAAATTACCTGAACCCAAGCAGGTTCCTCGCAATAATCAACTTCTCTATCTCCTTCGCACCCTCGTAGATTTCCGTTATCTTAGCGTCCCTGTAGAACTGGTTTATTGCGTATTCGTCGATGTATCCGTATCCGCCATGGAACTGAAGGGCCCAGTTTGCAGTCTCCACAGCAACCTCTCCAGCATACCATTTTGCCATCGAAGAAAGAGTGTTGTCTGGCTTGCCCTGCTCCACCTGCACGGCAGCAGCCCTGTAGACGAGCGTTCTCGCAGCCTCAATCTTCGTAGCGAGTTCGGCAATCTTGAACTGTATGTACTGGTACGTGGCGAGAGGAGCGTTGAAGGTCTTTCTCTGCTTCACGTAGTCAATTACGAGCTTTAAAGCACCCTTTGCAATTCCCACAGCCTGCGCTCCGACCCAAACTCTGCTTATGTCGAAGAACTCCATCATGTAGTAGAATCCCTTACCTTCCTCTCCAACAAGGTTCTCCGCCGGAACTCTTACGTTGCTGAAGCTGATCTCGGCCGTATCAGTTGCTCTGATCCCCATCTTGCCCTTAATCTTGTTAGCCTTGTAACCTTCCCTATTAGTTTCAACGATGAAGTAGCTTATGCCCCTGTGCCTCGCTTTTGGATCCATCTCCCTCGTTCTTGCGGTTACAAGCAGAAAGTCGGCTATTGATCCGTTGCTGATGAACTGCTTTGTCCCGTTGATTACCCACTCGTCGCCCTCCTTCACCGCTCTCGTTTTTATGTTCGCCGCATCGCTCCCCGCATCAGGCTCGGTGTTGGCCATACCCATTATCACGTCTCCTTTTGCAAGCTTCGTGAGCCACTTTTCTTTCTGCTCCTCACTTCCATGCAGAACGAGAATCTCGAAGCCAAAGGTGGGTAGCAGGCACGCAAGACCTAAACCCGGGTTCACAGCCGAGAACTCTTCCATGACGATCATCTTTTCTATCGGCCCGTAGCCGCCCCCGCCATACTCCTCAGGAATGTCAACCGCATGGAAACCAAGCTTTGTGCACTTCTTCCAGAGCTCGTACGGAAACTTCTCTTCTCTGTCGCATTCTCTCGCCAGTTCAGGTGTAAATTCCTTCTCCGCAAACTCCCTTGCTGCTCTTCTGATATCCTCCTGTTCCTCGGTAAACGAAAAACCGATTGCCATACTTCAAGTAAAAAATGGGTCTATATTTCTTTTCCTCAAAACTGAATTCTGGGATAAATTTCGTATCTTGCCATCATCAGGTCTGCAGGTGTGTCTATTTCGATCCAAGGCAGACCATTTGTGGATTCGTAGTAAACGGGAATGTTGTCATCCATCATTGACTGAAATGCCTCCTCGTAGAAGACTCTTCTCCCCTTTATCTCCATGGTCTTTGAAACGTGGTTGTAGAGGTCATCAACGGTGTTCTCCTCGACTCTTGCGATGCCTATATACTCACCATCCGCTTCTGAAGGATCTATCTGTTTGCTTATCCTCTTTACCACACCATTCTCGATTTTAACCTTCATTTCCTCCTCTCCGAGCTCCTTAAAGTTGTCAACGGACAGAATCAGGTTCCCTTTTGTGGAGGAATGCAGTTTATGGAAGATGCTTGGATGGAAAAGCACGTCGGAGTTAAGAATGTAAAATCCACCGTTTACGTGATCCATTGCAAGGTATAGGCTGTAGATATTGTTGGTCTTCTTGTACAGGCTGTTGTGCACGAATTTGAAGTTGACATCGAACTGCGAAAGATAATCTCTCAAAACGTATCCCTTGTGCCCGGTAACGACTATTACATCTTTTACGCCGTTCTTAATAAGAGTCTGAATTGTGTAGTAAATTAACGGTCTTTTTCCGACCTTCAGGAGAGCTTTGGGTATCTCGCGAGTGTGGTGACCCAGTCTCGAACCGAAACCTGCTGCGAGTATTACTGCCTCCATGAAAAATGTTAAAAGGGGAGTTATTTAAAATTACCCAAATGGGGGTGATTTAAATCAAATGGGAGTATCTGCTGACAGAATTAGTTTACAGAAGGTTTTCTAAGCCTCTCGCAAGAATCCTCTCAAAAACTGGCGTTTCGCCGAATTTAATCACCATCATCGCCACAATCGTCGGATTGGGGGCGGCAGCGGTCATTGCGGCGGGAGAGATCTACTGGGGTGTGCTTACACTCTTCATATCGCAAATTCTTGACTGCACGGATGGTGATCTGGCAAGACTGACGGGCAGAGTTACCAGAAAAGGAGCCTACCTCGACAGGGTGTTCGACAGATTTGTTGACGCCGCAATAGTCATCGGAATGGTCTATCTTTATCCCGCAGAATTGTGGCTTGCAGGCTTTATGGCGGCAGTGGGCTCATTTGGGGTCAGCATAACTAGAGCAATGGCCGAGGCCGAGGGAGCAGAATGTAAAGTTGGAATTGGAGGGAGAGACACCAGACTTGCAATCATTATGGTCGGTCTGCTTTACGGCTATGCCAGCGGAAATGCTGTGAATGTGTACCTGGTAACGCTATGGGTCGTGGCCATACTGGGTTTCATGACAACAATTCACCGCATGGTTCACACGCTGAAGCAGCTTGATTAACCTCTTATTTTTCCTCTCCCCAAGGATGCGAAAATTCCGACAAAGCAGAGTGCAGCGAAGATCGTGAAAGCTATCTTTGAGCATTCGATAAATCCACCGTAATATTCCGGTGTTATCTTCACTCTTCCTATAATTAAGGAGAAGACGAGCATAACGAGTGCCATGCTCAGTGTCTGGCCAACAAGACGCATTGTCGCGACCGTGGCGGAAGCTATTCCGTAAAATCTCTTCTCCACTGAGCTCATGATTGCATTGGTATTTGGGGAGCTGAAAAGAGCTATACCAAAGCCAAGGAGCATGAGGTAGGCTATTATGTTGCTGAGAGCAGTATTGCCGTCAATAGTTGCGAAAAAGATGAGGGATAATGTTGTCACGGCCATTCCGGCTGAAGCAACAACTCTTGGCTCTATCCTGTCTGAAATCCATCCCGCTATTGGAGCGAAGAGAACCATCACTACAGGCTGCGAGACGAGAATGAAGCCGGCACTCTGAGCATCGAAACCCTTTATATATTGAAGGTAGAGGCTCATCAAAAATCCGACTGCGAAAGTTGCTGCATAGTTCAGCAGGGCAGCGAGGCTTGAAAGGGAAAACGTCAGGTTGCTCAGTAAAAGTTTTACGGCGAAGACTGGATGCTCCTGTCTGTTCTCATACGCAACGAAAATTGCAGCCAGAATTACGCCGAGAAGCAGGAATGGAACTGAGAACTCAGAAAAACCGTAGATCAGGAAGAGCAGCATGGCTGCGTAAATCGTTGAGCCAACATAGTCGAATTTTTCTCCCTTCGCATCTGCCCACTCGTCTTTGAGATGCAACACTGCAACGATTAGGGCAAAGAGGCCGATAATGCCGCTTGATAGAAAAAGACTCCTCCAACCGAGGTTTTGAGTCAGAAGTCCTCCGCCTATCGGCCCTACACTCAGTCCTGTGTAAACCGCACCTGTATTAATGCCGATTGCCTTTCCCCTCTCCTGAGGAGGAAATACTGAGGTGAGAATTGCCACTGAAGTGGCGAAAATCATCGCCCCGCCAATGCCCTGAAGAACTCTGAACGCTATAAGAGATTCGGGTGAAGGAGCGAGGGATGATAAGATAGAGCCAAGACTGAAGACTAGCAATCCTAAAACGAAAACCCTCTTCCTTCCGGCTATGTCTGCAATTCTGCCGAAAGGAACTGAGAACATGCCTGCTGCGAGAAGATATGACGTTGCAATCCATCCGAGAGTTATGGCATCAATCTGGAATTCCCTTCCCACTGCCGGAAGTGCTATATTTGTTGACGAGCCCATGAAGGGTGTTAGGAATGACGCAACACCAGATGATAGGAGTGCAGCCCGTTTAAGTTGCATAGCTCGTCTTAATTCAAAAAATTTAAAAATTTAACCCTAATTTAAGAATTTAATCCCTCTTGTAAAGCACATAATCAGGCTTTCCTGCAGGCATCGTGTAGTTCGGCGGGAATATTCCTAGTTTCTCTGCTTCCTTCTCCAGCCAGTCCCTGTAGTCTGGATGGGCGAGGTGTATCATCGCAATTGCCCTCTCCTTGACTGTAAGTCCTCTGAGATAAGCAACTCCCCACTCGGTTGCTATAACCTGTACCATGCTTCTTGGCACTGTAACTGCTGCACCCGGTGGAAGGATGGGTTTTATTCTTGAAGTGCCGTTGTGTGTGGAGTACATGGCAAGAACACTAATCCCCTGCCTGTCTTTGCTGAACAGACATCCCATGACGAAGTCAAGCTGCCCGCCAGTGCCGCTCACCTGGTAAAGCTTTCCTGTTGGTGATATTAACCCCATCTGCTCAGAATTAACCTGCCCCATCAGGTCGGCTTCTGCAGCTTGGTTAAGGGAGAACATTTTCGGTTGCTGAGCTATTATGAATGGGTCGTTAGTGTAGTCAACTGGATACGTCGCAACCTCTGGATTCCTGTCGAGGTATTCGTAGAGCTTAAGTGAGCCGAGAACGAATGTGAAAACGCTCTTTCCTCTGTCGATCTTCTTCTGGTCGTTGGTAACCACACCCTCTTCAATGAGCTCAAGCGTACCATCACCCATCATTTCAGTATGAACGCCAAGATTCTTGTATCCGCTCTCCTTCAGCAGCTTGACAACCGTGTCTGGCAGACCACCAATTCCTACCTGTATGGTTGAGCCATCCTGAATGAGCTTTCTGCCATTCTTCATCTCAGCGTTGAGTATGTTTTCGGCAATCATCTCATCCTCTTTGGTTGGTGGTGGGGTGAAGGGTATAAATGGAAGCGGCATCTCGTTGTCTTCAACGACGTAGTCAACCTCCGAGATGTGGATGCACTCATCGTAACCACCGTTAATCCACGGCATGTTCTCCTTGACAACCACAACGACCTTCTTAGCAACCTCTGCCAGCGCCTTCATGTGCGAGCAGGTAAGGCCGAAATTGAAGTAACCGTGCTTGTCCATTGGTGTGGTGACAAGATAAACGATGTCTATGGGTTCGTAGTCTTCTACGAATTCTCTGACAATTCTCGGAACATCGTGATAAAGGTTTGGCCTGAAAACGCATGGACCAAGCTCTTTGCTCGTCTTTCTTACAGGTCGGTAAAGAAAACCGCTCGACCAGTCGAACACCTCTCCATTCGGATCGGCCTTGAGAATCTCGTAGTGCACAAGGTCTATGAAAGTCCCGACCTTTACATAATCGAGTTCATCCTTTCTCTTTGCAAGGTATTTGTCTATGATCAGAGCGGTGTTGGCAGAACCACCGAGTTCGATGTGCATTCCGTTCTCTACAAGTCCTGCAGCCTCTTCGGGACTGATAAGCTTTTTTTCATATTCTTCCCTGTAATTCATTTTATCACACCTCTTCATTTGAAAATTGTGGACAATATTTAACGTTTTCTGAATTAAACATCACTCTGATTAATCCTTTAAGTAAAACAAAAGGTATAAAATTTTATCGTTATGAAATTTTAAAAAATTAAGATTTACCCCACTTTTTCTTCCAGTATTCTTTGATAACTTCCAGAGCTACTAACTTTTCACCGCTCAAAAACCTGATACATGCCCCTCCTGCAATAGATACGTGGCTGAATTTATCCGAGAGGCCGAATAAACGGGCTGCAGAGGCGATGTGTCCTCCTCCAACTACGGAGTAGCCTGCTTTTGTAGCAGTTCTCAAAATCTCGTATGTTCCAAGAGAGAAGCGCTCATCCTCGAAAACTCCTGCAGGACCGTTCAAAACCACGTAGTCGTACTGCGGGATGATTTCCGAAAGCCTGTTAACCGTCTCAACTCCAATATCCATGATTCTGTATTTGCCATCAAACTCCTCCAAGGGGATGTCGGCTCTAACACCGTCCTTCTCCACACCAAAGTCAACGGGGAGGATGATTTTGTCGGAGTATTTCTCAAGAAGCATCTTCATTTCGTCGTCATTAACGTCTTCCTTGTTGTCCTCTACGACCTTTCTGTTCACTTCCCCTATATCGAATCCTTTCAGCATTAGGAAGTAGTTGGCAACAACACCTGTCAGAACAACCTTCTCTGCTATCCCGTTTTCAAGCACGTTTTTTAACACTTTAACGGAGTCCTTGATTTTAGCTCCCCCAAGAACGAAAATCTTTCTTCCCTCACCCTTTAGAGGTTTGCTTAAAGCTGTTACTTCATTCTCCACCAGCCTTCCCACAACGGATGGTAGAACAGGAACAAAGCCTACAAGGGATGCGTGGCTTCGGTGGGAGGCGGAGAAGGCATCGTTGACGAAGATGTCAAAGGCGTTGCTTAGTTTCTTGACCAAGTGGCATTCAGCGTGCTCCTCAGCGCTCCTGTTTAACTGCTCCTCCGAGTAAAACCTCACGTTCTCAAGCAGGAGTATATCTCCGTTTTCCATCTCCTTTATTTTCCTGAGAACACGTCTGCTGAAAATTTCGTCTATGTATTCGACCCTTTTTCCTAGTAACTTTGAGAGAGTTGATGCATGGCTTTCAAGGGTTGTGAAGTCTTTTTTCCCTGGTCTGCTCTGGTGAGCAATCAGCACGAGCTTGGAGTCCTCAAGAGCTTCAATTGTTGGAATATGGCTCTCAAATCTGCTCGTATCCAGAATTGTTGAATTCACGATTGGTGCGTTGATATCAACCCTCAGCAGAACGTGCTTTCCTTTGTAAGATATGTCATCCAGTGTTGGAAGGCCGTCAATCATCAGTCCTATTCGGAACGTGAAAATTAAAAATTTTCTGAAAATTTTAATTTACTCGAACAGAGTTGCAGCATGGAAATAACAGATATCGACGGAGTCTTTTGCAACGGAATAAAAGAGGGGAAGTACGGACTGGGACTTGTAAAGGTAAAGGGGAGCATAGCAGGTATCTTCACGCAGAACAAAATCAGGGCGGCTCCAGTTGTGGTGTGTGAAGAGAACATAAGGGAAGGGGTTGTTGAGGGTATCATAGTCAACAGCGGTAATGCCAATGCCTACACTGGTGAGCAGGGGTTGAAGGATGCCAAGGAGATGTGCAGGATTGCTGCAAACCTTTTGGGATGTGATGAAAGGAGGGTGGCAGTGGCATCGACTGGAGTTATAGGGAGAAAGCTGAACATGGACTGGATAAGGAGGAAAGCACCTGAGGTTTACTCCTCTCTGGGAAATTCTCCGGAGAATGCTCACAGATTTGGAGAGGCAATTATTACCACAGACAGGTTCGTGAAAAAAGCTCACTCCGAGAAGGCAAGAATAGCTGCGATAGCCAAGGGTGCAGGGATGATTGCACCAAACATGGCGACGATGCTCTGCTTCGCATTCACCTCTGCAAAATTTGACAGCGGAGAGCTTTACGAAATGCTCAAGAATGCTGTTGACAGCACATTCAACAGGCTGACCGTTGATGGCGACACTTCAACCAACGACACCGTCCTGCTTGTTTCAACTGGCAAGGAGAGAGTTGAGAGAGACGTTTTCGAGCAGGAGCTACATTCAGTCTTTTACAGCATAGCAAAGCAGATTGCGAGGGATGGAGAGGGTGCCACCAAGGTCTTTGAGGTTCATGTTGAGGGCGGGAAAAGTAACGATGACGCGAACTTGATTGCAAGGGCAGTTGCAAGTTCTCTGCTTGTCAAAACAGCAATATTCGGCTGCGACCCCAATTGGGGAAGAATAATTGCCGCTGCCGGCTACAGCGGGGCTGATGTTGACGAAAGAATAACGCTCAGCTTCTCCGATGGCAAAGAAGAAGTATTTCTGGTTGATGCGGGAAGACCTCTTGGGACAGAAGAGCAGGCAAGAAAGCTCATGCAAAATTCAGATGATCTCGTCATAAAAATAAAGCTTGAAAAAGGAGCAGGGAAGGGATTTGCAATAGGTTGCGACCTCACATATGACTACGTAAAGTTGAACGCTGAGTACACAACTTAGAGGTCTATGAGGTGCGATTCCTTGACGACGTTCAAAACAAGCATCGTGTAAGTCTTCAGAACTCTTTTCATCCCCGCCACTCTTTTTACGAAGGCGTTGAGACTGTCTCTGTCCTTGAACTTCGCCACCACTATAATGTCGTAGTCTCCTGTGACGTCATACACAGCAGTGACATTCTTCTCATTTGCAATCTCCTTTTCGATTTCTGTGAGGTATCCACCCTCGGCGGTAATGCCTATTATCGCAATGAGATCGTATCCGAGCAGTGAGTAATCGATGACGGGAATGAACTTCTTTATCAACCCAATTTTCCTCATTTTGTTTATTCTGTTGTAAACAGTTCCCTCAGCCACTCCTACCTTTTCTGAAATTTCCTTCAGGCTTTTTCTGGCATCTTCCTGCAGTTCCCTCAGAATTTTTATGTCAACATCATCAATTTTTACCATTAAAGCCAATTATTTGAAGAATTTTTTAAGGTTTTTGTAGTGTAAAATTTTAAGTGTGGTATCCCAAATTATATTTACACTTTCTCATCCCACCACCCCCTACCAAACCACAAAACTCTCTCAGGAGGGAGCTTGTACCAGAACGCATTGATCGGTTCATCCCAGTCCAAGCTTTTGTGAGGC